>NZ_JBIUTD010000014.1:0-197499 GCF_044741705.1 Kitasatospora sp. NPDC088134 | reverse complement strand
CGGACCCGGTCGCCACGAGATCCTGGAATCGAGTCCGTGCCGCAGCGATCAAATCCGGACAGTTGGGGGGAATCCCCTATCGAACGCCCTCTCAGGGTCGCAATGCGCCGGATACAACGCGAGACGTACCGCGATGTGGTGCCGGCGGGCGACGATTCCGGACCGCCGGACGTCTCTAATGGAGAGTGACAGCGCAGAGAGCTCGGAAGGGGGCCCCGATGGAGCAGGACGCCACGGCAGCACAGGACACGACGGCACCAGCACCCGCCCGGCGGCGGCGTGCGGCCGTCCGGATCGGCGTGCCGGTCGCGGTGGCCGCGGTGGTCGCCACCGGCATCGGCCTGGTGCCGGCGCTCGCCAGCGACGAGGCACCGAACCTGCCCGCGATCAGCGCCCAGGAGCTGGTCGCCAAGGTGCTGGCGAGCAACACCGACACCTTCAGCGGCACCGTGCGGATCAGCGCCGACCTCGGCCTGCCCACCGCGCTGACGGACGCCGCGGGCGGCAGCGGTCCGCTGGGCGAGCTGGCCCGCAGCGCGGGCGCGTCCACCGGCAGCGCCGACCCGCAGCTCAAGGCGGTCGAACTGCTCGGCGGCGCGCACACCCTGACGGTCGCCGCCGACGGCCCCGACCGCCAGCGGGTCACGCTGTCCGGCCAGAAGACCGGCTACGAGCTGGTCCACGACGGCGACCAGGTGTGGGCCTTCGACCGCGCCTCCCAGCAGGCCCTGCACCTGACGGGCGCCCCGGGCGCCGACGGGCACCGCCCCGACGGCACGGCCGGCCTCGGCTCGGTCACCCCGCAGAAGGTCGCCGAGCAGCTGCTCGCGGTCTCCGCGAAGACCACCTCGATCACCGTCTCGGGCACCGAGCGGGTGGCCGGCCATGCCGCGTACCGGCTGAGCGTCAAGCCGAAGCAGGAGGGCTCGACGGTCGCCGAGATCCGGATCTCGGTGGACGCCGAGAAGGGCGTGCCGCTGGCCGTCCAGCTCCGCACGGTGGACGGCGCGACGGCGTTCGACGTCCGCTTCGGCTCGCTCTCCTACGCCAAGCCGGACGCCAAGACCTTCCGGTTCGACGTCCCCAAGGGCGCCAAGGTGGTCGAGCGGTCCGCGGCCGAGCACTCCGCGAACCCGCTCTCCTCGGTGCTGCCCGCGCTCCCGGCGCCCGGCGGCGACCACGCCGAGGGCGGCAGGCCCGGCGGCGGCCCGGCCGACGGTAGGGACGGCGGCGTGATCGGCGAGGGCTGGACGGCCGTCGCGCACGGCAGCGCGGGCGCGGACGCCGCGAAGGGCCTCGCCAAGTTCACCGGCCGCCCGGTCAACGGCGGCACGTTGGTCTCCACCCGGATCGTCAACACCCTGGTCACCCCGGACGGCCGGGTCTTCGTCGGCGCGGTGACGCCGGAGACCCTGGAGAAGGCCGCGAAGGCGGGCTAGTACGGCTCCCGGGGGCCCGGGGAGCGGGCGGGGCCGAGGAGTTCCCTCGGGGCCGGCGCTCCCCGGGCCCCCGCCCGTTCCCGGCTGGCGGCGGCCGCCAGGGCGAGCGTCGGCAGGTGGGTCGGGGAGACCAGGAAGAGCGGGGCCCAGCCTGCGGTGACCAGGCGGACGCCCGCGGTGAGGCCGTGCAGGCGGGCGCGGGGCGAGTGCCGGAGCTCGACCCGGTCGAGGCGGTAGGGCGGCAGCAGGTCGACGGGGTCGCCGTCCAGCGGCTGCCAGCGGATCGCGGCCGGCGCCCCGGGCGGCCGGGTGATCCGCAGTTCCCCGCCCTGCGACCCGCAGGTCTCCCGCCGCAGGGCGGGGACGCGGTGGAGCACGGGCCGGGCGAGGTGGACCATCGGAGTTCCTCCCGCGCGCCGGGACAGCTGCGGCCGGGTCGCGCAGCACGGACGTTAGCAGTCCGGAAGTCCGGTTGAGGAGATCCTGCGGAGCCGTTCTTCGGGAGCGCCCGGCCCGGCCCGGCACTTGACGCGGCCTCGGGTCGGACGGTGGGATGGTGGGCCACTCCGGACCGTTCGTCCGTTGTTCGCCCGCCCGCCCGTTCGACCGCCCGCTGGAGTGCCGTGCAGATCACCCGTCGTGGAGTCCTGCTGGGCGCGGTGGCGGCCGCGTGCGCGACCGTGCTGGCCCGGTTCGGCCCGGCGGAGGCCAGCTCGGCGGACGGCCCGGCCGGGCTGCTGGAGGTGTCCACGGGCTGGACGTCGGGGCCGGAGCAGAACGGGCTGCAGGCGCTGCTGGCCGGCCTCAAGGGCCGCGCCCCGGACGTCACCTTCGTGTCCGGCGACACCTCCGACCCGCGCGGCGTCGACCTCGCGGCCCGGCTCGCGGCCGGCCCGCCCCCGGACAGCCTGCGCTGCTCCGGCGGCGCCGAACTCGCCGAGCTGGCCGACCGGTTGGAGCCGCTGGACGGGATGTTCCGGAGCCGCGGCTGGTCCGCCGGGCTGCCCGGTTCGCTGCTCGCGCGGCTGCGGGTCGGCAGCTCGCTGTACGCCGTCCCGGCCGGGGTGCGGCGGACCAACCTGCTCTGGTCCGACGCCCGGCTGCTCGCCGCCGCCGGGGCCTCGCCCGCCCCGCCCCGGCCCGGTCTGCTGGTCGCCGAGCTCCAGCGGGTGGCCGCGGCCGGCCTGCGCACCCCGCTCGCCGTCGGCGGTCCCGCCGAGGTGCTGCACCTGCTGGAGACCCTGCTGCTGGCCGCGCACGGCCCCGACGCCTTCGCGGCCCTGTGGCGGCCCGGCGGCCCCTGGCGGGACGCCGCCACCGACAGCGCGCTGCGCCTCCTGGACACCCTGCTCGACCTGGCCGTCCCGCCCGCGCCGGACGCCGACTGGACCGACGCGGCCCACCGGTTCGGCTCCGGCCAGGCCGCGTACCTGCTCACCGGGGACTGGGTGGAGGGCTGGCTGCGCGACAGCCTCGGCCTGCGCCCGGGCGTCGACTACCGGTGGGCGGCCGCGCCGGGCACCGGCGAGGTGTTCCAGTCCCGGGTCGACGTGTTCGTCCTCCCCCGCGGCGCCCGGCACCGCCCGGCCGCGCTCGCCTGGCTGGACGTCTGCGCGAGCCTGGACGGCCAGGTCGCCCTGAACGGGGCCCGGGCCGCCGTCCCCGCCCGCACCGACCTGCCGGAGCCGACCCGGGCCCTGTTCGGCCCGTACGCCCGCTGGTCGCTGGACGAGTGGCGCGGCCGCCGCCCGCTCGACTCGCTCACCCACGGCGGCCTGCTCGGGGCCCGCCGCCGGGCCGCCGCGCTGGGCGCCGCGACCGCCTTCACCGGGCACCGGGACAGCGCCCGGCTGGCCCGCGAACTGGCCCTGGCCTGACGGGCCCTCAGCCCGCGACGGCGTCCGGTACCGCGTCGGCCACCGCGACCGGCCGCTGCCGCCGGTCGGCCCGCACCCGGCGCAGCGCGTCCCAGCTCAGCACCGCCAGCGCCACCCACACCAGGGCGAACCCGGCCCAGCGGGCCGGCGGCATCGACTCGTGGAAGACCAGCACGCCGATCGAGAACTGGAACACCGGCGCCAGGTACTGCAGCAGCCCCAGCGTGGTCAGCGGCACCCGCAGCGCGGCCGCGCCGAAGCACATCAGCGGCACCGCGGTGATCACCCCGCTCACCAGCAGCAGCGCGGTGTGGCCCGCGCCGTGCCCGAAGGTCCCCTCGCCGCGCACCCCCAGGTACACCAGCACGCCGAGCGCGAACGGGAACATCGCGGCGCTCTCCACCGCGAGGCTCTCGGCGCCGCCCAGCCCGACCTTCTTCTTGACCAGCCCGTAGGTGGCGAACGAGAACGCCAGCACCAGCGCGATCCACGGCGGGCGGCCGTACGCCACCGTCAGCACCGCGACGGCGGCGGCGCCGATCCCGACCGCCGCCCACTGCGCGGTGCGCAGCCGCTCGCGCAGCACCAGCACGCCGAAGGCGATCGTCACCAGCGGGTTGATGAAGTACCCCAGGCTGGTCTCCACCACGTGCCCGGAGTTCACACCCCAGATGTACACGCCCCAGTTGACCGAGACGGTGGCGGCGGCGAGCGTCAGCAGCGCGAGCCGGCGCGGCTGCCGCAACAGCGGGCGGATCCAGCCCCAGCGGCGCCGCACCAGCAGCATCACCGCCACCGCGACCAGCGACCACACCATCCGGTTCGCCAGGATGTCCAGCGCCCCGGCCGGCTCCAGCAGCGGCCAGAACAGCGGGAACAGCCCCCACATCCCGTACGCCGCGAAGCCGTTCCACAGCCCGACCCTGGCCTCCCGCGCCGCATCCGCCATGGCCTGCCCCTCACCCGCGCGCCGTCGTTTCCCCGAAAGGTAGCGGCCCGCGGGTGCGGGTGTCATCCCCGTCCCGAACTATGACTACTGACAGGCGGCGGAAACGTCGCCCGGGCCCGCCGAACTCCGCCTTTCCGGGCCCGCCGGGCTCCGCGGGAGCGAAGCTCCAGGGGCCCGGGGAACGGCGGAGCCGAGGGGCGGGTGTCCGACGGGCCGCGAAGCGCTGACCCCGTTTCGGGCCGGAGGTGCCTGCGCAGGACTCAGGCGTTCACCGTCCAGGTGCTCGACCCCGTGAGGAGGGCGGACAGGTCGCCGCGGCCCTTCTGTTCCTCGGCGCGGGTGAGCTGCTCGGTCATCAGGGTGTCGTAGACCGGGCGGGAGACGTCCCGCAGCACGCCGATGGGGGTGTGGTGCAGGGTGTCCGCGTCGGCGAGCCGGGTGAGGGCGAAGGCGGTGCCGGGGCCGGCCGCGTGGGCGTCGTGGACGAGCGCGGTGCCCTCGGTGCGCGGGGCGATCCGGAGTTCGCCGTCGGCGTCCCGGACGACGTGCCGGTCCGCGCCGACCAGCACGGGCTGCCCGTGCTCCAGCCGGATCAGCGCCTCGTCGCGGGTGCCGGGCTCCTTGAGGACCTCGAAGGCGCCGTCGTTGAAGATGTTGCAGTTCTGGTAGATCTCGACCAGCGCGGTGCCCTCGTGCTGTGCCGCGGCCCGCAGCACGGACTGCAGGTGCTGCCGGTCGGAGTCGATGGTGCGGGCGACGAAGGTCGCCTCCGCGCCGATCGCCAGCGACAGCGGGTTGAAGGGGGCATCCAGCGAACCCATCGGCGTCGACTTGGTGATCTTGCCGATCTCGCTGGTGGGCGAGTACTGGCCCTTCGTCAGGCCGTAGATCCGGTTGTTGAACAGCAGGATCTTCAGGTTGACGTTCCGGCGCAGCGCGTGGATCAGGTGGTTGCCGCCGATCGACAGCGCGTCGCCGTCGCCCGTCACCACCCAGACCGACAGGTCGGGGCGGGACGCGGCCAGGCCGGTCGCGATCGCCGGGGCGCGGCCGTGGATGGAGTGCATCCCGTAGGTGTTCATGTAGTACGGGAAGCGCGAGGAGCAGCCGATGCCGGAGACGAAGACGGTGTTCTCGCGGCGGATGCCGAGCTCGGGCATGAAGGACTGGACGGCGGCCAGCACGGCGTAGTCGCCGCAGCCGGGGCACCAGCGGACCTCCTGGTCGGTCTTGAAGTCCTTCGCGGACTGCGGGGCGTCCGCCTTGGGGACGAGCCGCAGCGCGGGGAAGTCGGTCATCGGTTCTCCTCCGCTTCGAGGGTGCCGATCGCCGCGTGCAGCACGTCGGCGAGCTGGGCGGCCTTGAACGGCAGGCCGCGCACCTGGTTGTAGGACTGGGCGTCGACGAGGTACTTGGCGCGCAGCAGCAGGGCGAGCTGGCCCAGGTTCATCTCGGGGACGATCACCCGCCGGTAGCGGCCGAGGACGGCGCCGAGGTTGGCCGGGAACGGGTTGAGGTGGCGCAGGTGGGCCTGGGCGACGTGGCCGCCGTCGGCCCGGACCCGGCGCACCGCGGCGGCGATCGGGCCGTAGGTGGAGCCCCAGCCGAGCACCAGCACCCCGGCCTCGCCGCTCGGGTCGTCGACCTCGACGTCGGGCACCTCGATGCCGTCGATCTTGGCCTGCCGGGTGCGGACCATGAAGTCGTGGTTGGCCGGGTCGTAGGAGATGTTGCCGGTGCCGTCCTGCTTCTCGATGCCGCCGATCCGGTGCTCCAGGCCGGGGGTGCCGGGGACCGCCCAGGGGCGGGCCAGCGTCAGCGGGTCGCGCTGGTAGGGGCGGAAGCTGCCGTCGGGGCCGTTCGGCTCGGTGGCGAACTCGACGCGCAGGTCCGGGAGTTCGTCGACGTCCGGGATCTTCCAGGGCTCGGAGCCGTTGGCCAGGTAGCCGTCCGAGAGCAGGAACACCGGGGTGCGGTAGGTGAGCGCGATCCGGGCCGCGTCGAGGGCGGCGTCGAAGCACTCGGCGGGCGTGGCGGGGGCGACGATCGGCACCGGGGCCTCGCCGTTGCGGCCGAACATCGCCTGCAGCAGGTCGGCCTGCTCGGTCTTGGTGGGCAGGCCGGTGGACGGGCCGCCGCGCTGGATGTCGATGACCAGCAGCGGGAGTTCGAGCGACACGGCGAGGCCGATGGTCTCGGACTTCAGCGCCACGCCGGGGCCGGAGGTGGTGGTGACGCCGAGCGCGCCGCCGAAGGCCGCGCCGAGGGCGGCGCCGATGCCGGCGATCTCGTCCTCGGCCTGGAAGGAGCGGATGCCGAAGTTCTTGTGCTTGGACAGCTCGTGCAGGATGTCCGAGGCCGGGGTGATCGGGTAGGAGCCGAGGAACACCGGCAGCCCGGACCGCTCGCCCGCCGCGACCAGGCCGTAGGCCAGCGCGAGGTTGCCGGAGATGTTGCGGTAGGTGCCGGCCGGGAGCTTGGCCGGCGGGATCTCGTAGGAGACCGCGAAGTCCTCGGTGGTCTCGCCGAAGTTCCAGCCGGCCCGGAACGCGGCCACGTTGGCCTCGGCGATCTGCGGCTTCTTGGCGAACTTCTGCCGGAGGAACAGCTCGGTGCCGTGGGTGGGCCGGTGGTACATCCAGGACAGCAGGCCGAGCGCGAACATGTTCTTCGCCCGCTCGGCGTCCTTGCGGGCCAGGCCGCTGTCCTTGAGCGCCTCCAGGGTCAGCGTGGTCAGCGGCACCGGATGCAGCCGGAACGCCTCCAGCGAGCCGTCGCCCAGCGGGTCCGCCGCGTAGCCGACCTTGGCGAGCGCGCGCTTGGTGAACTCGTCGGTGTTGACGATGATCTCGGCGCCGGCCGGCAGGTCGGGCAGGTTGGCCTTCAGCGCCGCCGGGTTCATCGCCACCAGCACGTCCGGGGCGTCGCCGGGGGTGAGGATGTCGTGGTCGGCGAAGTGCAGCTGGAAGCTGGAGACGCCCGGCAGGGTGCCTGCGGGGGCCCGGATCTCGGCCGGGAAGTTCGGCAGCGTGGACAGGTCGTTGCCGAACGCCGCCGTCTCCGAGGTGAAGCGGTCGCCGGTGAGCTGCATGCCGTCGCCCGAGTCGCCGGCGAACCGGATGATCACCCGGTCGAGCCGCCGGATCGGTTTGGCCGGCCGGCCGGACCCGTCCTGCGGGCCCGAGCGGGGCGAGGCCGGTCCCGTCCGGCGCTCGCCGTCCGAGCCGTCCACTGCCTCTGACTGATCGACCTGACTGGTCACTGCCGCGGACCTCCTCGAAGGGGAGCCAGCAGCGGGCGTGAGCCGTGTGCCCCGTCCGCCTGGCGCACCAAGGGAATCCTAAGCGGGCAGAGCACCGCTGGAAGGGAACTCGCACAGACCGCCCCGGCAAGTCCCCCGAGGTCAGGACTCCAGGTAGGCGAGGACGGCGAGAACCCGCCGGTGGTCCTGCTGGCTCTGGCCCAAACCCAGTTTCTGGAAGATGTTCGACACGTGCTTCTCCACGGCGCCGTCCGACACCACGAGCTGCCTGGCGATCGCCGCGTTGGTCCGGCCCTCGGCCATCAGGCCGAGCACCTCGCGCTCGCGGGGCGTCAGGTTCACCAGCGTGTCGACCTGGCGGCTGCGGCTCAGCAGCTGCTGCACCACCTCCGGGTCCAGCGCGGTGCCGCCCTCGGCGACCCGGCGCACCGCGTCCGCGAACTCGCGCACCTCGGCGACCCGGTCCTTCAGCAGGTAGCCGACGCCCCGGCTGGAGCCGGCCAGCAGCTCGCCCGCGTACTGCTCCTCGACGTGCTGGGACAGCACCAGCACGCCCAACTGCGGGTAGCGGCCGCGCAGTTCGACGCAGGCCCGGACGCCCTCGTCGGTGTGGGTCGGCGGCATCCGGACGTCCGCCACCACCACGTCGGGCAGCGCGCCCGCGCCGTGCAGCTCGTCGATGGCCCGGACCAGCGCCCCGCCGTCCCCCACCCCGGCGACGACCTCCATCCCACGGTCCGTCAGCAGCCGTGTCAGCCCCTCCCGGAGCAGCACGGAGTCCTCGGCGATCACCACGCGCAACATGGCACCGACCCTAGCGCGCGGCGGCCGCCCGGCCGGGCGGAACGTCACATCGTGCGGATCGCCACGGTGTCGCAGAGCTCCTGCAGCGCGGCCTTGGCCGGACACTCCGGCAGGGTGTCGAGCAGCGCGCGGGCCTCCTCGGCGTAGCGCAGGGTCTCGCGGCGGGCGCGCTCCAGCGCCGGGTGCCGGCGCAGCAGGCGCAGCGCCTCGGCGTGCGCCTCGTCGTCCTTGGCCAGGTCGGTGTCGAGCAGTTCGCGCAGCCGGGCGTCCTCGGGGTCGGCCGGGTCGGCGGGCATCTGGCGGAGCACCAGCACCGGCAGGGTGGGCACGCCCTCGCGCAGGTCGGTGCCGGGGGTCTTGCCGGACTCGTGGCCGTCGCTGGCGATGTCGAGGACGTCGTCGGCGAGCTGGAAGGCGGTGCCGATCCGCTCGCCGTACTGGGTGAGCAGGTCGACGATCCAGCGCTCGGCTCCGGCCATCAGCGCGCCGAAGCGGCAGGCCACCGCGATCAGCGAGCCGGTCTTGCCGGAGATCACGTCCAGGTAGTGGCGCAGCGGGTCGTCCTCGGGGCGCGGCCCGGCGGTCTCCAGGATCTGGCCGGTGACGAGCCGTTCGAAGGCGTCGGACTGGATCCGGACCGCCTCGGTGCCGAGGTCGGAGAGCACCTGGGAGGCGCGGGAGAACAGGAAGTCGCCGGTGAGGATGGCGACCGAGTTGTCCCAGCGGCTGTTGGCGCTGGGGGCGCCGCGGCGCACCGGCGCCTCGTCCATCACGTCGTCGTGGTACAGCGTGGCGAGGTGGGTCAGCTCGACCACCACCGCGGACGGCACCACGCCGGGCGCGGCCGGGTCGCCGAACTGCGCGGCCAGCATCACCAGCAGCGGCCTGAACCGCTTCCCCCCGGCCTCGATCAGGTGGCTGGCGGTCACCGTGATGAAGGGCACGTCGCTCTTGACGGCCTCGATCAGGGCGGCCTCCACGGCCTCCATCCCGGCCTGGACGTCCCGGGTCAGATCGCGGTCCTGCACGCTCAGCCCGAAGGGCCCCACGACGGTCACGCTGACCACTCCTGTCCCTGGTCGATCCAGCGGCCCCGGTCCCCCGGCCCCGCCGATGCACATACAAGGCAGCGTATCCGGTCCGGAGTGGATCACTGCACGGGCATGGGCCTCTTCTCCGCTGGTGGCGGGGCCGGGGACGGGGACCGCAGGTCAGCGCGGGACGATCGCGGTGAGGTCGATCTCCACGGGGTACGGCAGCGCGGTGATCAGCTTGCCGTGGTGCACGGCCGTGCCGGGCGCGGGGGCGTACACCCCGGTCTCCTCGTCCAGGTGGAACTCGTACACCACCGGGAAGTCGTCCTCGCCGCGCTCGACCCGCCAGAAGAACGGAACGCCGGCCTCGGCGTACATGCCGGGCTTGCGGAAGCGGTCGTCACTGCGGGAGCCGTGCGAGACCACCTCGACGGCGAGCGTCACCGCGGTGACCGGGACGCACTCCATGGTGAAGAAGTCGAGCCCGGTGCGGTCGAAGACCACCACGTCGGGCTTGGGCACGTTGAAGGGGTCGACCAGCACGCAGCGTTCGGCGTTGACCTGGTAAGGGTCCCGGTGCGCCAGCTCAAGCGCGAAGTACAGCTTGTCCCGCACGGTGTCGTGCCACTGATTGGTCATGCCGCGGACCACGATCGCCCCATCCACCAACTCGAACCCGAAGGGCAGATCGAGGTCCTTGACCTGGTCGTAGGTCCAGCCCTCCGAGGGCGGGGACGTCCAGTCGATCGGTTCGGCAGTCATGGTCACCTCCTGCACCCAGTGTATGGAGCCGAGCCTAGGGCGGTCGACGAGTGGCGAAACCGTTCACCTGCACGCCGTTCACCCCCCGAACAGCAGTCCGGCCCCCACCCGGTGCGGGTGGGGGCCGGACCTGGGCGAAGAACGTCAGCGGACGAACACCGACGCCTTGGTGGCCAGGTCGAGGAAGTACTGCGGGAGCAGGCCGAGGCCGAGGGTGACCAGCACGCCGACGCCGATGGCGGTGGCGGTGAGCGGGCTGGGGACGGCGACGGCCGGGCCGGAGGGCTGCGGGTCGGAGAAGAACATCAGGACGATGACCCGGATGTAGAAGAACGCGGCGACCGCGGAGGAGAGCACACCGACGATCACCAGCGGGGTCGCGCCGCCGGCCGCCGCGGCCTGGAAGACCGCGAACTTTCCGGTGAAGCCGGAGGTCAGCGGGATGCCCGCGAAGGCCAGCAGGAAGAGCGCGAACACCGCGGCCAGCAGCGGGGAGCGCCGGCCCAGGCCGGCCCAGCTGGACAGGTGGGTGGCCTCGCCCTTGGAGTCCCGCACCAGGGTGACCACGGCGAACGCGCCGAGCGTCACGAAGGAGTAGGCCAGCAGGTAGAACAGGACGGCGGAGACGCCGCGCCGGTCGGTGGCGATCAGGCCGGTCAGGATGAAGCCGGCGTGCGCGACCGAGGAGTAGGCGAGCAGCCGCTTCACGTCCTGCTGGGTGACGGCGAGGATCGCGCCGACCGCCATGGTGAGGATCGCCACGCCCCACATGACCGGCCGCCAGTCCCAGCGCAGGCCCGGGAAGGCGACGTAGAACAGCCGCAGGAAGGCGCCGAACGCGGCGGTCTTGGTGGCGGCGGCCATGAACCCGGTGACGGGCGTCGGGGCGCCCTGGTACACGTCCGGGGTCCAGGAGTGGAACGGGACGGCGCCGACCTTGAAGAGCAGGCCGACGGCGAGCATGGCCAGGCCGATCAGGAGCAGCGCGTCGTTCTGGGTGGTGACGGCGAGCGCCGGGGTGACGGGGGCGGTGCCGGAGATCACGTCGGCGATGCCGCCGAACCGGACGGTGCCCGCGTAGCCGTAGACCAGCGCGGTGCCGAACAGGAAGAACGCCGAGGCGAACGCGCCGAGCAGGAAGTACTTGACGGCGGCCTCCTGGGAGAGCAGCCGGCGCCGGCGGGCGAGCGCGCACATCAGGTACAGCGGGAGGGAGAAGACCTCCAGCGCGACGAACATGGTGAGCAGGTCGTTGGCGGCCGGGAAGAGCAGCATGCCGCCGACCGCGAACAGGGTGAGCGGGTAGATCTCGGTGGTGCGCAGGCCCTCCCGGGTGGCGTCGCGCTCCTGCTCGCCGCCGGGCACGGCGGCGGCCTGGGCGGCGAAGGCGTCGACCCGGTGCCCGTTGATCCGCGGCTCCAGCCGGCCCTCGGCGAAGGTGAGGACGGCGAGGACGGCGGTCAGCAGGATCACGCCCTGCAGGAACAGCGCGGGGCCGTCGACGGCGACCGCGCCCATCGCCAGCAGCCCGGCCTTGGTGGTGCCGCGGCCCTGCGCGGCGAGCACCACGACGACGACGAAGGCGCCGCCGAGGCCGAGCAGCGACAGGCCGATCTGCGCGGAGGGGCGCAGCCGCCGGGGCAGGAACGCCTCGGCGAGGACGCCGAGCAGCGCGGCGCCGAAGACGACCAGCATCGGGGAGAGCTGCCCGTACTCGATGTGCGGGGCGGGGATGCTCGCACTGTTGCCGCCGGCGGCGGCCAGCGCGTGGGTGGGGCTCACTTCTGCTCACCTCCGTTGGTGGCGGCGACCGGGTGGGCCGGCGCGGGGTCGGTGCGGTGGACCTGGCCGAGGGTGTCGTTGACGGCCGGGTTCACCAGGTCGGTGAGCGGCTTCGGGTAGACGCCGAGCAGCAGGGTCAGGGCCACCAGCGGGGCCACGACGGCGAGTTCCCGGACCTTCAGGTCCTTGACGCCCTCGACGCCGGCCTTCACCGGGCCGGTCATGGTGCGCTGGTACAGCAGCAGGGCGTACAGCGCGGCCAGCACGATGCCGAAGGTGGCGACGATGCCGATCGCGGGGTAGCGGCTGAAGGTGCCGACCAGGACCAGGAACTCGCTGACGAACGGCGCCAGGCCGGGCAGCGAGAGGGTGGCCAGGCCGCCGATCAGGAAGGTGCCGGCCAGCACCGGGGCGACCTTCTGCACGCCGCCGTAGTCGGCGATCAGGCGGGAGCCGCGGCGGGAGATCAGGAAGCCGGCGACCAGCATCCAGGCGGCGGTGGAGATGCCGTGGTTGACCATGTAGAGGGTGGCGCCGGACTGGCCCTGGCTGGTCATGGCGAAGATGCCCAGGATGATGAAGCCGAAGTGCGAGATGGACGCGTAGGCGACCAGCCGCTTGATGTCCTTCTGGCCGATCGCGACCAGCGCGCCGTAGACGATGCCGACCAGCGCCAGCACCATGATCACCGGGGCGAAGGTCTTCGAGGCGTCCGGGAACAGGCCGAGGCAGAACCGCAGCATGGCGAAGGTGCCGACCTTGTCGACGACCGCCGTGATCAGCACGGCCGTTCCGGCGGTGGACTCGCCCATCGCGTTCGGCAGCCAGGTGTGCAGCGGCCACAGCGGGGCCTTCACCGCGAAGGCGAAGAAGAAGCCGAGGAACAGCGCCCGCTGCGCGTTCGGGTCGATCACCAGCCTGCCGGAGGAGATCGCGTCGGTGAGCGCGGTCAGGCTGAAGGTCGCCTGGCCCTGGTCGCCGGCCACCACGTACAGGCCGATCACGGCGGCCAGCATGACCAGGCCGCCGAGCAGGTTGTACAGCAGGAACTTGACGGCCGCGTAGGAGCGCTGGCGGTCCGAGTCGGGGCCGCCGGCCCGGTCGCCGAAGCCGCCGATCAGGAAGTACATCGGGATCAGCATGGCTTCGAAGAACACGTAGAACACGAAGACGTCGGTGGCCAGGAAGGACACCAGCACCATCGCCTCGACGGCCAGGATCAGCGCGAAGAACGCCTGGGTGCGCCGCTTGGACTCGAAGGAGCCCTCGGGCACCGAAGGGTCGGCGTCGTGCCAGCCGGCCAGCATCACCAGCGGGACCAGGACGGCGGTGAGCAGTACCAGGGCGGTGCCGATGCCGTCCGCGCCGAGCGAGAAGCTGATCCCGAAGGAGCGGATCCAGGAGTACGACTCGGTCAACTGGTAGCGGGCGCCGCCGGGTTCGAAAGCGGCGGCGACCGCGGCGGCCAGGCCGAGGGTGACGGCGGAGACCGCGATCGCCACCGTCTTCGTGGTGCGCCGCCGGGCCTCGGTGGTGCCGGCCGGGAGCGCGGCGGTGAGCACCGCGCCGACGGCCGGGACCGCGCAGGTGGCGGAGAGGAGGTAGCTCATCAGACCGACCTCATCAGGAGAGTGGAGGCGACCAGCACCAGCGTGCCGCCGAACATGGAGAGCGCGTACGTGCGGACGTAGCCGGTCTGGATCCGGCGCAGCCGGCCGGAGATGCCGCCGATCGCAGCGGCCAGGCCGTTGACGAAGCCGTCCAGGCCCCGGCTGTCGAACCAGACCAGGGTGTTCGCCAGGGCGGTGCCGGGGCGGACCAGGACGGCGTGGTTGAAGTCGTCCTGGAGCAGGTCGCGGCGGGCGGCCCGGGTGAGCAGCGAGCCGACGGGGGCCTGCACCGGGACGGGGCTGCGGCCGTACATCTGCCAGGCCAGGGCGGCGCCGGCCAGCATGCAGGCGGTGGCGAGGCCGGTGATGGTCCACTGGCCGAGCGGGGAGTCGCCCTCGGCGTGGCCGGTGACCGGCTCCAGCCAGTGCAGGAAGGAGCTGCCGTAGACGAACAGGCCGCCGGCGAAGACCGAGCCGAAGGCCAGCACGACCATCGGGACCGTCATGCTCTTCGGGGACTCGTGCGGGTGCGGCTCGTGGCCGTGCGCGTCCGGCTGCCAGCGCTTCTCGCCGAAGAAGGTCAGCACCATCAGCCGGGTCATGTAGAACGCGGTGACCGCGGCGCCGAGCAGGGCGCACAGGCCGAGGATCCAGCCCTCGGTGCCGCCCTTGGCGAACGCCGCCTCGATGATCTTGTCCTTGGAGAAGAAGCCGGACAGGCCCGGGAACCCGATGATCGCCAGGTAGCCGAGGCCGAAGGTGACGAAGGTGACCGGCATGTACTTCCGCAGGCCGCCGTAGTGCCGCATGTTCACCTCGTCGTTCATGCCGTGCATGACCGATCCGGCGCCGAGGAACATCCCGGCCTTGAAGAAGCCGTGGGTGACCAGGTGCATGATGGCGAAGGCGTAGCCGATCGGGCCCAGGCCCGCCGCCATGATCATGTAGCCGATCTGCGACATGGTCGACCCGGCCAGCGCCTTCTTGATGTCGTCCTTGGCGCAACCGACGACCGCACCGAACAGCAGCGTCACCGTGCCGACCACCACCACGGCGGTCTGCGCGTCCGGCGCCAGGTTGAAGATCGCCCCGGAGCGGACGATCAGGTAGACGCCCGCGGTGACCATGGTGGCGGCGTGGATGAGGGCGGAGACCGGGGTCGGGCCCTCCATCGCGTCGCCGAGCCAGGACTGCAGCGGCACCTGCGCGGACTTGCCGCAGGCGGCGAGCAGCAGCATCAGGGCGATCGCGGTGAGCTTGCCCTCGCTCGCGTCGCCCGCGGTGGCGAACACCGGGTGGAAGGCGAAGGACCCGAACTCGACGAACATCAGCATGATGGCGATCGACAGGCCCATGTCGCCGACCCGGTTGACGACGAACGCCTTCTTGGCGGCCGTCGCGGCGCTCGGCTTGTGCTGCCAGAAGCCGATCAGCAGGTAGGACGCGAGGCCCACACCCTCCCAACCGACGTACAGCAGCAGGTAGTTGTCGGCCAGCACCAGCACCAGCATGGCGGCCAGGAACAGGTTCAGGTAGGCGAAGAAGCGGCGGCGGCGCTCGTCGTGCGCCATGTAGCCGACCGAGTAGAGGTGGATCAGGGTGCCGACACCGCTGATCAACAGGACGAAGGTGACCGAGAGCTGGTCGAGCTGGAAGGAGACGTCGGCCTGGAAGCCGTTCACCGGGATCCAGCTGAACAGGTGCTGCGTGACGGCGCGGTGCTCGGCGTCCCGGCCGAGCATGTGCGCGAACAGGGCCAGGCCGAAGGCGAAGGAGAGCGCGGCCAGCGCGGTCGCGATCCAGTGCCCGAACCGGTCCAGGGCCCGTCCGCCGAGCAGCAGCAGGGCAGCGCCGGCCAGCGGCGCCGCGACCAGCAGCGGAATGAGAGAGTTCACTGAGGGCCCTCCGCCTTACAGCTTCATCAGGTTGCTGTCGTCGACCGAAGCGGAGTGCCTGGTCCGGAAGATGGCGACGATGACGGCGAGGCCGACCACGACCTCGGCCGCCGCGACCACCATGGTGAAGAACGCGATGATCTGGCCGTCCAGGTTGCCGTGCATCCGGGAGAAGGTGACCAGCGCCAGGTTCGAGGCGTTCAGCATCAGCTCCACGCACATGAACAGGACGATCGCGTTGCGCCGGATCAGCACGCCGGAGGCGCCGATGGTGAACAGCAGCGCGGCCAGGTACAGGTAGTTGACGGGGTTCACTCCGCCCCCTCCTCGGTCGGCACGGTCTCCAGCGCCCGGCGGGGCCCGGTGACCTGCGGGCGGGCGGAGGACGGCCGGCCCAGCCGGTCGGCGGTGGTCTCCTCCAGTTCGGCCATCCGGCGCAGCATGTCCTGGCTGACGTCGCGGACCTGGCCGCGCTCGCGCAGGGTGCCCATCACCGAGTCCTCGGCGATCGTGCCGTCCGGCAGCAGGGCCGGAATGTCGACCGCGTTGTGCCGGGCGTAGACGCCGGGCGCGGGCAGCGGCGGGACCTGGATGTTGTCCTTGACCCGCTGGGCGGCCAGCTGACGCTGGGTCAGCGGGGCGCGGACCTTCTCGCGGTGGGTCAGCACCATGGCGCCGACCGCGGCGGTGATCAGCAGCGCGCCGGTCACCTCGAAGGCCCACACGTACTTGGTGAAGATCAGCCGGGCCAGGCCCTGCACGTTGCCCTCGGCGTTGGCCGCGGCCAGGCCGGTGAAGTCGCGCAGGTGCGCGTTGGCCAGGCCGGCGATCAGCAGCACGCCGAAGCCGAGGCCGCAGAGCACGGCGGCGATCCGCTGGCCCTTCAGCTGCTCCTTCAGCGAGTCCGCCGAGGTGACGCCGACCAGCATCACCACGAACAGGAACAGCATCATGATCGCGCCGGTGTAGACGACGATCTGCACCACGCCGAGGAAGACCGCGCCCTGGGCCAGGTAGCAGACCGCCAGGGCGATCATGGTGGCGGCCAGGCAGAGCGCCGAGTGCACCGCCTTCTTCATCAGCAGCATGCCGAGCGCGCCGCCGACCGCGACCACGGCCAGCACCCAGAACTGCACGGCCTCGCCGGTGGAGGTCATGACTGCTCCTCCTTCTCGCGGTCGTGCTTCTCCTGCTGGACGGTGCCGGGCGCCGCCGCGGTGATCTCGCCCCGGTAGTAGTCGCCCTCGTCGGCGCCCGGGAAGATCGCGTGCGGGGAGTCGACCATGCCCTCGGTCAGCCCGACCAGCAGCTGCTCCTTGGTGAAGATCAGGTCCTGCCGGGAGGAGTCCGCCAGCTCGTACTCGTTGGTCATGGTGAGCGCCCGGGTCGGACAGGCCTCCACGCACAGGCCGCACAGGATGCAGCGGGCGTAGTTGATCTGGTAGACCGCGCCGTAGCGCTCGCCGGGCGAGTAGCGCTCCTCGTCCCGGTTGTCGGCGCCCTCGACGTAGATCGCGTCGGCCGGGCAGGCCCAGGCGCACAGTTCGCAGCCGACGCACTTCTCCAGGCCGTCGGGGTGCCGGTTCAGCTGGTGGCGGCCGTGGAAGCGCGGAGCGGTGGGCTTCTTGTACTCCGGGTACTGCTCGGTGAGCCGCTTCTTGAACATGGCCTTGAAGGTCACGCCGAAGCCGGCGGCCGGCCCGAGGATCGACTTCTCTGACGACTCGTCAGGCATCTCGGATCAGCTCCCTTCGGAATGGTCGGCCCCGTGGAGGGCGTCCTGGAGTTGCGGGGTCCGGCGACGGCGGCGCGGGACGGGCGGCAGTTCCTGGCCGGGCAGCGGCGGCACCGGGTAGCCGCCCGCCATCGGGTCGAAGGCCGGTTCGGCCTTCGGCTGCTCGGCGGGCTTCTTCCGGACCAGGTCGACGACCAGCGCGACCAGCAGCACCGCCGCCAGCGGGGCGCCGACGTACAGCACCACGTTGGCGAAGTCGTAGCCCTCGTTGCGCAGCGCCCGCACGGTGGCGACCATCACCAGCCAGACCAGCGAGACCGGGATCAGGATCTTCCAGCCGAGCTTCATGAACTGGTCGTAGCGGAGCCGGGGCAGGGTGCCGCGGAGCCAGATGAAGAAGAACAGCAGCAGCTGGATCTTCAGGACGATCCACAGCATCGGCCACCAGCCGTGGTTGGCGCCCTCCCAGAAGGTGGAGATCGGCCACGGGGCGCGCCAGCCGCCGAGGAACAGCGTGGAGGCGACCGCGGAGACGGTGACCATGTTGACGTACTCGGCCAGCATGAACATCGCGAACTTCAGCGAGGAGTACTCGGTGTTGAAGCCGCCGACCAGCTCGCCCTCGGCCTCCGGGAGGTCGAACGGGGCCCGGTTGGTCTCGCCGACCATGGCGATGATGTAGACGATGAAGGACACCGGCAGCAGCACCGCGAACCAGGTCGGCTGCTGCGAGGCGACGATCTCCGAGGTCGACATCGAGCCCGAGTAGATGAACACCGCCGCGAAGGACAGGCCCATCGCGATCTCGTAGCTGATCATCTGGGCGGAGGAGCGGATGCCGCCGAGCAGCGGGTAGGTCGAACCGGAGGACCAGCCGGCCAGCACGATGCCGTAGATGCCCACCGAGGCGGTGGCCAGGATGTACAGCAGCGCGATCGGCAGGTCGGTGAGCTGCAGCGGCGTCCGGGTGCCGAAGATCGACACCTCGTTGCCGGGCGGGCCGAACGGGATCACCGCGAACGCCATGAAGGCGGGGATCGCCGACACGATCGGGGCCAGGACGTAGACCACCTTGTCGGCGTTCTTGACGACCAGGTCCTCCTTCAGCGCCAGCTTCACGCCGTCGGCCAGCGACTGCAGCAGGCCCCACGGGCCGTGCCGGTTCGGGCCGATCCGCAACTGCATCCAGGCGACGACCTTGCGCTCCCAGACGATCGCGATCAGCACCGTCAGGACCAGGAAGGCGAAGCAGAACACCGCCTTGAGCAGGACCAGCCACCACGGGTCGCGGCCGAAGAACCCGAGGGTGTCGGCGGCGGCCAGCGAAGAGGCGACACTCATGATTCCTCCGCCGGGGCGATGGTGACCAGGTGGCCGACCGTGGTGCCGAGCGTGCGGTGCGCGCCGCCGTCCGGCGTCGAGTTGAGCGGCAGCCAGACCGTGCGGTCCGGCATCGCGTCGGTGATCTCCAGCGGCAGGGTCAGCGACCCGGCCGGGCCGGTGATCCGCAGCGCCTTCCGGGCGCCGATCTCGGCGGCGGTGCCGGCCGACAGCCGGGCGACGGCGGCGTGCCGGGTGCCCGCCAGGTGGGTGTCGCCGTCCTGCAGGGTGCCGTTGTCCAGCAGCATCCGGTGCCCGGCCAGCACGGCCTGGCCGGTGGCCGGCCGGGGCAGCGCGTCGGGGTGCGCGGCGGGCGCGGCCGGGCGGTCGCCCCGCCACGGGGCGAAACGGTCCAGCTCCAGCCGGGCCGCCCGGACGTCGGGCAGGCCGATCGGCCGGTCCAGCGCGTCCGCGACCATGTTCAGCACCCGGACGTCGGAGTGCAGCTGACGGGCCATCAACTGGTCGGCCTTGAGCGCCGGTTCGAACATCCGGACCCGGCCCTCCCAGTCCAGGAAGGTGCCGGCCTTCTCGGCGACGGCGGCCACCGGCAGCACCACGTCGGCGTGCGCGGTGACGGCGGACGGGCGCAGCTCCAGCGAGAGCACGAACCCGACCCGGGCCAGTGCCTCCTCGGCGAGCGCCGGGTCCGGCAGGTCGTCCAGGCCGACGGCGCCGAGCACCAGCGCGTCCAGTTCGCCCTGCGCCGCCCCGGCCAGGATCTGGCCGGTGTCCCGGCCCGGGCGGGCCGGGAGTTCGGCGACGCCCCAGTGCGCGGCGGCCTCGGCGCGGGCGGCGGGCACCGCGACGGCCCGGCCGCCGGGCAGCAGCCCGGGCAGCGCGCCGGCCTCGACGGCGCCGCGCTCACCGGCCCGGCGGGGCACCCAGGCGAGCTTCGCGCCGGTGGCGTGCGCCAGGCGCAGCGCGGCGGTCAGGCCGCCGGCGGTCTGCGCCAGGCGCTCGCCGACCAGGATCACCGCGCCCGGCGAGCGCAGCGCGTCCGCGCAGCGCCCGGCGTCGTCGGCGAGCACCTCCTCGCCGGCCAGCGCGACCAGCCACTCGGCCTCGGTGCCGGGGGCGGCGGGCAGCAGCGCGCCGCGCAGCTTGGCCAGGCCCCGGGAGGCGTGCGTGGCGACCGAGAACACCCGCAGCCCGCCGGCCCGGTTGGCCTTGCGCAGCCGCAGGAAGACGATCGGCGCCTCCTCCTCGGCCTCCAGGCCGACCAGCAGCACCGCCGGGGCGGCTTCGAGCTCGCGGTACGTCACGCCGGTGCCGTCCAGGTCGGTACCGTGTCCGGCGACCGCGGCGGCCAGGAAGTCCGCCTCCTCGCCGCTGTGCGGCCGGGACCGGAAGTCCACGTCGTTGGTGCCGAGCACGACCCGGGCGAACTTGCCGTACGCGTAGGCGTCCTCGACGGTGGCCCGGCCGCCCGCGAGCACGCCGGCCCGGGCGCCGCGCAGGCCCTCGGCGGCCTTCGCCAGCGCCTCCGGCCAGGAGGCGGGGGCGAGTTCGCCGTCCGCGCCGCGGACCAGCGGGGTGGTGAACCGGTCGCGCTGCTGCGCGTAGCGGAACGCGAACCGGCCCTTGTCGCAGTTCCACTCCTCGTTGATCTCCGGCTCGTTGCCGGCGAGGCGCCGCAGCACCTTGCCGCGCCGGTGGTCGGTGCGCTGCCCGCAGCCGGCCGAGCAGTGCTCGCACACGGACGGGGAGGACACCAGGTCGAACGGGCGGGAGCGGAACCGGTAGGCGGCGGAGGTGAGCGCGCCGACCGGGCAGATCTGGATGGTGTTGCCGGAGAAGTACGAGTCCAGCGGCTGGTCGACGCCGGTGCCGATCTGCTGGAGCGCGCCGCGCTCGACCAGGTCGATGAACGGGTCGCCGGCGATCTCCTGCGAGAACCGGGTGCAGCGCGCGCACAGCACGCAGCGCTCGCGGTCCAGCAGCACCTGGGTGGAGAGCGGCAGCGGCTTCTCGTACGTCCGCTTGACGCCCTCGAACCGGGAGTCGGTGTCGCCGGTGGACATCGCCTGGTTCTGCAGCGGGCACTCGCCGCCCTTGTCGCAGACCGGGCAGTCCAGCGGGTGGTTGATCAGCAGCAGTTCCATCACGCCGCGCTGCGCCTTCTCGGCGACCGGCGAGGAGACCTGGGTGCGGACCACCATGCCCTCGGCCACCGGGATGGTGCAGGAGGCGACCGGCTTGCGCTGCCCCTCGACCTCCACGATGCACTGGCGGCACGCCCCGGCGGGGGCGAGCAGCGGGTGGTCGCAGAAGCGCGGGATCTGGGTGCCGATCTGCTCGGCGGCGCGGATCACCAGCGTGCCCTTGGGGACGCTGACCTCTACGCCGTCGATGGTGAGCGTGACCAGCTCGGTCTGGGTGGAAGGCTCCGTGACCGTCACGCGTGCACCTCCCTCTCGGTGGCGGACTCGTGGACGGGGGACCGGCCGGCCCAGACGGTGGAGGCCGCCGGGTCGAACGGGCAGCGGTGCTCGTTGAGGTGCTGCTCGTACTCGGCGCGGAAGTGCTGGAGCGAGGAGACGATCGGGCTGGCGGCGCCGTCGCCGAGCGCGCAGAACGACTTGCCGTTGATGTTGTCGGCGATGTCGAGCAGCTTCTCCAGGTCGCCGGGGACGCCCTGGCCGGCCTCGATCCGCTTGAGCAGCTGGACCAGCCAGTAGGTGCCCTCGCGGCACGGGGTGCACTTGCCGCAGGACTCGTGGGCGTAGAACTCGGTCCACCGGGTGACCGCCCGCACCACGCAGGTGGTCTCGTCGAAGACCTGGAGCGCCTTGGTGCCGAGCATCGAGCCGGCCGCGCCGACGCCCTCGTAGTCCAGCGGGACGTCGAGGTGCTCGTCGGTGAACATCGGGGTGGAGGAGCCGCCCGGGGTCCAGAACTTGAGCCGGTGCCCGGCCCGGACGCCGCCGGTGATCTCCAGCAGCTGGCGGAGCGTGATGCCGAGCGGGGCCTCGTACTGGCCGGGGTTGGTGACGTGCCCGGACAGCGAGTACAGCGTGAAGCCGGGCGACTTCTCGGTGCCCAGCGACGTGAACCAGTCCTTGCCGCGGGCCAGGATCGGCGGCACCGAGGCGATCGACTCGACGTTGTTCACCACGGTCGGGCAGGCGTACAGGCCGGCGATCGCCGGGAACGGCGGGCGCAGCCGGGGCTGGCCGCGGCGCCCCTCCAGCGAGTCCAGCAGCGCCGTCTCCTCGCCGCAGATGTAGGCGCCGGCGCCGGCGTGCACGGTGATGTCCAGGTTGATGCCGGAGCCCTGGATGTCCTTGCCGAGGTACCCGGCCTCGTAGGCCTCGGCGACCGCGGCCTGCAGGCGGCGGAGCACCGGCACGACCTCGCCGCGCAGGTAGACGAACGCGTGCTCGCAGCGGATCGCGTACGAGGCGATGACCATGCCCTCGATCAGCGAGTGCGGGTTGGCGAACAGCAGCGGGATGTCCTTGCAGGTGCCCGGCTCGGACTCGTCGGCGTTGACCACCAGGTAGTGCGGCTTGCCGTCGTTCTGCGGGATGAACTGCCACTTCATGCCGGTGGGGAAGCCGGCGCCGCCGCGGCCGCGCAGGCCGGAGTCCTTGACCAGCGCGATGACCTCGTCGGGGGCCATCGCGAGGGCGGCGGCCAGGCCGTCGTAGCCGCCGTGCCGGCGGTAGGTCTCCAGGCTCCAGGGGCGGTGGTCGTCCCAGGAGGCGGACAGGACCGGGGAGAGGAGCTTCTCGGCCGGTTCGGCGGAGGTCATCACGCTTCCGTCCCTTCGTGCCGCGGGGAGACCACCTTGGTGCCGGGGGTGCCGGGCAGCGCCTCGCCCTTGGCCAGGCGCAGGCCCGCCAGCGAGGGGGCGCCGCCGGCCCCGGACTCGTCGTTGGCGCCGGGGCGCGGGTCGGGGAAGCCGGCCAGGATGCGGGAGGCGTCCTTGAACGAGCAGAGCTTCGCGCCGCGGGTCGGCCGCACTTCCTCGCCCGCCCGCAGGCTGTCGACCAGTTGCTTCGCGCTCTCCGGGGTCTGGTTGTCGAAGAACTCCCAGTTGACCATCACCACGGGGGCGTAGTCGCAGGCCGCGTTGCACTCGATCCGCTCGATCGAGACCGAACCGTCTTCGGTGGTGCGGTTGTTGGCGATGCCGAGGTGCTCGGAGAGCTCGTCGAAGATCTGGTCGCCGCCGAGCACCGCGCACAGCGTGTTGGTGCACACGCCGACGTGGTACTCGCCGGCCGGGCGCCGCCGGTACATGGTGTAGAAGGTGGCGACCGCGGTGACCTCGGCGGTGGTGAGGTCCAACTGCTCGGCGCAGAACCGGATTCCGGTCGGGGTGACGCAGCCCTCCTCGGACTGCACCAGGTGCAGCAGCGGCAGCAGCGCCGACCGGGACTGCGGGTAACGGGAGATCAACTCCCGTGCGTCGGCGGCGAGTCGGGACTCCACCTCCGGCGGGTAGGGCTTGGCCGGCAGCGCCGGCAGGCCGAGTTCTGTGCTGCTCACCGGTCCACGCCTCCCATCACCGGGTCGATCCCGGCCACCGACACGATCACGTCGGCCAGCGGGGCGCCCTCGCACATCGCGGCCATGGTCTGCAGGTTGGTGAACGACGGGTCGCGGAAGTGCACCCGGTAGGGCCGGGTGCCGCCGTCGCTGACCACGTGCACGCCGAGTTCGCCCTTGGGCGACTCCACCGCGGCGTACGCCTGCCCGACCGGGACGTGGAAGCCCTCGGTGACCAGCTTGAAGTGGTGGATCAGGGCCTCCATCGAGGTGCCCATGATCTTCCGGATGTGGTCCAGCGAGTTGCCCATGCCGTCGGGGCCGACGGCCAGTTGGGACGGCCAGGCGATCTTCTTGTCGGCCACCATCACCGGTCCGGGCTTCAGCCGGTCCAGGCACTGCTCGACGATCCGCAGCGACTGCTTCATCTCCTCCAGGCGGATCAGGAACCGCCCGTAGGAGTCCGCGGTGTCGGCCACCGCGACGTCGAACTCGTAGTTCTCGTACCCGCAGTACGGGTCGGACTTGCGCAGGTCGTGCGGCAGTCCGGTGGCCCGCAGGATCGGGCCGGTGGCGCCGAGCGCCAGGCAGCCGGGCAGGTCGAGGAAGCCGACGTCGACCAGCCGGGCCTTGAACACCGGGTTGTCGGTGGCCAGCTTGTCGTACTCGTGCATCCGGGAGCGGAGCAGCTTGACGCCCTCGCGGATCTGGTCGACCGCGCCCGGGGGCAGGTCCTGGGCCAGGCCGCCGGGGCGGACGTAGGCGTGGTTCATCCGCAGGCCGGTGACCAGCTCGAAGATGTCCAGGACGACCTCGCGGTCCCGGAAGCCGTAGATCATCAGGGTGGTGGAGCCGATCTCCATGCCGCCGGTGGCCAGCGCCACCAGGTGCGAGGAGATCCGGTTCAGCTCCATCATCAGCACCCGGACCACGGTGGCCCGCTCGGGGATGTCCGCGGTGATGCCGAGCAGCTTCTCCACGGCCAGGCAGTAGGCGGTCTCGTTGTACAGCGGGGTGAGGTAGTCCATCCGCGTCACGAACGTGGTGCCCTGCACCCAGTTGCGGAACTCCATGTTCTTCTCGATGCCGGTGTGCAGGTAGCCGATGCCGCAGCGGGCCTCGGTGACCGTCTCGCCGTCGATCTCCAGGATCAGCCGCAGCACGCCGTGGGTGGACGGGTGCTGCGGGCCCATGTTGACGATGATCCGCTCGTCGTCGGCGCCGGCCACCGCCTCGGCGACCTCGCCCCAGTCGCCGCCGGTGACGGTGAACACCCGTCCCTCGGTGGTCTCCCGGGCGCCTGCTTCGTAGTGGGTGCTGCTCATCAGCTGTACGCCCTCCGCTGGTCGGGAGCCGGGATCTGGGCGCCCTTGTACTCGACGGGGATGCCGCCGAGCGGGTAGTCCTTGCGCTGCGGGTGCCCCAGCCAGTCGTCCGGCATCATGATCCGGGTGAGCGCCGGGTGCCCCTCGAAGACCAGGCCGAAGAAGTCGTAGGTCTCCCGCTCGTGCCAGTCGTTGGTCGGGTAGACGCTCACCACCGACGGGATCCGCGGGTCGGCGTCGGGCGCGGTGACCTCCAGCCGGATCAGCCGGGTGTGGGTGATCGAGCGCAGGTGGTAGACCGCGTGCAGCTCCCGGCCCTTGTCGCCGGGGTAGTGCACGCCGCTGACGCCCAGGCAGAGTTCGAAGCGCAGCGCCGGGTCGTCGCGCAGGATGCGCACCGCCTTGAGCAGGTGTGCGCGGTCGATGTGGAAGGTCAGCTCGCCGCGGTCGACGACGGTCTTCTCGATCACGTCCGCCGGGTCGAGGCCCTGCTCCTCCAGCGCGCCCTCGAACTCGTCGGCCACCTCGTCGAAGTAGCCTCCGTACGGGCGCTCGCTCGGGCCGGGCAGCACGATCGCGGCGGTCAGGCCGCCGAAGCCGGAGGTGTCGCCGGTGCCGCGGGCGCCGAACATGCCCTGCCGGGAGCCGACCACCTCGACCGGGATCTCCTTGCGGGTGGCCGGGACTTCGGGCCTCTGCTCCTCGGGCTTCTGAGGGTCCGTCATCGCAGCAGCCCCCCCATCTCGCTGGTCGGAGTGGCGTGCAGGGCGACCTGCTCGGCCTCCTCCTCGGCCCGGCGGCGGTTCACGCCGAGCTTCTCGTGCTGGATCTTCTCGTGCAGCTTGATGATCGCGTCCATCAGCATCTCCGGCCGCGGCGGGCAGCCCGGCAGGTAGATGTCCACGGGGACGATGTGGTCGACGCCCTGGACGATCGCGTAGTTGTTGAACATGCCGCCGGAGGAGGCGCACACACCCATCGAGATGACCCACTTCGGGTTCGGCATCTGGTCGTAGACCTGCCGCAGCACCGGCGCCATCTTCTGGCTGACCCGGCCGGCCACGATCATCAGGTCGGCCTGCCGGGGCGAGCCGCGGAAGACCTCCATGCCGAACCGGGCCAGGTCGTAGCGGCCCGCGCCGGTGGTCATCATCTCGATCGCGCAGCAGGCCAGACCGAAGGTGGCCGGAAAGAGCGACGCCTTCCGCACCCAGCCCGCGGCGGCCTCCACGCTGGTGAGCAGAAAGCCGCTCGGCAGCTTCTCCTCGATACCCATCAGTTCCCTCTCAATGCCCTCGACTCCGGTGGCTTGTCCGCCCGTTCACGAACGCCGCGCGCGGCGGCGCCCGGTGGTCAGTCCCACTCCAGGCCGCCGCGACGCCAGACGTAGGCGTAGGCGACGAACACGGTGGCGATGAACAGGAGCATCTCGACCAGCCCGAAGATCCCCAGGGCGTCGAAGCTGACCGCCCACGGGTAGAGGAAGACGATCTCGATGTCGAAGACGATGAACAGCATCGCCGTCAGGTAGTACTTGATCGGGAACCGGCCGCCGCCCACCGGCTGCGGGGTCGGTTCGATGCCGCACTCGTACGCCTCCAACTTGGCCCGGTTGTAGCGCTTCGGGCCGGTGAGCGAGGCCATCACGACGGAGCCGACCGCGAACGCCGCCGCGATGGCACCGAGTACGAGGATCGGCGCGTAGGCATTCATAGCCCCGCTCCCTCCGTCCAGTCGTCCTTGACTGCAGATCGGAACCACCAGGTCACCAGGGGTGAGCCGATGATCCACTTCGTGAGATCCGGCACCATGTGAGGCAGTTCACAAAGCCGGGTTGGAGCGCATCCTATGCCTGTCGGCTTGTGATCTGCGACACGCAGTTCCCGATGATCTTTGTGATCTTCGCCACCCGACGAAGCCGGTCGGAACGGCATCGATCGCCATCAATCCACACTCAGCAGGCACTTGATCACACAAGGTCGCAATTCACCGCGAAAGGTCTGCCGTTCGACCACGGCTCATATCAATTCCGGCCGTTCAAGGCAAATTTCGAGTGATCATGTTTACGTGATAGTGGATCTCACCCGGCCGGTGGACCCACGGCCCCGGGTGCTTGACCCTTCGTTCACAAGCTCTCAAGGCCCCCGGCGCCACCCCGCCGTCACGCCGCCGTCACACCGCAGCCCGGCGTCCCCACTCGGTGCCCGCCAGCACCGCCAGCCCGCCCAGCAGCGCCAGCGGGCCCGGCCGGTCGCCGGCCAGCGCGATCCCGAACACCGCCGCCCAGAGCGGCTCCGTCCCCAGCAGCAGGCTCACCCGGGACGGCGAACTCGCCCGCACCGCCCAGAGCTGCACGAAGAACGCGAACAGCGTGCACAGCAGCGACAGGTACAGCAGCAGGCCCCAGCTCCGCAGGTCGAAGCCGGCCGCCACTGCCAGCGGCGAGGGCCCGGCGAACGGCGCCGCCAACCCGAACACCAGGGTGGCGAAAGCCAGTTGGACCCAGGTCAGGGCCAGCGCGTCCACCCCGCGCACCGACCGCAGCCGGGCCGTCGCCAGCACGTTCACCGTCCGCGCCACCGCCGCGCCCAGCACCAGCAGGTCACCCGCCGACGGGGCCCGCAGGCCGCCGTTCCCGGTCAGCAGCGCCACCCCCAGCACCGACAGCCCCGCCGCCGCCAGGAACCCCGCCGAGGGCGCGGACCGGCGCAGCGCCGCCTCCGCGAGCGGCGTGAACACCATGGTCAGGCTGATCACCAGCCCCGCGTTGGTCGCCGAGGTGTGCACCGCCCCGTACGTCTCCAGCAGGAAGATCCCGCCCAGCACCAGCCCCAGCAGCGCCCCGCCGCCCCACTGCCCCGCCGTCAGCCCGCGCAGCCGCCGCCACGCCACCACCCCCAGCACCGGCAGCACCAGCCCGAACCGCAGCACCAGCACCGCCACCACCGTCCCCGGCCCCGCGACCTCCTTCACCACCAGGAAGCTCGACCCCCACACCACCGCCACCATCAACAACGGCAGGTCCCGCACCACACGCGGACGGACATCGACGGAGACAACAGCCACAGCACGGCTCCCGGAAAGACCGACACGGGCCCGTGCAACACCGAACGGACTGGAGCCGCCACCCTCCCGCACCCGAAAGCCGCCGGGCAAGCGCTTTCCACGCCCGCCCCCACCGTCCGGCAAGGCCCCGGGCGGTATTTTTTCCTACCAGCGGTGCTACCTTTTGGGTATGACTGTCCCCGCCCGCAAGAGTCACGAGCGCGCCGGCAAGCGGTCGGTGTCGCTGGCCCAGTCGTTGATCAACGAAGTCGAGGAGCGCACCGGCCGGACCGGCTTCTCCTCCGTCGTGTCCGAAGCCCTGGAAGAATGGCTGGCCGCCCAGAAGCTCCGCGAGGTCGTCGCCGCCGACCGCGAGGAGTTCGGCCCCGTGTCCGCCGAGGCGCTGGAACAGGCGGAACAGGAGTGGTGAGCAAGCGCCTCAAGGTCAAGGCCAGGAACGAGGGCACCCTGGTCCTGGACGCCCAGGGGCTCTCGCTGCACGTCGACGGCGACGAGGGCATGCGGGCGCGCATCGAGGTGGCCGAACGCACCGGCCGCCGGGTCGCGCTCTCCGCCCTGACGCCGCTGGAGGTCCGCCGGAGCGGCCCCGCCGCCGACCGGCTCCGGTTCCTGCTCTCCCGCTTCGACGTGAAGCCCGTCACCGACGCGGTGATGGACACCGCCGCCCACCTGCTCGACACCTCCGGCCTCGACGGGCACGAGTGCCTGGTCGATGCCCTCGTGGTGGCGACCGCGGCCCTCTGCACCCCACCGGTCCTGCTCGTCACCTCCGACCGGTCGCACATCCCGGCCCTGTGCAAGGCCGCCGAAGAACTACCGGGCTCCCCCGTGGTGAAGACCGTCCACGTCTGACCGCTCCGTCCGGCCCTCGTCGCCCGCACGCGGAAGGCGGCGGGCCGGCGCGTTCCGCGCCCGCCCGCCGCCTTCGCGGAGCCTGGAGGTCAGGCGCGCGGCGCCACCTTGGTGAGGCCGTTGATGATGCGGTCGGCGACGTCGCCGCCGGTGGGGTCGGTGAGGTTGGCGAGGAGCTTGAGGACGAACTTCATCAGGACCGGGTGGGTCAGGCCGCGTTCGGCGGCGATCCGCATCACCTTGTCGTTGCCGATCAGCTTCACGAAGGCCCGGCCGAGCGTGTAGTAGCCGCCGTAGGTGTCCTTGAGGGTCTGCGGGTAGCGGGCCAGCGCGCGCTCCCGGCCCTCGGGGGTGATCCGGGCCATCGCCTGGACGATGACGCCCGCCGCGAGTTGGCCGGATTCCATCGCATAGGCGATGCCCTCGCCGTTGAACGGGTTGACCATGCCGCCGGCGTCGCCGACCAGCAGCAGGCCCCGGGTGTAGTGCGGCTGCCGGTTGAAGGCCATCGGCAGCGCGGCGCCGCGGATCGGCTCGGTCATGTTCTCCGGCGTGTAGCCCCACTCCTCGGGCATGCTGGCGCACCAGCTCTTCAGCACCTCGCGCCAGTTGAGGTCGCCGAAGGCGGGCGAGGAGTTCAGGATGCCGAGGCCCACGTTGGAGGTGCCGTCGCCCATGCCGAAGATCCAGCCGTAGCCGGGCAGCAGCTTCTTCTGCCCGCCCCGGGTGTCCCACAGCTCCAGCCAGGACTCCAGGTAGTCGTCGTCGTGCCGGGGCGAGGTGAAGTACGTCCGGTAGGCGACGCCCATCGGCCGGGACTCGATCCGGTGCAGGCCCATGGCCAGCGACAGCCGGGTCGAGTTGCCGTCCGCGGCCACCACCAGCGGCGCGTGGAACTCCACCTCGCGCTTCTCCGGCCCGAGCTTCGCCGTCACGCCGGTGATCCGGCCGGTCCGGTCCTGCACCGGCCCGCTCACGTTGCAGCCCTCGTACAGCCGGGCGCCGGCCTTCTGCGCCTGCCGGGCCAGCAGTTCGTCGAAGTCGGCGCGCTTGCGCACCAGCCCGTAGTCCGGGTACGCGGCGAGGTCCGGCCAGTCCAGCTCCAGCCGGACGCCGCCGCCGATGATCCGCAGGCCCTTGTTGGGCAGCCAGCCGTTCTCGGCGGACACGTCGATCCCCATGTCCACCAACTGCTTGACGGCGCGCGGGGTCAGGCCGTCGCCGCACACCTTCTCGCGGGGGAACTCGCTCTTCTCCAGCAGCAGGACGTCCAGGCCCGCCTGGGCCAGCCAGTACGCGGTGGTGGAACCGGCCGGACCGGCACCGACCACGATGACGTCGGCGGTGGACTCGACGGCGATCTCGGTCATACGGGGCTCTCTCCTGAGCGCGTCGGGGTCACGGAGTCGGGGCCGACGCCCCGTCATGACGCCTTTCCGGCGGACGGGGTGCCGAACCCTCGCAGTCTACGGGGCCTTGAAGCCCCGGTGGAGGGCCACGATGCCGCCGGTCAGGTTGCGCCAGGCCACCTTCGACCACCCGGCGCGCTGCAACTGCGCGGCCAGCTCGGGCTGGTCCGGCCACTCCCGGATCGACTCGGCCAGGTACACGTACGCCTCCGGGTTGGAGGAGACCCGGGTCGCCACCGGCGGCAGCGCCCGCATCAGGTACTCGGTGTACACCGTCCGGAACGGCGTCCAGGTCGGGGTGGAGAACTCGCAGATCACCAGCTTGCCGCCGGGCTTGGTCACCCGGAGCATCTCGCGCATCGCCTGCTCGTGCTCCTGGACGTTGCGCAGCGCGAAGGAGATCGTCACCGCGTCGAAGGAGTCGTCGGCGAACGGCAGCCGGGTCGCGTCGCCCGCCGTCAGGGCGAGTTCGGGGTGCCGGCTCTTGCCCTCGGTCAGCATGCCGAGGGAGAAGTCGCACGGCACGACGTCCGCGCCGGCCTCCAGGAAGGGCAGCGAGGAGGTGCCGGTCCCGGCGCCGAGGTCCAGGATGCGCTGCCCCGCCACCGCCCCCACCGCGTCGGCCACCGCGCGGCGCCAGAGCCGGGCCTGGCCCAGCGAGAGCACGTCGTTGGTGCGGTCGTACTTGGCCGCGACATCGTCGAACATGGCGGCGACGTCCTGCGGCTGCTTGTCCAGATGGGCTCGGGTCACGCCCCCATTGTTCACCTTGCGACCGGGGCAGCCGTCACCAGGGCTCACCGCAGGGCGCGGCGACCCCCCTTGCGGCGGCGCCGCGAGCGCTTCCCGTTGGTCAGCGCGGGCATGCCCTCCGCGGCGAACGCCACCGTGAAACCGCGGCCCTCCGCCTCCGCCGCCGGGTGCGCCCGCCGGAACCGGCGGATCCGGTACAGGCAGAGCAGGCAGAGCAGCGCCGCCGTCGGCACGCTGGTCTGCGCCAGCCCCACGCCCACCGGTTGCGGGTACGTCTTCCCGCACACCCGCACCGCCCCCGGGTCGTCCGCCGCCCGCTCCAGGCACACCGGGTCGCCGAGCTGGGCGCCCTCCGGCAGCCACAGGTCGGCGGCGGTCAGCCGGCGCCCGTCCGCGAGGTACGCGACCTGGCTGTACGACCCGCTGCCGCCCGGCAGTTGGGTCACCGTGCCCTCGACCCGCACCGGGTGCGCGTCGATCCGGTCCGCCTGGTCGGCCTGCCGCCACCCCAGCAGGCACATCCCCACCGCGACCACCGCGCTCAGCACCGCCCCCACGTACCAGCCCCGGGCGGGTCTCCTCCGCGCACGATCGGGGCTTGCGGCTCGCATTGCGTCCTGTTCCTGGTCTCGACGAAGGTCTGAACCGGGATGGTAACCGCTGGCGGGTCCTCAGGTCACGGCCAGTCAGAACCGGGAAGCCCCATCAGGGCCCGCGGGGCTTCGCGGGAGCGGAGCTCCAGGGGCCCGGGGAACGGCGGCGCCGAGGGGCGGGCGTCCCACAGGCCGCTGGGCGCCACCCCGTTTCGGGCCGAAGGCCCTCGGCGAAAGCCCCGTAGCGCCCCACTGTCCCCGGGCCCCTGATCACCCAGCGTGTACCGGAGAGCGTCAGCGCCGCCGGAAGACGATCCGCCCGTCCAGGACGGTCACCTGGCAGACCTCGTCCGCGAAGACCGCGAAGTCCGCGGCCCCGCCGACGGCGAGCACGCGGTGGGTCTCCCCGGCCGGGGAGCCGGGGAGGACGCGCAGGCCCGCGCGGGCCACCGCGGTGCGGACGGCGGGCCTGGTGAAGGGCCCGACGACGGCGGTGGTGCCGCGGGCGAGCATCCGCTGCAGGCCGCGTCGCGCGCTGCCGCCCCACTGCGCGTCGGTGAGGCCCGGCGGCGGCTCCAGCGGCCGGTCGCCGAGCTCCTCGCGCGGGTCCGGGTGGTAGGCGTGGTCGAGCAGCCGACCGGCCTCCGGCTCCACCAGGCCGGGCCGCAGCAGGCCGGGCCACTCGCGGACCCGCGCGGCGCCCGCCAGTTCGGCGTAGCGGCCGATCGCGGTGATCACGGCCCCGTCGACCAGCACCGCCCCGTCGGTCAGGGGCGGTGCGTTCCCGGCGGGGTCGGCGAGCAGCAGCGCGGCCCGGTGCAGGGTCAGCATCGCTGCGCGGGGCGTCAGTTGGTGGCGAGGATGGTGAGTTCGGGGTGCGCGGTGCCGCCCTCGATCGCGGTGGAGGCGATGTGCGAGGCGACCCGCGGGTCGACCGGGTCGTTGGCCGGGTCGTCCAGGACCCGCAGGTGCTGGTAGGTGGTGGAGCGCTGCGCGGGGACCCGGCCGGCGGTGCGGATCAGGTGGATCAGCTCGTGCAGGTTGGAGCGGTGCTTGGCGCCGGCCGCGGAGACCACGTTCTCCTCCAGCATGACCGAGCCGAGGTCGTCCGCGCCGTAGTGCAGGGACAGCTGGCCGGCCTCCTTGCCGGTGGTGAGCCAGGAGCCCTGGATGTGGGCGACGTTGTCGAGGAAGAGCCGGGCGATGGCGATCATCCGCAGGTACTCGAAGACCGTGGCCTGGGTCGAGCCCTTCAGGTGGTTGTTCTGCGGCTGGTAGGTGTAGGGGATGAAGGCGCGGAAGCCGCCGGTGCGGTCCTGCACGTCGCGGATCATCCGCAGGTGCTCGATCCGCTCGGCGTTGGTCTCGCCGGTGCCCATCAGCATGGTGGAGGTGGACTCGACGCCCAGCCGGTGCGCGGTCTCCATGATCTCCAGCCAGCGCTCGCCGGACTCCTTGAGCGGCGCGATCGCCTTCCGCGGCCGCTCCGGCAGCAGTTCGGCGCCGGCGCCGGCGAACGAGTCCAGGCCCGCGGCGTGGATCCGGGTGATCGCCTCCTCCACCGACACGCCGGAGATCCTCGCCATGTGCTCGACCTCGGAGGCGCCCAGCGAGTGGATCACCAGCTGCGGGAACGCGGCCTTGATCGCGGCGAAGTTCTCCTCGTAGTACTCGACGCCGTAGTCGGGGTGGTGCCCGCCCTGGAACATGATCTGGGTGCCGCCGAGCTCGACCGTCTCCGCGCAGCGGCGCAGGATCTCGTCCAGCTCCCGCGACCAGCCCTTGTCGCTCTTCGGCGGCACGTAGAACGCGCAGAACTTGCACGCCGTCACGCAGACGTTGGTGTAGTTGATGTTCCGCTCGATGATGTACGTGGCGATGTGCTCGACGCCCGCGTACCGCCGCCGGCGCACCGCGTCGGCGGCCGAGCCGAGGGCGTGCAGCGGGGCGGAGCGGTAGAGCTCCAGCGCCTCGTCGGCGGTGATCCGGCCCCCCTCGGCCGCACGGTCCAGGACGGCCTGCAGCTGGGCGGCGGAAAGGTTCTTCTCGGACACCTGGCGGTCCTGCTTTCGTCTTCGAGAGGGCGGACCGGCCCAGCCTACGCCAGCGTATTTCCGGCCCGGCCCAGGCCCACGCGGTGCCTACGGCCGGTGCCTACTGCCGGTGCAGGTCGCCCTCCGGGTCGGAGCCGAGCGGGGCCCCGGTGACGGCGAGGTGCAGGCCGCCGTCGGTCAGGGTGTAGGTCTGCTTCTCGGCGGCGCCGGTGCAGCCGGCCTGCGGCCCGTCGGGGCGCTCCTGGAGCTGGACGCGCTCCGGCCCGGCGGACAGCAGGGTGAGGATGCCGTGGCAGACGGTACTGCTGAGCTGGGAGGCGTTGCTGGTGCGGCCGACGTCCTCGCCGACCTTGCCCGCCTTGAGCGCGACGGTGAAGGTGGACGGCAGCGGGACGATCTTGGTAGTGATGGTGCCCTTGAAGGTGCCGACGAACGCTGCGGGCAGCTCCTTGAGCGTGCCCTCCGCGGTGCTCCCGTCCGGGGTCCCGGCGGGGGACGGGGCGGGGCTGTCGGCCGCGCTGTCCTCGGGCGCGGGGCTCCCGGTGTCGGAACTCCCGCCGTCGGCACCGTCGGTGTCGGTGTCGGACGGCGAGGGGGCGACGCCGTCCGACCCGGGGCTGCCGCTCGCCCCGGGCGTCCTGGCGCTCCACGGCAGGTGGCCGGTGGCGGCGAGCCCGCCGTACAGGCCGCCGAGCAGCACGGCGACGGCGGCGGCCACTACCAGGGTCCGCCGCCCGCGCGGGGCGTGACGGCCCGTCACCGCCTCGGGCGCGGAGCCGCTGCCGCCGCGCGGGCCGTCGAGCGCGGTGGCCACCCGGTCGGCGAACACCGGCGGGGCCCCGTCGCCCTCCAGGTCGAGCAGTTCGACGGCGGTGCGGCCGACGGCGGCGGCCAGCGGGGCGGGCAGCCAGCCGTCGGGGCCGGTGGCGGCGCCGGGGGCGAGCCGGTCGCGGAGTTCGGCGGGGGTGGGCCGGTGCGCCGGGTCCTTGGCCAGGCAGGCGGCGACGGCGGCGCGCAACTCGCCGTCCAGGCCGCCGAGGTCGGCCTCCTCGTGCAGCACCCGGTAGAGCAGGACGGCGGCGCTGACGCCCTCGCCGAACGGGGCGGTGCCGGTGGCGGCGAAGGCCAGCAGGGTGCCGAGCGAGAACACGTCGCCGGCCGGGCCGACCGGCGCACCGGCGGCCTGCTCGGGCGACATGAAGCCGGGCGAGCCGACCACGTAGCCGCTGTGGGTGAGGGCCGCGGCGGCGTCCAGCGCCCGGGCCACCCCGAAGTCGATCAGCCGGGGGCCGTCCAGGGTGAGCAGCACGTTGGACGGCTTGACGTCGCGGTGCACCAGGCCGAGCGCGTGCACCTGTTCCAGCGCCTCGGCCAGCCGGGCGCCGAGGGCGTGCACGGAGGCGGTGGGCAGCGGTCCGGCGGTGCGGACGGCCTCGCCGAGCGAGGGCCCGGCGACGAAGCCGGTGGCGACCCAGGGGCGGGGGCCCTCGGTGTCGGCGTCCAGCACGGGCGCGGTCCACCGGCCGCCGACCCGGCGGGCCGCGGACACCTCCTGCCGGAACCTGGCCCGGAACTCGGGGTCGTCCGCCAGTTCGGCGCGCACCACCTTGACGGCGACGGTGCGCCCGCCGGCGGTGCGCCCGAGGTAGACCCGGCCCATGCCGCCGGCGCCGAGCCGCCGCAGCAGCCGGTAGTCGCCGATCGACGCCGGGTCCTCGGCCGTCAGCCGCTCCATGCCCGTCCCCCTCCACTGCCCGTGCGCTGCGGCCACTGCCCGTCCGCTGCGGTCCGATCATCCCAAAGCGGCCGTCGGCCCAGCACCGGATCGGGGGATCGTCCGCCCGGGCCGCCGGGCCGCCGTCCGCTCAGGCCACCGGGGCCATCTCTGCCGGGGCCGCCGCGGGCGCGGGCGCGAGCAGCCGGACCGGCACGTCGGGGGCGAAGCCGCTGTCGTGCGCGATCCGGCGGGCGAACTCGGCGATGCCGGCCAACTGCCGCTCCCCGAGCGAGAAGTCCAGCGCCTCGCCGAAGTACTTGGCCAGCAGCGGGGCGTCGAACGCCTCCCAGCGGGCGGCCTGCTCGGCGACCTTGTCCGCCTCCGCCGAGGAGAGGTCCCGGGACTCCAGGAAGGCCCGGTGCACGGCGGCCGTCAGGTCGGGGTGCCGCTCGGCGTAGTCGCGGCGGGCGGCCCAGACCGCGAAGACGAACGGCAGCCCGGTCCACTCCTTCCACATCGCGCCGAGGTCGTGCACGGCCAGTCCCTGCTGCGGGGCCTGCTCCAGCGAGGCCCGCAGCGCCGGGTCGCCGATCAGCACGGCGGCGTCCGCCTCGGCGAGCATCGCGTCCAGGTCCGGCGGGCAGGAGAAGTACTCGGGGCGGACGCCCTCGCGCTCCTCCAGCAGCAGCCGGGCCAGCCGCACCGAGGTCCGGCTGGTCGACCCGAGCGCGACCCGGCGGCCGTCCAGCTCGGCCAGCGGCACCTTGCTGACGATCACGCAGGACATCACCGGGCCGTCGCTGCCGACCGCGATGTCCGGCAGCACCACCAGGTCCGCCGCGTTGCGCAGGTACTCCACGCAGGTGATCGGGCCGATGTCCAGTTCGCCGGCGACCAGGCGGTCGCTGAGCTTCTCCGGGGTGTCCTTGCTGAGGTCGAGGTCGAGCAGGTTCCCGGTCCGCGCCAGCCCCCAGTAGAGGGGCAGGCAGTTGAGGAACTGAATGTGCCCGACCCGCGGCCTGACCGCGGTCACGGGCTGCGTCCCGGGCGGTGTCGCGGACCGTGTCGCGGGCCGTTCGGAGTCCCGACTGCTCACCGTGTGCTCCCTTGCCGTTGGTGCTCTCCCGGCAGGGTATGCCCGCCGCTCCGGAGGGCTCGCACCCGCCCTCCGACACACCGTCCGACACCCCGGTTCACCCCTGGTCGGGGCAGCCACCGCGTGCTACCGTCTCCCTCAGTTGCAGTTTGATTCCCCTTGCAGTACTTGGAGCCTGCGGAGCATGTAACCGCAGGCTTTTTGTAATTTTTCAGCAGTATCAGGCGTCAATTGAGCATTGATTGAAGCACTGTGCGAAAAAACTCCGGACTCGTCCGGAGGCGGGGCGATCAGCGCAGCGGACCCGGGCGCCACAAGGTGTGGTGTCCACAACGTCCCTCGCAAGGAGAACGGTATGGCGACCGGAACCGTCAAGTGGTTCAACGCCGAGAAGGGCTTCGGCTTCATCGCCCAGGAGGGCGGCGGCCCCGACGTCTTCGTCCACTACTCCGCCATCAACGCGAGCGGCTTCCGCTCGCTGGAGGAGAACCAGGCGGTCAGCTTCGACGTCACTCAGGGCCCGAAGGGCCCGCAGGCGGAGAACGTCACCCCCGTCTGAGAAACACCTCCTCACTGATCGCTCACGGCCCCTCGGGTCCGTACGAGTAGCAGTTCCAAGGGGGCTCGCCACCGGGCGGGCCCCCTGCCTTTTTGCCCCGCCCCGCCCGTTTGCCCCGCCCCGCCCGGCCCCGGAACCCCCGCCCCGTCCGCGGGCTCAGGCCAGCGGGGTGCGGTGCAGGCCGATCAGCAGGCGCCAGACCCGGGAGGCGACCGCGGCCGGGGGTTCGTCGACCAGGCCGTGCAGCCAGTCGGCCAGGACGCCGGTGAAGGTGCCGGCGACCGCCGAGGCGATCAGGGGGGCGTCCGGGGCGCCCGCCAACTCGCGCTCCCGGCGGCTGCGTTCGCGCAGCTCGCGGTGGAGCACCGGGCCGAGCGGACCGCCGCCGCCCGGGGCCAGCAGCTCCCGGTAGAGGCCGGCGTGCCCGCCGACCCGGTCGAAGAACTCCAGCAGGTCCGCGGGCGGGGCGGCCGGGTCCGCGACACCGCGCCAGGCGTGCAGCGCCTCGACCGCCTCCCGGACCACCTCGGCGCAGGCGTCCACGGCCAGCGCCGCCAGGTCGGGGTAGTGCAGGTAGCAGGTGGCCCGGCCGACCCCGGCCCGGCGGGCGACCGCCGCCACCGTCAGCCCGGCCAGCGGGCGGTCGGCGCACTCCGCGAGCAGCGCGGCCCGCAGCTTCGCCCTGGTCCGCTCGGCCCGCGGGTCGCCGGCCGCGCTCACCCGGCCGCCAGCACGGCGGCCAGCGCGACCGCGCCGGGGAGGGCCTGGGCGACCAGGATGCGGCGGTTCGCCGTCAGCCCGCCGTAGAGGCCCGCGACCAGCACGCAGGACAGGAAGAACACCCGCACCCCGAACGCCGTCAGGTCCCCCGCCAGCAGGCCCCAGAGCAGACCGGCCGCCAGGAAGCCGTTGTACAGGCCCTGGTTGGCCGCCAACGGGGCTGTCCGCCGGGCGAGTTCGGCGTCGAACCCGGACAGCTTCCGCCCCGGTGCGCGCTCCCAGAGGAACATCTCCAGCACCAGGATGTACCCGTGCAACAGGGCCACCAGGCCGACCAGCACCGCCGCCGCGAGCTCCATGTCGCCGCCTCCTCTTCTGGACAGGTGTCCAGCATAGCTGGACACACGTCCAGATTCTCCCCGGAGCTCCCACCCGCCCCCGGCCCCCGCCTACGCTGCACGGGTGACCTCACTCCCGGAGAGCCCGCGGACCCGGATCGGCGCGGCCGAGCGCGACGCGGCCGCCGAACGGCTCCAGCAGGCGTACAGCGAGGAACGGATCACCCGGGACGAGTGGGAGCAGCGCATCCACCAGGCGCTCACTGCGGCGACCCGGGCCGACCTCGACGCCGTCCTGCACGACCTCCCGGCCCCGGCCCCGGTCGCCGCCCCGACCACCCTCACCGCCGTCGCCGGCCGGATCGACCGCCGCGGCGCCTGGCGCGTCCCGCGCACCCTGACGGTCGTCTCCCCCTTCGCCAAGGTCCGCCTCGACCTGGGCCGCGCGATCATCGACCACCCCGTGGTCGACATCGAACTCCGCCTGGAGTTCGGCCGCGCCACCATCACCGTCCCGCACCACGCCACCGTCGACCTCGACGGCCTCACCCCGGGCTGGAAGGGCCTCCGCTACCGAGCCCCCCGCCACCCCTCCCCCACCCCGGGCCCCACCATCCGCCTCACCGGCACCACCGGCTTCGGCCGCCTCCGCATCCGCCACGCCAAGCCCCGCTGACCCACCCGCTCAGAACCCGGACGTGTCCACCCGCAGCCCGAACGGCTCCGGCAGCTCGATCGGCTCCCCGAACGGCAGCGGCCCGACCGCCCTGGTGTACCCGAGCGCCCCCGGCTCGGAGAACAGCGTGCAGGCCCGGTCCTGCCGGTCGATCAGTAGGTACAGCGGCGCCCCGTACTCGGCGTACCGCCGCCGCTTCACCACCCGGTCGGTGTCCGCGTTCGAATCGGACGTCACCTCGACCACCAGCAGCGTCTGGTCGGGCAGCAGCGCGGCACCACCTTTGGAGAGTGCCCGGGGGACAACCGCGATATCGGGGATGTACCAGTTGCTCGATCCTGGCAAGTCGAGATCGCCTGCGCCCATCACGCAGCCCATCTCCCGGACCTTGCCGAACAGTTGGTAACGGATGTCATCCGCCATCGTCTCGTGGTCCCACCCCGGCGACATCGGCTCGATGACTCCTTCCACGATCTGGACGCGATCACCGGCATGGTGCTGGATCGCGTACTTCAATGCCTGCTCCGGGTCGACCGAGCTGTACGGACGTTCACCGCCGGGCAGTGCACTCATCGGCCCCTCCTTCAGTCGCCCCCACGCTACCGACCGCGCCGCACCCTCCCAAGGAAACTCACTCCAACGTGCGAAGGCCCGCACCCCCTCGGTGGGGTGCGGGCCTTCGGGATGTCTCGGTCAGGCGGCGACGGGTTCGGTCGTGGCCTGGGCCGGGACGGCCGGGCGGTCCTCGGCGAGGAGGTCGCCGGTGGGGTTGTTGTAGGCGGTGAGGTCGAGGGTCTTCTCGCGGGCGGCGACCAGGATCGGGACGACCGCCTGCCCCGCCACGTTGGTCGCGGTGCGCATCATGTCGAGGATCGGGTCGATGGCGAGCAGCAGCCCGACGCCCTCCAGCGGGAGGCCGAGGGTGGAGAGGGTCAGGGTGAGCATCACGATCGCGCCGGTGAGGCCGGCCGTGGCCGCGGAGCCGATCACCGAGACGAAGGCGATCAGCAGGTAGTCCTGGACGCCGAGGTCGATGCCGTACACCTGGGCCACGAAGATCGCGGCCAGCGACGGGTAGATCGCGGCGCAGCCGTCCATCTTGGTGGTGGCGCCGAACGGCACCGCGAAGGACGCGTACTCGGACGGCACGCCGAGCCGCTCGGTGACCCGGCGGGTGACCGGCAGGGTGCCGACCGAGGAGCGGGAGACGAAGGCCAGCTGGATCGCGGGCCAGGCGCCCTTGAAGAAGTTCAGCGGGTTGAGGCCGGCCACGAAGCGCAGCAGCAGCGAGTAGACGCCGAACAGGACGATCGCGCAGCCGACGTAGACGTCGATGGTCAGCGTGGAGAAGGGCTTGAGCAGGTCCCAGCCGTAGACGGCGACGGACTTGCCGATCAGGCCGAGGGTGCCGAGCGGGGCGAGCCGGATCACCCACCACAGGGCGGTCTGGACCAGTTCGAGGACGGCCTCGGAGAGCTTGCGGACCGGGTCGGCCTTCGCGCCCAGCTTGAGGACGGCCGCGCCGACGACCACGCCGAGGAAGACGATCTGGAGGACGTTCACCTTCAGGAAGGCGTCGGCGATGTTGGTGGGGATGATGCCGGTCAGGAAGTCGATCCAGGTGCCGCCCTTCTCCACGCCCTTGAGGCCCTTGGTGGAGAGGTTGGCGCCCTTGCCGGGGTCGGTGAGCAGACCGAGGCCGAGACCGACGGCGACCGCGATCAGCGAGGTGGCGAGGAACCAGAACAGCGTGCGGGTGGCCAGCCGGGCGGCGTTGGTGACGTTGCGCAGGTTGGCGACCGAGACCACGATCGCGGTGAAGACCAGCGGCGGGACGGCCAGCTTGAGCAACTGGACGAAGGTCTTGCCGATGGTGTCGAGGGTGGTGGTCAGCCAGGACACGTCGTTGGACCGGGCGATCCAGCCGAGCAGCAGGCCGAGGACGAGGCCGCCGACGATCTGGACCCAGAACGGGGTGCGGCGGAGGCGTCCCAGCAGGGTCGCGGGCGCGGGCGCGGTGGACATGGGCGTACGGACTCCGGGGGTGCGGGGCGGAAGAGCGGGGCGGGGCGGAGGCGGCGGCACGGCGGGGACGCGGGGCCGGGCGGGGAGACCCGGGCGGGACCGACAGCGGGGAGGCGTCGGGGCGTCAGGAGCGGCGTGCCGCCCGCATACAGCCGCCGGAGCGACAGCGGCGCGGGCCGTCCACGGCACCGGACAGCCGCGGGCGGCACGGCGCGGGCGGGGTGCCCGGGCCGGTGCGGTGCGCGGCGTCTGCGGTGGTCATGACCGGCAGACTAGCAACAAACCTTTGAGATGTTCAAAGTACTTATTTGAGATCGTTTCCGAACGATCCCTTCCTGACGAGGCGTCAGCTCTGACCTGCCAACTTTGACGCTCGTCAGTTATACGTATAACTTAAAGCGACACCCGCCGCTGGAAGGACGCCCATGGGCTACGCCGCACTGCTCCGAGCCCCGCACGTCACCCGGCTGCTGGTCGGCACCCTGCTCGGCCGGCTCCCGGCCGGGATGACCGCCCTGGTGATCGCCCTCGCCCTGCGCGCGGCCGACACCCCCTACAGCCGGATCGGCCTGGCCACCGCCGCGTACGCGATCGCCGCCGCGATCGGCGGGCCGGTGCTCGGCCGGATCGTCGACCTGACCGGCCAGCCCCGGGTGCTGCTCGCCTCCGCCGTCGCGGCCGGCGGCGGCTACGCGCTGCTCGCCCTCGCCCCGGGCTCCCCGGTCGCCGCCCCGCTCGGCGCCGCGATCGCCGGGCTCTGCATGCCCCCGCTCGAACCCTGCCTGCGCTCGCTCTGGCCCGACGTGGTGGACGAGGAGCAGCTCGACACCGCGTACGCCTTCGACTCCGCCTCCCAGCAGGTGCTGTACGTGGCCGGGCCGCTCGCGGTGGCCGGGATCGCCGCCGCCCTGTCGCCGACCGCGGCCCTGTGGACGGCCGCCGTCCTCGGCCTGCTCGGCGCGCTGGTGGTCGCCACCTCCGCCCCCGCCCGGCAGTGGCGGGCGCCCGCCCGGGCGGCCTCCGCCGGGCTGCTCGGGCCGCTCCGCTCCCCCGGCCTGGTCCTGCTGCTGCTCGGCCTGGCCGGGGCCGGCTGGGCGGTCGGCGCGCAGAACGTGCTCTTCATCGCCTACGCCGAGCAGCACCCCGACGGCCTCCCCGGCGGGGCCGGCTCCCTGCTGGCGCTGGCCGCGCTGGCCGGCCTGCTCGGCGCGCTGGCCTACGGCGCCGCCGCCTGGAAGGCCGACACCGCGACCCGCACCTGGGTGCTCGCCCTCGGCATGGCCGCCGGCTACCTGCCGCTGCTGCTCCTGCCCGGCCCGCTCCCGATGGCCGCGCTGGCCTTCGTCTCCGGCCTCGGCCTCGCCCCGCTGCTCGCCGCCGCCTTCGTGCTGGTCGCCGAGCTCGCCCCCACCGGCACCGTCACCGAGGCGTTCGCCTGGCTGGTCACCCTGTTCGCCACCGGCAACGCGGCCGGCTACGCGGTCTCCGGCGCCCTGGTGGCCGGCTCGCTGCAGGCCGTCGCGCTCTGCGCCACCGCGGGCATCGCCCTCGGCGGCCTGCTGCTGCTGGCCGGCCGGGCCCGCCTGCGCCCGCTGCCGGCCCCGGTCCCGGCCCTGGCCTGACGCCCCGTCACCGGACTCCCGCCGGGCCGTCGGGGACCCGCAATCCGCTCGCCCGCACCGGCCCCGGGCTGCTTGGATGCGCCGCATGACGAACTACGCGCTGCCCGCGGGCTACGCCCTCTCCACCGACCCGTCCCGGCTCGACCGGGAGGCCGTGCACCGCTGGCTCTCCGAGGAGTCGTACTGGGCGCTCGGGCGACCGCGCGCCAAGCAGGACACCGCGATCGACGCCTCACTCAACTTCGGCCTGTACGAGGAGGGTTCGGGCGCGCAGGTGGGCTACGCCCGGGTGGTGACGGACCGGGCCACCTTCGCCTGGCTGTGCGACGTGTTCATCGCCGAGCCGGCCCGCGGCCGCGGCCTGGGCACCGCGCTCACCGCCGCCGTCCGGGACGAGCTGGCCGGGCTGGGCCTGCGCCGCGTGCTGCTGGCGACCCGGGACGCGCACGAGGTGTACGCCAAGGTCGGTTTCGCGCCGATGGCACTGCCGGAGAAGTGGATGATCCTCGGCGAGCAGTGAGCGGGTGAGCGAGCGAGCGAGTGAGCGGGCGGGCGGACGGGCCCGGTTCAGGCCGTCGCGGCCGCCGTCGAGCCCCGCACCACCAGGCTGGTCGCCAACGGGGCGGCGGGCGGCGGGAGTTCGCCGTTCAGCAGGGCGACCAGGGTGGCCAGCCCGGTCCGGCCGAGCCGCTCGCCGGGCAGGTCGACGGTGGTGAGCGGCGGGCTGAGCAGCTCCGCCACCGGGATGTTGTCCATGCCGACCACCGAGAGGTCCGCCGGTATCCGCAGGCCCGCCTCGTCCGCCGCCCGGTACAGGCCGGACGCCACCACGTCGTCGTCGCAGACCACGGCCCGCGGCCGGTCCGGTCCGGCCAGCAGCTCGCGGGCCGCCTCGGTGGCCGCCCGGCTGCCCTCGTTCAGGCTGACCGCCCGCTCCCGCACCTCCAGGTGCGCGGACGCGGCGGCGAACGCCGCCTGCCGGACCCGGAAGGTGTACGCGGAGTGCACCGAGCGCAGGTAGCCGATCCGCCGGTGGCCGAGCCCGGCCAGGTGGTCGACGGCGGCCCGCATGCCCGTGGCCAGGTCGAGCTCGACGGTGGGGCGGCCGGGGTTGGCCGCAGGGTCGGCGTCCAGGAACACCGCGGCGGTGTCGGCGGGCAGTTCGCCCAGCTGGCGGTCGTCGGGCGAGCAGACCAGCAGGCCGTCGAAGCGCCCGGCGGCGGCCGCCTCGGCGAGCGTCGCCGCGTCCCAGCCGCTGCTGGCCACCACCGACAGGCCGTGCCGGGCGGCCTCCGCGTGGACGCCGGTCAGCACCCGGCCGAAGAACGGGCCGAGCAGGTTGGGAACGGCCAGCAGCACCATGCCGCTGCGGCCGAGCCGCAGCTGCCGGCCGGCCGCCTGCGGGCGGTAGCCGAGCGCCTCGGCGGCGGTGCGGATGCGCTCCCGGGTGGCCGCCGAGACCCGGTGCCCGGAGCTGCCGGAGAACGCCAGCGAGACGGTGGCCTGCGACACCCCCGCCAGTCGGGCCACGTCCCGCCCGGTCGGCCGCCGCCGCGCGCCCTCGCCGGACGGGCTGTCCGACACGCCGTCAGCCGGCCTGCGCCTGCCGGGCCGCCGCGGCCCGGGCCGCGTCGTCGGCCGCGTCCTCGGCCGAGTCGCGGGCGGCGGAGCGCTCCTTGCGGTGCTCGACCCGGGCGGCGATCTGCGCGGACATCTCGTCGCGCTGCTTGCTCAGCACCACGTAGCTGATCGCCGAGGAGGCCACCATGGCGAGCACGAACAGGATCAGCAGGCCCAGCGAACCGACCACCGGGATCACCCCGAAGTGCCCGAGCAGCAGCGCGACCAGCAGGCAGGCCAGGAAGATGCTGGCCCGCAGCGAGGTGTAGCGGAGCGTGGCGTTGTTCTTGCTGCTCACCGGGGTTCGTCCTTCACTGCCGGGTCGCGCCGCAGGGCGCGTGGGGGGAATGGCCCTCCCAGTGAAGCACGACCTCACACCGCCGGGGTGCGCAGGTCGAGCCACATCGTCACGTCGTCGCGCTCGTCCCCCGGGGCGACCCGGATCGCCCCCGGCACCCGGCCCACCTCGACCCAGCCGCCGCGCCCGTAGAAGCGCTCCAGGCCGTGGCCGCCGCGCAGGGTGAGCCGCAGCCCGGACAGGCCCCAGCCGCGGGCCAGCCGCTCGGCCTCGGCGAGGAGTTCGGCCCCGTAGCCGCGGCCCTGGAGGTCGGGATGCACCATGACCCGCTTGAGCAGCCGCCAGTGGTCCATCAGCCCGAACCGCGGGTCCTCGAAGAACAGCACCGCGGCGACCCGGCCGCCCGGCTCGTGGCCGACCAGCAGCCGGTCCGGGCCGAGCGCCGCGAACTGCCGCTCGGCGACCGGCGCGACCTCCGCCTCCGTCACCGGGGGCACGAACCCGACCGCGCCCCCGGCGTTCGACACGTCCGTCCACAGCCGGGTGATCTCCGCCCGGAGCGCGGGCGACGGGTCGGTCTCCAGCACGAAACGCAAGCTCATGGGCCCAGCCTAGAAGCCGCCGCCGACCCTCCCCGGTTCAGGCCGCGGCGGCGGTCGGCTCGGGAACCCGGCGCACCGCCACGCAGCAGACCACCGCGACGGCGCACAGCCCGCCGGCCGCGTACCAGGTGGCGTCGTAGTCGCCGAACCGGTCCCGGGCCAGGCCGGCCAGCCCGGCCACCAGGGCGGCGCCGACCTGGTGCGCGGCCAGCACCCAGCCGAACACGATCGGGGCGTCCGGGCCGAAGTGCCGGCGGCAGAGCGCGACGGTGGGCGGGACGGTGGCGACCCAGTCCAGGCCGTAGAAGATCACGAAGGCCAGGATCGGCGGCCGCAGGCTGTCGCCGAACAGCGCGGGCAGGAAGAGCAGCGAGAGGCCGCGCAGCGCGTAGTAGGCGATCAGCAGCCGGGCGGGGGCGAAGCGGTCGGTGAACCAACCGGAGGCGATGGTGCCGGCGATGTCGAAGACGCCGATCAGGGCGAGCAGCGAGGCGCTGGTGGTCTCGGACATGCCGTGGTCGTGGGCGGCCTGGACGAAGTGGGTGCCGACCAGGCCGACGGTGGTGGCGCCGCAGATCGCGAAGGAGGCGGCGAGCAGCCAGAACGCCCTGGTCCGGGCGGCCTCCCGGAGCACCCGCAGCGAGCGGGCGACGGCGGAGCCGTCGGTGCGCGGCGGCGCGGGCGCCTCGGTGGCGCCGTAGGGCAGCAGGCCGAGGTCGGCAGGGCGTTCGCGCATCAGGACCAGGACCGGGACGGCGACGGCGGTGGCGCAGAGCGAGACCACCACCACGGCGGTGCGCCAGCCCTGCTGCTCGACCAGGGCGGCGAGCAGCGGCAGGAAGACCAGGTTGCCGGCCGCGCCGGCGGCGGTGAGCACGCCGGTGACCAGGCCCTGCCGGGCCTCGAACCAGCGGCCGGAGATGGTGGTGGCGAAGGCGCCGGCCATCGAGCCGCTGCCGAGGCCGACCAGCACGCCCCAGCACAGCACGAGCTGCCAGGGCGCGGTCATCAGGACGGTGAGGCCGGCGCCGGTGGAGATGGTGAGCAGCGCGCAGACCACGACCGGCCGGACGCCGAAGCGGTCCATCAGGGCGGCGGCGAAGGGCGCGGTGAGGCCGTAGAGGGCGAGGTTGACCGAGACGGCGCTGGAGATGGTGGCGCGCGACCAGCCGAACTCGTTGTGCAGGGCGTCCATCATCAGGCTCGGCGTGGAGCGGAACCCGGCCGAGCCGACCAGGACGACCAGCGAGACGGCGACGACGATCCAGCCGTAGTGCAGGCGGGGGGCGCGGGTCTGCGGCGGGGCCGGGTCGGCGGCGGGGGCGGCGGGGAGTTCCAGTTCCTTCACCCGCCGGAGTCTGCCGCTCCCGGCCCCGTCCGCGCGACGGGTCCGACTGCCATGTATCCCCGAGATCCGGACAGCGGGGCGGGGAGGTCAGTGCCCGCCGGCCACCGGTCCGGCGGCGGGGACCCGGCGCAGTTCGCGGATCGGCCGGGCGAGCAGCAGGGTGGCGGCGGTGGCCAGGGTGACCGCGCCGCCGATCAGGTAGACCCGGGTGGTGCCGAGGGCGTCGACGGCCGGTCCGGCCAGCGCCGAGCCGAGCGGGAACATGCAGACCGAGCCCGCGACCTCGTACGCGTGGATGCGGTTCAGCACCTCGCCGGGGACCTGGGTCTGCACGCTGGTGGCCCACATCACGCCCCAGAAGCTGATGCCGATGCCGGAGACCAGCTGGGCGGTGCCGAGCAGCGGCCAGGGCGGGGCGGCGGCGAAGGCGAACTGCTGGACGGCGAAGGCGAACAGGGCGACGGCACCGGCGGCCAGCGGGCGCTGCGGCTTGACCCGGATCGCCAGCAGGCCGCCGACCACGGTGCCGGCCCCGAACATGCCGTTGATCAGGCCGTAGACGGTGCCGCCGTCGCGCGCGATGACCTGGCCGGCCACCACGGGGCCGAACGGTCCCCAGGAGAGCACGGTGAAGACCATCCAGACCAGGATGACGCCCCACATCCAGCTGCGGGACCAGAACTCGTGCCAGCCGACCACCAGGTTGCGCCACAGGCTGTCGCCGGGCGGCGGGGCGGGGACGGGGCCGAGCCGCAGGGCGAGCAGGCAGCAGGCGCTGATCGCGTACATCGTGGCGGCGATCACCATCACCCAGCCGGTGGAGACGGCGGCGAGCAGGCCGGCCAGCGGCGGGCCGACCAGGGTGGTGAGGGCCTCGGAGATCCGCAGCACGCCGTTGGCGCCCTGCACGTCGGTGGAGACCAGCGGGACGGTGGAGGCGGCGCCGGGCTGGAACATCGCGGCGGCGGTGCCGGCCAGCGCGAGCAGCAGGTAGAGCTGCCAGAGCTGGTCGACGCCGCGGAAGAACAGCAGCGCGAGCAGCACCCGGGTGGTGAGGTTGAGCAGGTCGGCGAAGATCATCAGCCGCCGGGCGGTGAACCGGTCGGCGAGCACGCCGCCGAACAGCACCAGTCCGGCGAACGGGCCGAGCAGGAAGGCCATCGCGTAGCCGACCGTGGCGGTGGAGTGGTGGGCGGCGATCAGGCCGGCCGAGACGGCGACCGGGAGCATGGCGTCGCTCAGCAGGCCGGCCGAGCGGGCGGTGAAGTACAGGCGGAAGTTGCCCGACCAGATGGCGGGCCGGTGCGGTGCGACGACCTGCGCGGTGGGGGCGGAGTGCAGTTCGGGTGCGGTCACGGCACTCAGTTTTGGTGTAGACCACTGCTGGTTTCCAGTGGTTTTGGGTCACGATGCGGCGTCCGCCCGCCCCCGGCCCGACGCCGACCCGCCGCGCGCACCCCGAGCACGGCACGGCGGGCCGCCGTCCTTGGTCGGCGTCCGGGCCCTGAAGCCGTGACGCCCGGGCGCTCCGATTTCGCCGAGGTTCCGGGCGGAGTCGGCCAACGACCCCCTGAGTGTCGGCACCGCCCGGTCTCCCTCGGCGTCCCCTCGCAACGGGGCGCCGCACCCAAGAGTGATCAGTCGGATACGTCACGTCAATGGGTTGTCCGAAATTCAGACGGATCATCCGGGGTGCGGACCGCGCACGACCGGCGTGCACCGACCTGCCCGGACGGGGGCTCAGCCCACCGAGGCGACCGGCTGCGCGGCCCGCTCGCAGACCCCGAGCGCCGGGCCGACCTCGCACCAGACCCGCTTGCCGGAGTTCTCCGGGTACCAGCCCCAGCGCTCGCAGAGCAGCTCGACCAGCTCCAGGCCGCGGCCGTTGGTGGCGTCCTCGTCGGCCCCGGCGTGCCGGGGCGCCGGGGCGGCGCAGCTGGCGTCGGCGACCTCCACCCGGACCGGGGCCGGGGCGGCGGCCGGGTCGAGCGGCAGCAGCAGCCGGAGCACCGCCGGGCACCCGGTGTGCACGACCGCGTTGGTGACCAGCTCGGAGACCACCAGCACCAGGGTCTCGGCGACCGGGGAGTCCGGGTCGATCCCGCCGGCCCGCAGCCGCGCCCGGACCCACCGCCTGGCCCGCGAGACCTCGGCCGGGTCCGCCTGGACCGCCAGCTGTACCTGAAGTACCTGCACCGTTCCACCACCCGCACTCGGTATTCGGCCCGTTTGATCCCGCCGGTCCGGTCGGCCGCGTCCACCGCGGAGGTCGCCGAACCCGAACTGCCCATGGCATCGACACGAACACGCCCCAGAATGATTCCGCGACCGGGTCGCAGCAAGAGCTTCGGGCATATTCCAGCGTTCGGGGGACGCCGCGGTGCATACTGTCCCGCTCACCCTGCCGGGGTTCGCACGACCGGTCGGCGGCACCGCCCTCACGGGGTACCCCCGACCGTACCGCCGCGGGCCGCCGGGCACCGGCGCGCCACGGGCGAACCACCCTTGCGACAAATGTCCAGCGGGGCTCGAACGGCGGCCGCCGTCAAGGGCGCTGACGGTGTGCGGGGAGCCGACGGGGCGTCAGGCGGGGCGTCAGGCGAAGACCACCGTCCGGGAGCCGTTCAGCAGCACCCGGTGCTCGCTGTGCCACTTCACCGCGCGGGCCAGCGCCTGGCACTCGACGTCCCGGCCGAGCGCGACCAGCTGCTCGGGGGTGACGTCGTGGGTGACCCGGGCGACCTCCTGCTCGATGATCGGGCCCTCGTCCAGGTCGGCGGTGACGTAGTGCGCGGTCGCGCCGATCAGCTTCACACCCCGGGCGTGCGCCTGGTGGTAGGGCTTGGCGCCCTTGAAGCTCGGCAGGAAGGAGTGGTGGATGTTGATGACCCGGCCGGACAGCGCCTTGCACAGGTCGTCGGAGAGCACCTGCATGTAGCGGGCCAGCACCACCAGGTCGACCCGCTCCTCGGCGACCAGGTCGAGCAGCCTCCGCTCGGCGGCCTCCTTGGTGTGCTCGGTGTCCTTGGTCACCGGGATGTGGTGGAACGGGATGCCGTAGGACTCGGTCAGCTCGCGGAAGTCGGTGTGGTTGGAGACCACCCCGGCGATCTCCACCGGCAGCGCCCCGATCCGGGTCCGGAACAGCAGGTCGTTCAGGCAGTGCCCGAACTTCGAGACCATCAGCACCACCCGCATCCGCTCCGCGGACTCGTGGATCTGCCAGTCCATCCGGAACGAGGCGCCGATCGCCGCGAAGCTGGCCCGCAGCCGCTCCGCCGTCACCGGCTCCTCGGCGGAGAAGTGCACCCGCATGAAGAACAGACCGGTCCCGGCGTCGCCGAACTGCTGGCTGTCGATGATGTTGCACCCGGTCATGAACAGGTAGCTGGAGACCGCGTGGACGATGCCCTGCTTGTCCGGGCAGGACAGCGTGAGGACGTACTGGGAGCGGGCGGTCTCTTCCATGTGCGCGGGGCCCCGTTTCTCGGCTCTGGTGCGGACGACAGGGGCCCACCCTGGCACAGATCGGGCGGCGGCGGGGCGGGCGACCGGTTCCCGAGACCGGCCGCCCGGCCGCACCGGTCAGTGGTGCGCGGTCAGTTCCCGCAACTCGTCCAGCGGGCGCGGCGGGAGGTCGGGATCGTCGCCGTCGTTGACGGCCAGCCGGTGGTGCGCCTCGCGGGCCGCCTGCACGGCCTCCGGCCAGTCCGGGTGGCCCAGGTACACCGCGGCCGGGGCGTCGCCGCCGACCTGGTGCAGGATGCGCAGCACCCGGAGCACGGCCGCGTCCACCGCGACCGCCTCCGCGGAGTCCCGGAAGATCGAACCGACGTACTTCTCCGCCGACCAGCGGTCCAGCCAGGTGTCCTCCACCAGCCGGTACACCGCGTCGGTGAGGTCTCCGTAGCCGTCCTGGCCGTCCAGCCAGGCCGCCTGCTGGAAGACGGGGTCGGAGAACATGTGCAGCGCCGAGCGGATCCGGGCCCGCCAGCGCCACCAGGGCAGATCAGTCAGGGGCATGCCGCCCATCGTGCTGGAGCGGCCACCCGTTCGAGAAGTGTTTCGGGCAGACCGGTGCGGAGAATCCATGCTGTCGGACACGGGGACCGATCGTACGTTCCCGGGCCGACTCCGCTCCACCCGCGCCTCTACACGCGTCACGCCCCGTGCGCACACCGTGTTCGCGCCTCGTTGGCGATCCGTTCAGACAGCGTCCCTCTCGGCGTGCGAAGCCGGGACCACCCTTGATCCGCCGAGCCTGCGCGACGAAGCACGGGACACCCCGCAGCAGCATGTCCAGGGAGGAACAGAGCAGCATGACGCGGAACGGAACCCCCCACCCGCATCCCGCCGTCAGTGGACGCCGCCGCACCACCGCCGCGCTCGCCGCCGGATCCGCCGTCCTTCCCGCCCTGCTCTCGCTCTCCGCCTGCGGCGGCCCCGCGTCCGCCGACTCGGCCGGCCAGGAGGTCACCGTGATGACCTGGGCCCCGTCCGGCACCGGCGCGGCCGACCGCCCCGGCATGACCGCGCTCGCCGAGGCGATCGGCCGCGACTTCAACGCCCACGGCGGCCTGGCCGGCCGCAAGGTCCGCGTCCTGACCTGCAACGAGCACGACACCACCGACGGCGCCACCGCCTGCGCCGACCAGGCCGTCAGCGCGCACGCGGTCGCCGTGGTCGGCTCCGCCAGCCAGTACGGCAGCAACTTCATGCCCGTCCTGGAGGGCGCCGGCATCCCGTTCATCGGCGGGTACGGCCTCTCCAGCCCCGAGTTCAGCAGCCCGCTCTCCTACCCCGTCAACGGCGGCCTGCCCGCCCTGGTCGCGGGCAGCGGGCGCCAGCTGGTCGAGGCCGGCTGCAAGCAGATCTCGCTGATCCGCCCCGACTCCCGGGCCGGCGACGCCCTGGTCAACTACCTCGGCTCGGCCACCCGGCAGACCGGCATCAAGGTCGTCGACGTCAAGGCGCCGGAGAAGTCCAACGACTACTCCCCGTACGCCCGCAAGGCCATCGGCGAGGACCGGCCCGGCAACTGCGTGCTCTCCGCGCTCGGCGCCGAGCCCACCGCCAACCTGCTCGACCCGTACCGCCGGGCCAACCCGAAGAACACCCAGCTCGCCTCGGTGATCGGCTCCTTCCAGCAGTCCGTGGTCGACTCCACCAGCGGCGACAACGGCCCGCTGCGCGGCGCGCTCGCCACCGGCTGGTTCCCCGCCGAGTCCTCCACCGTCTGGGACAACCTGCGCTCCACCGCCCACACCTACGGCAACGGCGCCACCATCGACGTCGCCGACCCCGGCGTGCAGACCACCTGGGTCGCCTACGAGGTGTTCCGGCAGGCCGCCGGCCGGATCGACCGGTCCAGGCCGATCAGCGCGAAGGGCCTGCAGAGCGTCCTCGACAGCGGCGACCCGATCGACACCGCCGGTGCCACCCCGCCGCTCAGCTGGGGCGTCACCAACATGCTCCCGACCGCCGACGCCCCCCGCCTGGTGAACACCTCGGTCACCTTCCAGCAGGTCCGGGACGGCCGCCTCAGCGAGCAGCGCAAGGGCTTCACGGACGTCCGCTGGGTCCTGACCAACGACAGGCCCCCGGCGTAAGCACACCGCAGGACGGCGAGGAGGAGGGGCGCGGGGAACCGCGCCCCTCGGCCGTTCCCCCGGCCGGCTACAGCTCGATCGCGCCCTTGGTCGGGAGGCCGGTCTTCCCCGCGATGGCGCCCCAGAGGGTCGAGGCCTGCTCCTTCGCCGTGGTGGCGGAGCCGCTCGCGGTGTTGCCGTTGCGGTAGTGGTCGTTGTCCTTGGCCTTGCCCGGGTCGCAGCCGGCCACCAGGTCGCCGGCCCAGGCCGCGTACTCGGTGTCGGCGGTGGCGGAGGCCTGCCACGCGGCCTGCAGCTGCGTCACCAGCTTCGCGCCGTCCGGCAGCTGATCGACCTTCAGGTCGCCGAGCTTCTTCAGCAGGTCCTGCCGCTGCGCGGCGGCGGCGGTGAGCGCGCCCTGCGCGTCCGGCAGGGTCTGGCACTTGCCGACCGCGCCGACCGCGTTGACCACCGAGGTGCGGCTGGCGCTGGCGGTGCCCAGCAGGTCGGACATCGCCTGGGCCTGGGCCTTCATCGCCGGGGTGACGGCGTCGCCGCCGGCCCCGGTGGCCGGGGCGGACGCGGGCTGGCTGGTCCCGGCCTTCGCCTTGGTCTTCTCCTTGTTGCCCCGGTCGCCCTCGTCACCGCCGCTGAGCAGCACCCCGGCCAGCACGGCGACCAGCGCGACGCCGGCCACGCCCGCGCCGATCAGGACCTTGCGGTCGGGCTTGCGGCTCCCGCCGTCCTCGCCCTGCGGGTAGCCGCCCGGGGCCTGGTAGCCGGGCTGCTGCGGCGCCTGGTAGCCGCCCGCCGCCCCGCCGTAGCCCGGCTGCGCGGGGCCGTAGCCGGGCTGGGCCGGCGGCTGGAGCGGGGCCTGCCCGCCGAAGGTGCCGCCCGGGTACGGGACTTGCTGCGGCTGCTGGCCGCCGAAGGTCGGGTCACCGGTCGGGTACGGCGGCAGGTACTGGGTGGCGCCCTCCTGCTCGGGCGCGGCGGGCCCGGCCTGCTGGGGCGCGCCCCAGTACTCGGGGCTGCCGCTCTGCCCGACCGGCGGCACCGACTGCTGCTGCGGGACGGGGTCGTACGGCTGGGCCGGCGCCGCCGGGTAGGGCGGCCGGGCCGGCGGCTGCGCGGGGTACGGGGCCTGGGTCTGCGGGGGCTGCGCGGCACCGGCCGGGCCGCCCGCCCCGTCCGCGGCGGGCTCCGGCCGGAACAGGTCGTCCAGATTGAAGTCGCCGGAGTTGGGGTACGAGCGGCGCTGGCTCAACGCGATTCCTCACCTGTGCACGGCACCGGTGGTCCCGGGCCTTTCGGTTGCCCCGCCGGTCGCTGACGGCGGACCACAACTGCGGGCCCACGCTACCGGTTCACCGGCACGGGTGACTACGTGCGCCGTTGTTCCGTGCCAAGGCTTCACCTTCGGACGGGCCGGTCCGCCCGGCCCGTCCCCGCGCCGCTCCGCCCGCTACGCCGCCTCCCCGTCCATCCGGGCGTGGAACTCGCGGACCGCGCGGTGCCCGCGGTACGGCTCCAGCCGGTTGCGGAAGTCGTCCAGGTACTCGACGCCCCGGTTCGAGCGCAGGCCGCTGAGCAGCCGGACCGCCTCGCTGCCGGTCTCGCAGGCGCGTTCGAGGTCGCGCTGCTGGAGCTGGGCGGTGGCGAGCAGCACCAGGTCGACGGCGCGGCGGCGGACCCGGTGCGCGGGGTGCAGTTCGAGCGCGGTGCGGGCGTAGTGCTCGGCCCGCTCGCCCTGCTGCAGGTCCCGGTGGCAGTGCGCCAGCTCGTCGGCGAGGTAGGCCTCGTCGAAGTGGACGATCCAGTCCGGGTCGTCGGCCGGGTTGCGGCGCTCCATCGCGGCGAGCGCCTTGGCCGCGACGTTCTCGCAGGCGAAGGCGTCGCCGAGCAGGGCGTGGCCGCGGGCCTCGGCGGCGTAGAACATCGCCATCGCGGTCGGGGTGGCCACCGTGCGGGCGCCCTCCTGGGCGGCGCGGGCGAGCTGGGCGATCTCCCGGGGGTTGCCGAGGGTCGCGGCGAGGTGGCTCATCGACGCGGCGAGCACGTAGCCGCCGTAGCCGCGGTCGTCGGCGGCCTGGGCCAGCCGCAGCGCCTGGATGTAGTAGCGCTGGGCCAGGCCGGGCTGCCCGGTGTCGACCGCCATGTAGCCCGCCAGCTCGGTCAGCCGGGCGACCGCGCCGAAGAGCTGCCGGCCCGTCTCGTCCCGGTAGGAGCCGCCGAGGAAGCCGGAGACCACGCTGTTCAGGTAGTGCACCACGACGGGCCGGACGTGGCCGCTGCCGAACCGGTGGTCGAGGTCGACCAGCATCTGGGTGGTGGCCCGGATCGCGGCCACGTCGGCCAGGCCGACCCGGGTGCCGCCGGTGCGGGCGACCACCGGGTCGGGCGGGGTGATCAGCCAGTCCCGGCTGGGTTCGACCAGCGCGGAGGCGGCGACGGTGGTGCCGGCCAGGAAGTCGCGCTTGCCGACGTCGCTGCGCCAGAGCTCGCAGATCTGCTCCAGCGCGGTGGACAGGCTGGGCGCGAACTGGAGTCCGACGGCGGAGCTGAGGCTCTTGCCGTCGGCCATCCCGATCTCGTCCACGGTGACGCCGCGGCCGAGCTTGCGACCGAGCGCCTCGGCGATGACGGCGGGCGCCTGCCCGCGCGGCTGCTGCCCGCGCAGCCAGCGGGCGACCGAGGTCTTGTCGTAGCGCAGGTCCAGTCCGTGCTCTGCTCCGCAGAGGTTGACCCGGCGGGCCAGGCCCGCGTTGGAGCAGCCCGCCTCCTGGATCAACTGCTGCAGACGTTCGTTCGGCTCTCGTGCGACGAGCGGTCTCGCGGCCATGGGATTTTTCCGCCTCCCCAACGCCGTCCGGACCCGACCGGAGGGCGACGACTGTGCAACACCATGCGGAATACCCACGGTGACGTACCCACTCCCCACGCGCCCGGGTGAATGCCCCTGTGCGCCCCCACTGCGCCCGTTACCGCCCCTGCTCGGCGGAGGGGTTCCGACCAGGATCACCGTCCCGGGTGACATCGCGCGCCCCGTGCGGGGCGTTCGGCGGCGGCCCGTAACCCGCACTCACGGACGGTAGTTGTGCTGCACGTGGACAACACCTCCGGAGCCCCCGAACAGAACCTGCCGCCGCTGCTGCTCGAAGCCGTCCGCTACGCCGAGGAACGCCACTGGGAGGTGGTCCCGGGCACCTGGCTGGTCGACGGCGACGGACCGGCGTGCTGCTCCTGCGGTGCGCCGGACTGCGCGCTCCCCGGCGCGCACCCGGCCGAGCAGGACTGGCGCCGGCGGGCCAGCGCCGGGCCCGGCGTGGTCCGCAAGTGGTGGACGGAGAACCCGGCGGCCTCGATCCTGCTGCCGGCCGGACGGGCGTTCGACGTGCTGGACGTGCCGGAGGTGGCGGGCTGCCTGGCGCTGGCCCGGATGGAGCGGATGGGGCTGCAGCTCGGCCCGGTGGTGGCGGTCCCGGCCGCGCCGGGGCGCGACGGGCGGCGGTTGCACTTCCTGGTGCTGCCCGGGGTGGCCGCCAAGCTGCCGGACATGCTGCGGCAGATCGGCTGGTCGCCGGAGCGGCTGGACCTGGTGGCGCGCGGCGAGGGCGACTGGGTGGTGGCCCCGCCGTCCCGGGTCGGCGGGTACGCCTCCGCGCAGTGGGCCCGGCCGCCGTCCGCGCTGAACCGCTGGCTGCCGGACGCCGCGGAGCTGGTCAGCCCGCTGGCCTACGCCTGCGGCCGGGAGGCCTCCTCGCCCCGCCAGGCACCGCGCCAGGCGGCCGCGGTGCGCTGACCCCGAGTGTGCCTCCGGCCGATCCGGCGGGGGCGTTCCCGCGCGGCACCCCGCGCGGGCGGCGGCGGGTGCGGGCCTCCCGATCGGGGGCCGGGCCCGCCGCCGGCACGTCCGGGCTGCCGCGCCTCGCAGCCGTCCGGAGCCGGATCTTCCGGAACCGGTCGTCATACCCGCAGGTCAGCGGCGGAAGCCCACCGATCGGGTGACAGCGCTCAAGGATTGGCCGCAGCTGCCGAGGGGATCATCTCCAGCGTCGGCACGGAGCGGAGCGAAGGGAGCGAGCAGGCCGAGGGAGGCCGAGGAACGTGGGGGGCTGCCGGGAGGGGTTCGGACGGGGAAGCCGAACGTGGCAGCGGGAGGGGACCGGCGCGGATCAGGGGCCGCGCCGGGCACGGCAGGGAGGGAACGGGAGGGGACGGGGCGGGACGGCGGGGGAACCCCGGGGGGACAGGGAGGGAGCGCACGGGCCCGGTGTGGGGACACCGGGCCCGAGGCGCGCCCCGCCCGTCAGGGGGCCGGCCGGGGGCTACGGCTGGGCGACGAACACGTGCGCGGCGATCTCCTTGCCGAGCTCGGCCGCGCTCTCGCCGGTGCCGACCAGCACGCCGCCGGGCGCCGGGGAGACCCGGACGGTCGCGCCGGGGCGGACACCGGCCCGGCGGAGCGTGCGCATCAGGTCGCCGTCGGTCTGGATCGGCTCGCCGATCCGGCGGACCACCACGTCGGCGCCGTCCGCCGCCGCGACGGCCTCCAGCGTCAGCAGCCCGGCGTCGAAGCCCTCGCCCTCGGCCTTGGTGTCGCCGAGCTCGTCCAGGCCGGGAATCGGGTTGCCGTACGGGGACTGGGTGGGGTGGCCGAGCATGGCGAGCACCTTGCGCTCGACCGTCTCGCTCATCACGTGCTCCCAGCGGCAGGCCTCCTCGTGCACCTGCTCCCACTCCAGGCCGATCACGTCCACCAGCAGGCACTCGGCGATCCGGTGCTTGCGCATCACCCGGACGGCCAACTTGCGGCCCTCACCGGTCAGTTCGAGGTGGCGGTCCTCGGCGACCTGGAGCAGGCCGTCGCGCTCCATCCGGCCCACCGTCTGGCTCACCGTCGGGCCGGACTGCTCCAGCCGCTCGGCGATCCGGGCGCGCATCGGGGTGATGCCCTCCTCCTCCAGCTCCAGGATGGTGCGGAGGTACATCTCAGTGGTGTCGATCAGCCCTGACATCGCCCCTGGCTCCGTTCTTCGGTGTCCTCACCGCCAATTCTGACGTACCGGAGTGACAACCCCTCCCGCGTGCCCGCTATGCCCCCGGCTTTTCGTGGTGGTGGACAGTGGTGGTTGACAGCCGCCTGCGGCAGGGGACACCGTGCACGCCGTAGCTTTCTCCCCAGTGGTCCGGACCACCGGACCGCCCCCGAGCTCGGACGGAGCAGAGATGAGCGGACTGGTCGGCCGGTACCTGGACATCGCGGTGGCCCACCTGGAGCGGGTCCGGGCGGAGGAGGGGGAGAACATCGAGGCCGCCGCCGAGCTGCTGGCCGAGGCCGTCGAGCACGGGCGGCGGATCTTCACCTACGGGGCCGGGCACTCCTCGCTGGCCGCCCAGGACGTGGTCTACCGGGCCGGCGGGCTGGTCGTGATGAACCTGCTCAACGTGCCCGGGATGACCGGCGTCAACGTGATGCCCGCGCACCTGGGCAGCGCCCTGGAGCGGGTCTCCGGGCTGGCCACCACCACGCTCGACCTGACCCCGGCGCGCAGCGGCGACCTGCTGTTCCTGATCTCGCTCTCCGGCCGCCAGGTGATGCCGGTCGAGCTGGCCCGGCACGCCCGCGACCGCGGCCTGAAGGTGATCGGCGTGACCTCGCTGGCCTATCCCGGCGCGGTCTCCTCGAACCACTCCTCCGGCACCTACCTCAAGGACAACTGCGACGTGGTGCTGGACAGCAAGATCGGGCTCGGCGACGGGGAGCTGGAGCACCCGGGCGCGGGCGCGCCGTTCGGCTCGGTCTCCACCATCGTCACCAGCGCCCTGATGCAGTGCGTCACGGCCGCCGCGACCGCCAAGCTGGCCGACCGCGGCATCACCCCGCCGCTGTTCCGCTCCGGGAACGTGGACGGCGGCACCGAGTGGAACAACAAGGTGATCGCCGACAACGCCGACCGGATCTTCTACGCCTGGTGACAGCCGGTGCCGCCCGGTGCCGCCGGGTCCGCACCGGCCCGCGCCGACCCGTGCCCGCCCGCGCCGACCCGCCCCATTCGGCCAACTCATGCTCCGTTCGCGTAAGTTCACCCGTCACTGGGCAGGACTCCCGAGACCGGTGAGACGGCGCTGCGGGGGCGGGGATGGCGGCTGGGGCGGGGCGTTCGATCGGCTTCGTGCGGGAGCAGGACCTGCTCCCGCGCCTGTTCTGGGCCGCCGACGGCGCGTCCCTGCTGGGGCAGACCAGGGCGGTCGCGCTGTCCCGCTGGGAGCTGCTGCTGCTGGTCGGCGCGGCCTTCGCCGGCTCCGCCGACGGGCCGCTCTGGGCCTGGGCGGCGGCGGTCGCCTACCTGGGCGCGCTGTTCATCGCCGTCGTGGTGGCCTGGCAGAACCCGCAGCGGCTCTGGTACGACGGCCGGGCGGTCGCCGAGTCGGTGAAGACCCTGGTGTGGAAGTACGCGGTGCGTGCCGACTCCTACCAGCCGCCGCCCCGCAAGCTACCCGACGCCGAGCGCCTCTACGACATCCAACTCGCGGGAATTCTGGGTGAGTTCGACACCGACCGGGTCACTCCGGGGGTCGCCGAGGAGCTGCGCGCCTGGCGCGCACCGGCCCGGCACCCGCAGATCACCGAGACCATGGAGCGGCTCCGCGACCAGCCGCTGACCGTCCGCCGCGAGGTCTACCTGCGCGAGCGGGTGCGGAGCCAGCGCGAGTGGTACCAGGCCAAGGCCGTCCAGTGCCGGAACGCCACCCGCCGGGTCGGCCGGCTCGCCATCGTGCTGCCCGCGGCCGGCCTGCTGCTCGCGGTGCTGCGCGCGGTCGGCGAGTTCAGCTTCGACGCGCTGGGCGCGATCTCCGCCGTGGCGGCCTCGATCGCCGCCTGGGCGCAGCTGCGCCAGTACCGCCCGCAGGCCGCCGCCTACACCCTGGCCGCCGCCGAACTGTCGAAGGTGGAGGCCCAGTTGGCCACCGTCGACCTCTCCTCGCCGGACGCCGAGGAGACCTGGGCCCGGCTCGCCCGGGACGCCGAGGACGCGATCTCCCGGGAGCACACCACCTGGCAGGCGCGCCGCGAGGTGCGCAGCCTCGACATCCCCAGTTGACCAGTCGAACAGGAGGGTCCGCGTGGCGACACGGAGGATCGAGACGCCGGACGGCGGCGTGCTCGCCGTCGAGACGTCCGGAGACCCGTCCGGGACACCGGTGTTCCTGCTCCACGGCACCCCCGGCAGCCGGGTCGGGCCCGCTCCGCGCAGCGCCGTGCTGGCCCGGATGCGGGTCCGGCTGATCTCCTTCGACCGGCCCGGCTACGGCGACTCCACCCGGCTGCCGGGCCGCAGCGTGGCCGCCGCCGCGACCGACGTCACCGTGATCGCGGACGCCCTCGGCCTGGACCGGTTCGCGGTGGTCGGCCGCTCCGGCGGCGGGCCGCACGCGCTGGCCTGCGCCGCGCTGCTGCCCGACCGGGTCCGCCGGGCCGCCACCCAGGTCTCGCTGGCGCCGCGTCACGCGGACGGCCTGGACTGGTTCGCCGGGATGACCCCGTCCAACGAACGGGCCTACCGGCAGGCCGAGTTGGGCCAGCCCCGGATCGCCGGCCAGTTCCAGGTCCGGTCCCGGGTGATCCGCCGCGACCCGGCCCAACTGATCCGCAACCTGGTCCCCGAGCTCACGCCGCCGGACCGCACCGTGGTCGCCGACATCGGCATCCGCCGGATGCTGCACTCCACCTACCGGCAGGCCTTCCGGTTCGGCGCCGACGGCTGGATCGACGACGTGCTGGCCTTCATCACCGACTGGGGCTTCGACGTGGAGAGCATCCTGACGCCGGTGCGCCTGTGGCACGGCGCCGACGACAAGTTCTCCCCCGTCGGCCACTCCGCCTGGCTCGCCGACCACATCCCCGGCGCCCAGCTCTACCTGGAGCCGGGCGCCGCGCACTTCGGCTCGCTGAAGGAGATGACCGACGCCATCCGCTGGGTCGTCCGGCCCTGAGCCCGCCGAGGGGGCGGGGCGCCCGGCTCCGGACGGAGAGCCGGGCGCCCCGCCCCCTCGGCGTCCGCTACAGCGGCTGCGGCTCCAGGTCGCGGTTGGTGCGCTGCCAGCTGCGGGCGGCGACCACCGACGGGTGCTCCTCCCCGAAGAGCTCGACCAGCGCCGCGATCGCCTGCATCCGCAGGCTCTCGGCCTCGCTGCGCCGCCCGGCCGCCCGGAGCGTGACGGCCAGGTTGGCCTGGCAGATCAGCGCGTCGGGGTGGTTGGTGCCGTACCGGGCGACCAGCCCGTCGTAGGCGGTCCGGGCCAGGTCCTCGGCCTCGGCCAGCTCGCGGGCCTCGGCGAGGGCGTTGGCCAGGTTGATGACGGCGTTCAGCGTGAAGGGGTGGCTGTCGCCGAGCGACCGGGTGAGTCCGTCGACCGCGGCCCGGCCGTGCTGCAGCGCCCCCTCGATGTCGCCGGAGCCGCGCAGGTAGATGGAGAGGTTGTTCTCGCAGGCGAAGGTGAAGGGGTGGCTGTCGCCGAACAGCCGCCGGTGGCCGTCGAACGCGTCGGTGGCGATGTCCCGGGCGGTCTCCTTGTCGCCGGCCGCGCTGAAGTCGGCGGCGAGGTTGAGCCGGCAGGCCAGCGCGTCCGGGAAGTCGGAGCCGTACAGGTCGAGGTAGCGCTCGTAGGTGCGCTCGGTCAGTTCGCGGGCCTCGGCGTACTGGCCGGCCCGGCGCAGCGAGACCGCGAGCGACTTGGCGTTGCGCAGCTCCTCCGGCAGGCCGGGGGCCTCGACGGCGCCGAAGGTCTCGGTGACCTCCCGGAGCAGTTCGGCGGAGGCCTTGTAGTCACCGAGTTCGCGCAGGTCGCGGGCCAGGTTGGACTTGACGCTGAGGGTGTAGGGGTGGAGCGGGCCGAGGACCGCGGAGCGGCGCTCGAAGGTGTCCTGGTCGAGTTCCAGGGCCTCCCGGCTGTTGCCGACCAGGCGGTGGTCGATGGCGAGGTTGTTGGCGACCGACAGGGTGCGCGGGTCGTCCTCGCCGAACAGCTCGACGAACTGGCCGAAGGTGTCGCGGTCCAGGTCCAGGGCTTCCTGGAAGCGGCTGAGGTAGCGCAGGTCGGCTGCCATCGAGTTGGCGGTCATCAGGGTGTAGGGGTGGTGCTCGCCGAGCAGTTCGCGCTGGCCCGCCAGGGTCTCCTGGTTGAGGTTCAGCGAGTCGGTGTAGAAGCCCTGGGAGCGCAGCACGTTGGCGATCTGCAGCCGCAGGCTGTAGATCTGGCGCCGCCACAGGCGCTTCTCGGCCGGGTCGGTCTCGGCCTCGGCCCGGCCCGTCCAGGCGGTGTCGAGCTGGCGGCCGAGCTGCACGGCCTGCTCCAGGTCGACGCGCTTCCAGAGGTAGCGGACGCGGTCGATGAGCATCTCGCGGACCTCCTTCTCGTCGCAGTCCTGGGCCCTGGACGGCGCGAGGTGGGGCCAGATCTGTTCGAGCGTCGGCCAGTTGGCGGGGTCGTCGGTGTCGCCGCGGGAGGGCCGGGCGTTCACCAGGATGCGGTGCACCTGGTGCATGGTGGCGTTCCGCTCGTCCTCGGTCATGCCGCTGCGGACCACGGCCTGCACCAGCCGGTGGACCTGGAAGGAGTCGGAGCCGGCGTCGGTCTTGGCCAGCGCGTACCGGCTGACGGCCCGCAGCACCTTGCCGAGCAGGAAGGTGTCGGTCAGTTCCTCGTCGTAGGGGTAGAGCGCGAGCCGCATCTGCTCGGAGAAGAAGAACTGCTTGAGCGAGATCGGCTCGGGCGCGAAGAAGGCGCACAGTTCCAGCAGCCGGACGGCGGCGGGCGACTGCTCGCGCAGCCGGGCGATCGAGACGTTCCAGGTGAGGCCGACGGGCGTCGGGTAGTCGACCGGGGTCTCGCCGGCGGCGAGGACCCGGGTGGCCTCGGCCTTGAGCTGGTTGACGTAGCTGTCGACGGGGGTGCGGGTGGTCTCCAGCCAGGCGGCGGCGACCTCGACGGCGAGCGGGAGGTCGCCGACGGCCTCGGCGACCCGTTCGGCGTCGGTCCGGGACAGGCCGCGGACCCGGCGGGTGAGGTGGTCGACGGACTCGGTGCGGTCGAAGACGTCGACGTTGAGCACGCCGGCCTGCCCGGACCAGCCCTGGTTGCGGGAGGTGACCAGGATGTGGCCGGGGCCGTCGGGGAAGAACCGGCGGATCTCGCCGGGCTCGTCGGCGTTGTCGAAGATCAGCAGCCAGTTGGGGGTGGGGATGCCCTGCCGGAGCGCGTCGCGGGCGGCCTGGGCGGCCTCGTTGACGTTGTCGCCGACCCGCAGCCCGAGCCGGCCGGCCAGTTCGGCGAGGTCGACGGCGACGTTCTCGCTCTGCTCGGCGTCGACCCACCAGACCAGGTCGTAGTGCGACATGTAGCGGTGCGCGTACTCCAGCGCGACCTGGGTCTTGCCGACGCCGCCGAGGCCGTACAGGGTCTGCGGCGGCGGGAGCACCGCGGTGGTGCCGCCGGCGAGTTGGGCCCGCAGGTCGTCGAGGACCTTGACCCGGCCGGTGAAGGAGTGGTTGCGCTGCGGGACCTCCCAGTAGGTGGGCTTGGTCCCGGGGAAGCGGGGCGCGCCGGGGCTGCGCTCGGGCAGTTCGGTCTCGGTGCGGCCGAGGGCGCGCAGCAGCGCGGTGGCGGCGGCGGGTTCGTCGCGGCCGATCAGGTCGACGGGGTTGCGGCTGTTGTAGGGCGCGTTGAGGCGCACGTCGGAGACCCGGACCGGGATGAGCTGGCGGCGGGCGCCGGCCGGGTCGGCGAGCACGGCGCGGTCCCACAGCGCCTGGGCCTGCGGGGACTGCAGGTAGGCCGCGGACAGCAGGGCGACGGTGCGGTAGGCGGAGTCGATGCCGCGGCCGGTGGCCTCGCGCGGGTTGGCGCCGGCCCCGAAGTCGCGCGGCACCACCCGGTAGCCGGCGTCGGCCAGCAGCGCGGAGATCCAGTCGGCCCAGGCCCGGTCCTCGGGGACGTAGCTGAGGTACAGGTCGGCGGGGGCGGTGGGGCGGCGGCGGGCGAAGCCGTCCAGGTGACGGAGCCTCAGGTCCTCGGCCATCGGCGGCAGTCCGCCGACCCGGCCCTGGGTGATCTCCCGGGTGAGGCGCTCGTTGGCGGCGAGCATCGAGCCGGGCAGGCCGGGCTGGTCGCCGAACGGGGAGAGGATCTCCTCGTAGGCGTAGAAGGGGCGGTAGGGGATCTCCACCCCCGCCCAGTAGCGGGCCAGGTCGGACTCGGTCAGTCCGGCGGGCAGCCCGGCGAACTTGATCCGGGCCAGGGCCCGGCCGGCGTCGGCCTTCTCCTTCTCGCCCTCGTCGATGCGCATCGGGACGGGGAGGATGCGGATCTCCCGGTCGCCGTAGCGGTCCTCGATCACCCGGGCGATCCGGGAGGCGCCGTCGATGGACTGGTCGCTGAGGGTGAAGCAGATGACCAGGTCGTCGGGCATCTCGACGGTGCAGATGTCCGCGGTGTCGGTGAGGCCGGTGCGGCTGTCGATCAGCACGTAGTCGTAGCGGCGCTTCATGTCGGCGCGCAGCGACTGGATGAAGCGCCGACCGTGGTAGCGCTCGTACAGCAGGTCCCAGTCCAGCCGGGTGACGGCGTAGTCCCGGTTCTGCTGGCCGGCCGGCACCAGGTCGATCCGGCCGGCGCCCGGGAAGTGCGGCCAGGACAGCGAGAGCGCGTGCGGGTGGATGCGGGCGAAGTCCTCGATCCACTCGGGGTCGCGGTCGACCGGGCGGCGGGCCTCGTCGAGGTAGTCGGCGAACAGGTCCATGATGCCGGTGGTGGCGGCCACCACCTCGGGGTTGAGGAAGGGCCGGTAGAACTGGCTGAGGCCGGGGGCCTCCAGGTCCCAGTCGACCACCAGCACCCGGTAGCCGCTGGCGGCCAGGATCCAGGCGGTGTTGGCCAGCGCCATCGTGCGGCCGGTGCCGCCCTTGTACGAGTAGAAGGTGATGATGCGGCCGCGCCGGTTCTCGGTGGTGGCGTCGCGGCGGTGCGCCTGGATCTGCGGGCCCTTGGCCTGCCTGTCGGTCATGACGTTCCCTCCCCCGGGGGCCCTCGGCGCCCGTGCTGTCCCGCACACCGTGCCGCCGGACGGGTTCCCGACCGTCCGACGTCGTGCTGCTGTCCGTTCGCGGCCCCGGTCAGGGGCCGATGCTCGGCCGGGGCGACCCCGTCCCGTCGTCGGGTCTGTCCCGGTGCTGCTGCTCGTGGGCGGTGCAGGCGCGCATCACGGCGCGCTCCATCTCGCCGCGGAACTCCTCCAGGCTGCCCGGGGCGCCCGCGGCGCTGTCGTCCCGCAGGCTGGGCTTCTGCCGGGCGCCGCGGCTGACGGTCAGCACGCTGTCGCCGATCTCGTTGAGCATCCGCTCGTGGTCGCGGCTCTGCTGGTCCTCCCGGTTCCAGGGCTCGATGATGGCGACCGAGCCGAGGTTGCGCCGGTCGAGCCGGCGCACCGCCTCGGCCCGCCGCCCGTCCAGGAAGGCCCACCGGTCGACCAGCAGCACGCAGGGCGCGGGCGGGTGGTCGCCGGTCAGCAGGTGCTCGGACTCCTCCTCGAACTCCCGGACGGTGGGCTGGAATCCCATGTTCCGGGCGACGTCGGCGGCGTCCTGGGCGAGCGGCCGGGAGGAGTCCGGCCGGTACGGCTGCCAGTCGGTGCGCTGCTCGCCGTACCAGGCGGCGCTGCGGTTCGGCGGCAGTTCGGGGCGGTGGTAGGAGAACACCGAGATCCGGACCTTGTCGGCGATGTCCGGCGGGTCGAAGGCGGAGGGCTGGGACTCGAAGTCGAGCACCTGCCCGGCCGGGATGACGGTCTGCTCGGCGACGTCCACGATCCGCTGGGCGAGCCGCCAGACCGCGGTCTGGTACTGCGGGCTGTACGTGGCGATCTTCATCAGCGCGTACAGGCCCTCGGCGGCGTAGTCCAGGCCGAAGCTGTCGTGGTTGAACTGGAGTTCGCCGGCCACCCGGGGCAGCGGGTAGTGGTCCATCGGCACCCACAGCGCGGGCACGATGCCGGTCATCCGCTCGGCGGTGGGCCGCCGCTGGTACACCGAGCGGCGGCTGAACAGGTGCCACTCCCGGCCGCAGGCCTCGGACTTGAAGTACCGGGGCGAGTACAGCGGCACGAAGACCCGGCAGTTCGCCAGCTCCCGGGACAGTCGCTCGGCCCACTTCTGGCCCTGGTGCATGGAGCGGTCCATGAACCCGATCGGATGCCCGGCGGGCGCGTCGGTGATCTGCAGGATCGCCTCGCACAGGTCCTGGTACAGCTTGGCCACCCACAGGTTCGGGTCGGCCGAGCCCCGCGAGTTCATCCTCGGCGTGTGGGCGTAGCTGAGGAAGAAATAGGGCCTGGGCGGTTCCTTGCCGCGGCCCGTTGGGCTGTTCACACGCGCCTCCCCCGAGCCCGCCTGTCACTGTTCCCCCGAAAGGGTCTCAAGTGTAGGAAGACCGGGAGCCCGAATGGAATAGGGCCTTGATCTGACGCGTGGTCAATCCTTCGTGGAACGGAACCACTTGTCGGCGAGGTCGACCGCCTCCCGGATCGGCATCAGGTAGCAGTGCGCGTCGCCGACCGGGCCGCTCTCCAGCAGGTCGGGCGGGCCGGCCAGCAGGGCGTCGCCCATGGCGGGGAAGTGCCCGTCCTGGAGCCGGGTGCCGGTGAAGCTCCGCCACTGCCGCCGGCCGTCCGGGGCGCGCACCACGCACCGGTAGCGCTGCTCCTGCCGGTCCGGCTGCCAGTACTCCAGCAGGTGGAGCGGGGTGCAGCACCAGACCGGGACGCCGATCATCAGGCAGCGCGCTCCGCTGTCGTAGAGCCGCCGGGCGGGCGACTCCTCGCCCAGGTGGCTGCTCCACAGGTGACCCTCGGTCAGCTGCCCGGCGCGCGGCCCGATCGCGGTGAACGAGGTCTGCGGGTGGCCGCTGCGCAGGGCCCCGGGCAGCAGTCTGACCTCCTCGGAGAGCCGCCCCATGGTGGGCGAGGCGGGCGTCTGCGCGCGGTCCCAGGCCGGCATCCGGGCGTGGTGGCGGCGCAGTTGGGCGGGGGTCATCCCGGCCGTGGCCGCCCGGTAGGAGGACGAGGTCCGCGAGTTCTCGGGTGTAGCGGTGTACACGACCAGCGTGCCGTCCGCCCCGAGCGCCCCCCTGAGCGCCCGAACGACCCCGTGCACGCCGTCCACCACCGGCCCGACGGCCCGCAGCGAAGCCTGCACCAGCAGGGTCTCCCCCGCCCGGACGCCCAACTTGTCCAGGTCTGTGGTGAGTTTCGCCACGGAGTACAACGGGCCTCCCCTGCACGGTTCGAAGCCCCAAACCCTAGGACCCGCGCCCCTCCCGCAGCCAGTCCGGCGTCATCCCTTCGGGCGTTGACAACCCGTCGGACACCGTGCGTACCACCGGAGTTGGCCGCGCCGCCGGACCTCTCCCCCGGACTTCGATCCCGGCCCGCGCCCCCGGTCCTCAGTCCCGGGCCGCCGCCCCGGCCGTCGCCCGCCACTGCGCGAGGTTCTGCTCCGCGGCCTCGCGCGCCGCCGCCTCGGCCGCCGCGCCGACCGGCACCGCCAGCCAGGGCTCGACGGCGGTCCGCATGCCCGCGACGAAGCGCTCGCCGAGCGGGGTGAGGGCGCCGGAGCCGGCCAGGTTCTCGACCGCCCGGGCGGTGTGCGCGCGCCAGCTCGCCAGCTGGACCCGGGCGTACTGGGCCGGGTCGTTGCGCAGCCCGTCGTAGGCGTGCACCCGGGCGGCCCAGAACTCGGTCACCGCGAGGTGCGCGTAGGTGCCCTGGAGCAGTCCCTCGACCGGGCGCGGATCCGGCCGCCACGGGGCGTGGAACAGCCGCTGGTCGGTCCGGTCGTAGAGGTCGTGGAAGTCCAGCACGGCGCCGAGCTTGACGTGCTGGAACTCGTGGGCGACCAGCAGGGCCAGGGTGGGCGCGGTGCCGGGGCGGGCGATGCCGACGCTCCCGAAGGCCTGCCGGGCGGCGGCGGACACGTCCCGCCCGGCCGGGCCGGGCCGCAGCGGGGTGACGGTGGACAGGCCCGCCCGGATGCCGGGCGCGTAGCCGGGCAGTTCGCGGCCGATCAGCTCCCAGGCCTCGCGCAGCGCCCCGGCCCAGGCCAGGTACTCGGGCTCCGGCAGCCGCTCCTCGACCGGCCACTGGTGGCTGTCGCGCTGCGGGTCGGTGTCCTCCAGGGCGACGGTCCAGCCGTCGGCGAGCGCGACCCGGCGCACCGGCTGCCACGGCCCCCCGCCGGGGGTGTCCCAGTCGACCCGCACCCCGCCGACGGTGAAGCCGCCGGCGTCCGAGGCCAGCACGGTCTCGCCGGCGCCGCCGACCAGCACCCGGCCCAGGGTGGGCAGGTGCACCGCGCCGCCGCGGACCGGCAGCGGCAGCGCGAACGCGCGGCGGGCGCGCAGCGCGGCGGCGGCGGCCAGTTCGGCCAGGCCGCCGAGGTCGGCCCCGGCCTCGCCCCGCAGGCAGCGCACCGCCCAGGCCCGGGTGTACGGGTGGGCGAGCACCGCGTCGAGGGCCGCGGGGTGCTCGGCGTCCAGCGCGGTGACCAGCTCCCAGCCGGGGGCGCCCGCGCCGACGGCGGCCACCAGCCGCCGGGTGAGGCCGAGTTGGGACCGGAGCAGGGCGCGCACGGTGTCCGCGCCGCCGTACCCGGCGGCGAGTTCGTCGAGCTGCGGGCCGGTCAGGGCGGCGCCGGGGGCGTCCTGCGGCGGGACGGCGGCGGCGGCCGTCCGGTCGCGGATGGTGGTGATCAGCTTCATGAGGTCCCCGCAGAAGACGGAGGGGTTGCGGAAGCCGGAGCCGTCGCCCCGGTAGCGGTGGGCGTACAGGCCGCCGCCGCAGGAGCGCACCACGGGGCAGCCGCGGCACTCCTCGGCGAGTCCGGCCAGCCCGGACTGGCGCTCCACCATGCCGGGGTGCGCGGCGACCTGGTCCAGGGTGTGCTCGAACACGGTGAACCCGGTGGCGGGAGCGCCGTCGTAGGCGGTCTTCAGGCTGTCGGCCTGCTCGAAGGAGCCGTCGGTCTCGACGACCACCAGGTCGGCCGGGTCCAGGCCGAGCGACTCGGTGAGGCTGGAGCGGCCGCGCAGGGTCCGGTGGATCGACTCGAAGGTGCGCACGGGTACCGGGCGGCCGCGCTCCTCCCAGCGCCGGTACACGGCCAGCAGCCAGTCCGCGTAGGGGGTCCCGCCCATTCCGGCGGGGCGTTTCGGCGGCTGCTCGTGGGTGGCGTGCGGCAGCAGGAAGTCGACCCGGGGCGGTTCCAGGTCGAGCAGGGCGTCCAGCACCGCGACGGGGTCGTTCTCCACATCGACGGTGCAGAGCAGTCCGGCGTACAGGTGCCGGTAGGCGGGGGTGCGCAGCAGGTCGACGGCGGCGATGACCAGGTCGTGGCTGCTGCGGCCGTCGGCGAAGCGGCGGTGCCGGTCGTTGGCGGCCCGGTCGCCGTCGAGCGAGATCCCGACCTTGATGCCGTGTTCGGCGAACAGGTCGAGGAAGCGGGTGCCCAGCCGCACCCCGTTGGTGTGGATGCGCAGGTCGAGGGCACAGTCGGGGGGCAGGGCGGCGCGGAGCAGTTCGGCGGCCCGGCGGAGCAGGACCGGCCCGGCGAGCAGCGGCTCGCCGCCGTGCAGCACCACGTGGACGGCGGGCAGCCGGTGGGCCCGGGCGTGCTCGGCGATCCGCTCGGCGGTCCGGGCGAGGACCGCCTCGGAGGTGGCGCGGCCCTTGGCGCGCCAGCTGGTGTCGGCGTGTTCGTAGATGTAGCAGTGGTCGCAGGCCAGGTCGCAGCGTGCGTGCGTCTTCAGCACGAACTGGGAGAACGGCACCAGCTGGCGGGTCATGGTGATCGGGTGGGGCGTCGGTGCCGGTCGCGCTCGTCGCCGGTCAGATGGAGGAGTTGAACGCGGCCACGGCCACCTGGCCGGTGTCGCTGCCCGGGAGGGCGCGGTGGAGATCGGCGGTGAGTTCGTCCACGCCGAGGGAGGCCAGAGCAGCCAGCGAAGGAGCGGACTCCTCGGAGCGCGCGCTGTCGGCGGGCTTGGTGGCGGCGACCATGATGACTCGTTTCTGCGCCTGTCGGCGCGAGACAGGCCTCGGCGTCCTGAGCCGAGAATTCACCCAATCGGAAACCTTACCCGCGCTTCCCCCTCCCGGCCGAGCTAAACCAGCGAGAATTGAGCCATCCGTGACGATCCGCCCGCCAAGCCCCGAGCGGGAGTTGACGATCAGTCAGGTTTGATCTTGGGGGACCGACGAAACGTCGGGAACGGATCCGCTCGGCGCCTCGTCAGGGGCACAGCCGTTCGACCCGCCAGCCCTCGCCGTCGGCGACGTAGCGGAGGCGGTCGTGCAGCCGGTTGGCCCGCCCCTGCCAGAACTCCACGGTGCGCGGGACGACCCGGTAGCCGCCCCAGAACGGCGGGACGGGGACGCCCTCGCCCTCGGGGTAGCGGGCGGCCAGCTCGGCGTAGCGCCGCTCCAGCACCTCGCGGCCGGCCACCGGGCTGGACTGCTCGCTGGCCCAGGCCCCGAGCCGGGACCCGTGCGGACGGGTGCGGAAGTAGGCGGCGGTCTCGTCCCGGCCGACCTTCTCGACCCGGCCGCCGATCACCACCTGGCGGGCCAGCTCGATCCACGGGAACAGCAGCGAGGCGTACGGGTTGGCGGCCAGCTCGGCACCCTTGCGGGAGCCGTAGTTGGTGTAGAACACGAAGCCGCGCGGGTCGTAGCCCTTGAGCAGCACGGTGCGCGAGGAGGGCACGCCCGCGGCGTCCGCCGTGGAGAGCACCATCGCGTTCGGCTCCGCCACCCCGGCCTCGCCGGCCTCCTGGAACCAGCGGGCGAACTGGCGGAACGGGTCCTCGGCCAGCTCCCCCTCGGCCAGCCCGTCGTGCCGGTACTGCCGGCGCATCACGGCGGGGTCCGGTCCGGACCGCCCCTCGGCCGGCGCGGACGGGTCGCTCGGGCGGCGTTCCGGGGTGGGCACGCCGGTGGGCACGTCGGTAGGCACGCCACCCATCATTCCGTACGACAAGCGCCGGGCGCCGCTACGCCCGCCCGAACCGCTGGGGATATGGTGGCTCGCCACCGCTTCACGACCCGCCTGCCCGGGGAATCGTCCGGTTTTCACCGGCCCGCCCCGGAAAATCCGCCGAGGACGCCGGAGACGACAGGGGTTCGGGCGGCCCGTGGGGGAAACATCACCGTCGTGGTGTATGGCGCAATGCACTCCGTGCCTGAGAGTCTGACACCGAGTGCCAACCACCATCGGCCTCCGGCCTGCCGCCCCACCAACGGCGGTCCGCCGTGTCGGATCATTGAAGGAGCCGTTCTGATGTCGGATTTCGTACCCGGCCTTGAGGGTGTAGTCGCCTTCGAGAGCGAGATCGCCGAACCCGACCGCGAGGGCGGGGCGCTGCGCTACCGCGGGGTGGACATCGAGGACCTGGTCGGCCAGGTCTCCTTCGGCCACGTCTGGGGCCTGCTGGTGGACGGCAAGTTCGCGCCCGGCCTGCCGGCCGCCGAGCCGTTCCCGATCCCGGTCCACTCCGGCGACATCCGGGTCGACGTGCAGTCCGCCCTCGCCATGCTCGCCCCGGTCTGGGGCCTCAAGCCGCTGCTGGACATCTCCGCCGAGGAGGCCCGCGACGACCTCGCCAGGGCCGCCGTGATGGCGCTCTCCTACGTGGCCCAGTCGGCCCGCGGCCAGGGCCTGCCGATGGTCCCGCAGCGCGAGATCGACAAGGCCGAGACCATCGTCGAGCGCTTCATGATCCGCTGGCGCGGCGAGCCGGACCCGAAGCACGTCAAGGCCGTCGACGCGTACTGGACCTCGGCCGCCGAGCACGGCATGAACGCCTCCACCTTCACCGCCCGCGTCATCGCCTCCACCGGCGCCGACGTCGCGGCCGCGCTGTCCGGCGCGGTCGGCGCGATGTCCGGCCCGCTGCACGGCGGCGCCCCGTCCCGGGTGCTCGGCATGATCGAGGAGATCGAGCGCACCGGCGACGCGGTCGGCTACGTGAAGAAGGCCCTGGACAAGGGCGAGCGCCTGATGGGCTTCGGCCACCGGGTCTACCGCGCCGAGGACCCGCGCGCCCGGGTGCTGCGCCGCACCGCCAAGGAGCTCGGCGCGCCGCGCTTCGAGATCGCCGAGGCGCTGGAGAAGGCCGCGCTGGAGGAGCTGCACAACCGCCGCCCCGACCGCGTGCTGGCCACCAACGTCGAGTTCTGGGCCGCGATCATGCTGGACTTCGCCGAGGTCCCGGCGCACATGTTCACCTCGATGTTCACCTGCGCCCGCACGGCCGGCTGGTCGGCGCACATCCTGGAGCAGAAGCGCACCGGCCGGCTGGTCCGCCCGGCCGCCCGCTACATCGGCCCGGGCACCCGCACCCCGCAGGAGATCGAGGGCTGGGAGCAGATCGCCGGCTGACCCGTCGCCGGGGCACCCACTTCCGGGTGAAAAGCTGACGCTCCGTCAGCGCGAGAGGGGCCGACACCGGGCGCGCGCACGTCTCCTGACCAGGGGTCACGCGCCCCGGTGGCGGCTGTCCCGAGCGGCCAAGATCACGTCTCAGCGGCCGGACTGCCGTACCGCTGCCGCTTATCCGGGGGATAGGCTGCGGCCGTGGCTCAGATTCAGATCCCCGCCGACAATCTGCCCAACGACGGCCGCTTCGGCTGCGGCCCCTCCAAGGTGCGCCCCGAGGCCCTGAGTGCCCTCGCCGCCACCGGAACCTCCCTGCTGGGCACCTCCCACCGCCAGGCCCCGGTGAAGAACATCGTGAAGCGCGTCCGCCAGGGCGTCGCCGAGCTGTTCTCGCTGCCGGAGGGCTACCAGGTGGTGCTCGGCAACGGCGGCTCCACCGCGTTCTGGGACATCGCCGCGTTCGGCCTGGTGCGCGAGAAGTCGCAGCACCTGGACTTCGGCGAGTTCTCCTCCAAGTTCGCCTCCTCCGTGAAGGCCGCCCCGTGGCTGGCCGAGCCGACGGTGATCAAGACCGCCCCGGGCACCCACCCGCTGCCGGTCGCCGAGGCGGGCGTGGACGTCTACGGCCTCACCCACAACGAGACCTCCACCGGTGTCGCGATGCCGATCCGCCGCCCCGAGGGCGCGGACACCGGCTCGCTGGTCCTGGTCGACGCCACCTCCGGCGCCGGCGGCCTGCCGGTCGACATCCGCGAGACGGACGTCTACTACTTCGCCCCGCAGAAGTCCTTCGCCTCCGAGGGCGGCCTCTGGCTGGCCACCTTCTCGCCGGCCGCGCTGGAGCGCGCCGCGGAGATCGCCGGCTCCGGCCGGTACGTCCCGCCGTTCTTCGACCTGCCGACCGCGATCGACAACTCCTCGAAGGACCAGACGTACAACACCCCGTCGATCTCCACCCTCTTCCTGCTGGCCGACCAGCTGGAGTGGCTGAACGGCAACGGCGGCCTGGACTGGGCGGTGGCCCGCACCGCGGAGTCCTCCTCGATCCTGTACTCCTGGGCCGAGAAGTCCTCCTTCGCGCAGCCCTTCGTGGCCAAGCCGGAGGAGCGCTCGCAGGTCGTCGGCACCATCGACTTCGACGAGTCGGTGGACGCCGCCGCGGTCGCCAAGGCACTGCGTGCCAACGGCATCGTGGACACCGAGCCCTACCGCAAGCTCGGCCGCAACCAGCTGCGCATCGCGATGTTCCCGGCGATCGACCCGGCGGACGTCGAGAAGCTCACCGGCGCGATCGACTACGTGGTGGAGCACCTGAACGACTGACCCTCCGTCAGCCTCCCGAAGGCCCCGGTCCGTTCGCGGACCGGGGCCTTCGACGTGCCGGGCGCCGGATCCCATACAGACTCACCTGTACGGTAATTCGCCGGGGCGGCCCGGCCGGGATTCCGCCCGTCCGGCAAAGCCCGAGTTGAACGCCGCCCCTCCGGGGACAAGCCGCTGTTCGGAGCACTCGGCATACAGACCTGTACGGCGCAGCACGGGCCCGGGTCCGAGCAAACCCGCCGATCGGCGGCTCCGGGCCATCCGTGTACCCCACTATGATGCAGACAGGTCGGCATCTTTCCCCGGTGGCCGATCCCCCCAGCAGGAGGTCGGACATGACGAAGCAGGAACGGGGCATCCGCTCCCGGAGAGCCATCCTGGAGGCCGCCGCGGAGGTCTTCGACCTGCGCGGCTACGACGCCGCCGGGACGAACGAGATCCTCGCCCGGACGGGGCTGACCAGGGGCGCGCTCTACCACCACTTCCCGTCCAAGGAGGCGATCGCGCTCGCCGTGCTGGAGGCCCACGTCGACGGCCTGGCCGTCCCCGAGGGCAGCGGCAGCAAGCTGCAGGCCGTGATCGACCTGGGCTTCGCCTTCGCCGACCGGCTGCGCACCGACGCGGTGCTGCGGGCCGGCGTCCGCCTCGCGGTCGAGCAGACCTCGCTCCCCCGGCCCGCCGACACCCCGTACGACCAGTCCCGGGCGGTCGTCCGCACCCTGCTCACGCAGGCCGCCGAGCAGGGCGAGACGCTGCCCGGGCTGGACGTGGCGGAGACCGCGGACGTCGTGATCGCCGCGTTCACCGGCGTCCGGGTGATGTCGCAGGTCTACACCGACCGGGCCGACCTCCCCGAGCGGCTGACCGCGCTGTGGCGGGTGCTGCTGCCCGGCATCGCCAGCCCCGGCATGATCGGCCACCTCCGGATCGCCCCGCCGAAGCCGCCGGAGCCCGCCACAGAGCCCGCCGCAGAGCCTGCCGCGGAGTCCTGACCGGCCCGGCCGGGCGGCTACTTCTGCAGGAGCGCGCCGACGATCACCACGGCGAGCAGCAGGACGAACGCGCCGGTCACGATCCGCATACGGGTCTTCGGGTCCACGCTTCGAGACTAGTCGGTCGCCCGCCCGGGCCCGGCCCCGCCCCGGTACTCCCGCTCCCGGAAGACCGTCGGGGCGACGCCGACCCGGCGGGTGAAGATCCGGGTGAAGTAGGCCGGGTCCTGGTAGCCGACCCGGCGGGCGACCACCGCGACCGGGAGCCCGCCGGCCGCCAGCAGGTGCTTGGCCTCGTTCAGCCGCTCGGTGAGCAGGTACTCCTTGGGGCTGCTGCCGCCCGCCGCGCGGACCGCCCGGCGCAGTTCCTCGACGGTCATCCCGACCCGGCGGGCGTGCTCGGCGACCGGGATCGGCAGGCAGGCGTCCCGGCGCAGCAGTTCGAGCACCGGCGCGCCCTCCGGGTCGAGGTCGGCCCGGTGCCGGTGCAGCTCCACCAGCAGCTGGTGCACCGCGGCGGCGGCCCGCGGCCCGGCGGACGCCCCGCCGCGGCGGCACACCGCGGCGATCCCGGCGATCACCCGCAGGGCCGGTTCGGCGGTGTCGAGCGGCACCACCTCGGCGTCCGGCAGCAGGCCCAGCTCGGCGTACCCGGCGGTGCCCGACCCGGTGAAGTCGACGAAGGACTCCGACCAGCCGTCCCGGTCCGGCCCGTAGTGGTGCGGCACGCCGGGGCGCAGCCAGAGCACCGCCGGGGCCGCCACCGGCAGCCGGCGCCCGGCCGGGGTCCGGTACCAGCCGCCGCCGGTGCCGATCACCACCGCGACCCAGTGGTCGAGGACGCGCGGGCCGACCACCGGGAGCCGGCCGCGCTGCAGGCCGACGCCCAGGCAGGCGAGGCCGGTGGCCAGCTGGGCCGGGCCGGGCGTGAGGTAGTGCCACCAGCGCTCCATCGGTCCTCCGTCCCGTCCCCGGTGCTCCGGCCGGTCGGCCGCCGGTCCGCGACAAGTCCAACACGCCGGGCCGCTTTGTCCATGGTCCGGGCCGGTCCGGGCGGGCAGGCTGGGGGCATGCTCACCTACGACTCGACCGGTTTCCGACTCGACGGCCACCCGCTGCGCATCCTGTCCGGCGCGATGCACTACTTCCGCACCCGCCCCGAGCAGTGGCCGGCCCGGCTGGCCGCGCTGCGCGCGCTGGGGCTGAACACGGTGGAGACGTACGTGCCGTGGAACCTGCACGAGCCCGCCCCCGGCCGGTTCGAGCGGCTGGAGGAGCTGGGCGCCTTCCTGGACGAGGCGCGCCGCCAGGGCCTGTGGACGATCGTCCGGCCCGGCCCGTACATCTGCGCCGAGTGGGACAACGGCGGCCTGCCGGCCTGGCTCACCGCGCGGGTCGGCCGCCGGGCCCGGACCTCCGACCCGGAGTACCTGGCCGCGGTGGACGCCTTCTTCGACGTGCTGCTCCCGCAGGTGGTGGAGCGCCAGTGGGGGCGGCCCGGCGGCAGCGTGCTGATGGTGCAGGTGGAGAACGAGTACGGCTCCTTCGGCGGCGACGCCGCCTACCTCGGGCACCTGGCCCGCGGGCTGCGCGCGCGCGGGATCACCGTGCCGCTGTTCACCTCGGACGGCCCCGAGGACCACATGCTGGCGGCGGGCGCCGTCCCCGGCGTGCTGGCCACCGTGAACTTCGGCTCCGAGCCGGAGGCGGCGTTCGAGGTGCTGCGCCGGCACCGGCCCGAGGACCCGCCGTTCTGCATGGAGTTCTGGAACGGCTGGTTCGACCACTGGGGCCGCCCGCACCACACCCGGGAGACCGACGACGCCGCCGACGCGCTGCGCCGCATCCTGGCGGCCGGCGGCTCGGTCAACCTGTACATGGCGCACGGCGGCACCAACTTCGGCACCACCGCCGGGGCCAACCACGCCGACCCGCCGTTCAACTCCACCGACTGGACGCACTCCCCGTTCCAGCCGGTCACCACCTCCTACGACTACGACGCGGCGCTGGACGAACGCGGCGCCGCCGCCCCGAAGTTCGCGGCCTTCCAGCAGGTGATCGCCGAGTTCGCGGCCGAACACCCGGAGTTGGTGCGGTACGTGGACGACCGCGAGCCGCAGTTCCCCGCGCTGCCGCCGGTTCTGACGGCCCGTCAGATCGAGCTGGACGAGGTGGCCGAGCTGCCGTTCGGCCCGGCCGTGGCCTCCCCCGTGCCGCCGCTGTTCGAGGAGCTGGGCCTGGCCCACGGGCTGGTCCGCTACACCACGACGGTGCCCGCGCTGAGCGGCGCGTACCCGCTCGCCGTGGAGGGGCTGCGGGACCGGGCGACGGTGTACCTGGACGGCGAGCGGGTCGCCGAGCTGGAGCGGGGCGTGGAGGGCGAGAAGCTCACGGCCGACGGCGGCACCCGGGTGCAGCTGCTGGTCGAGTCGCTCGGCCGGGTCAACTACGGCCCGCAGGTGGGCGAGACCAAGGGCCTCACCGGCGTCCGGCACGAGCGCCAGTACCTGCACGGCTGGCAGGCCGAGCCGCTCGCCCTGGAGCCGCTGCCCGCCGCCGCCTGGGCGCCCGGCACGCCCACCGCCGAGCGGCTGGCCCGCGGCGTCCTGCACCTGGACGCCACCGGCGACGCCTTCCTGGCCGTCCCCGGGGGCGGGCACGGCTACCTCTGGGTCAACGGGTTCCTGCTCGGCCGCTACGACGCGCGCGGCCCGCAGACCACCCTGTTCTGCCCGCAGCCGCTGCTGCGCGAGGGCGCCAACACCGTCGCCCTGCTGGAGCTCGGCGACGCCGCGCCGAACCGGGTCGAACTGCGCGAGCAGCCCGACCTGGGCTGACCGAACGGGGCGGCCGCGGTGCCGGTGCGCTCAGCGGGCCAGCGGCCAGCCCTCGACGACCGTGTAGCGGGACGGGCCGTAGCCCGTTTCGCTGCGCATCAGCTGGATCCGTCCGGCCTGCCACTCGGTGCCGCGGAAGCCGTGCAGCGCGGCGGCCATCGCGGGCAGCGGGCCCGTCCCGCCGCGCTCGCGGCCCCGGGCGGCGCCGGACCTGGCCAGCGTGAGGTGCGGCCGGTAGACCGGGTGCTCGTCGTCGCCGCCGACGGCCTGCCGGACCGCCTCCGCGAGCTGCCGCAGGGCCGGGACCTCGCCCGCCACGCCCGCCCAGAGCGCCCGGTCGCCGAACGTCCCGCCGCCGGCCAACTGCAGCCGGTGCGCCGGGTGCTCCCCCGCGACCCGCGCCAGTTCGCCCTCCAGGCGCGGGAGTTCACCGGCCTCGACCTCGCCGAGGAAGGCCAGGGTCAGGTGCCAGCCGGCCGGTTCGGTCCAGCGCAGGCCGTCCGCGCCGGGCAGGCCGTGCAGCGGTGCGGCGGCGTCGACGAGTTCCTGTTTGGCGGCGGCCGGCGGATTCACGGCGACGAAGAGCCTCATCCCGTCATAGTGCCTTACCGCCCCGGCCCGACCGTCGGATAAAAAGGTCCTCATGCGCATCCGTACCGGAGGACCCGAGTCCGCAGCCGACCTGCTCGCCCTGATCGACGGCGCCGTCGCCTGGCTGGCCGCCCGGGGCCGCACCGGCCAGTGGGGGACCGTCCCGTGGTCGCAGCGGCCGGAGTCGGTGGAGCGGGCCGAACGCTCCTGCCGGGAGCAGCTGGTGCGGGTCGCCGAGGCCCCGGACGGGGCGGTGGCCGGCGTCTGCGTGCTGTCCGAGCACGCGCCCGGGTACGCGGGCCCGGCCGGGGAGCGCGAACTGTACGTGCACTGGCTGGTCACCGACCGGGCGCGCAGCGGCTCCGGGATCGGCGCGGCCCTGGTCGCGGACGCCGTCCGGGAGGCCCGCGCCCGCGGCATCGGCCTGCTCCGGGTGGACTGCTACGCGGGCGGCGACGGCCGGCTGGTCGAGCAGTACGAGCGGCTCGGGTTCACCCGCACCACCGCGTTCACCGTCGAGCGGCTGGCCGGCCCGTGGCCGGGCCAGGTGCTGGCGCGGCGCACGGACCGGTCCGACGACTGATCAGCAGGACGACCGATCAGCAGGGCGGGCGGTCAGCAGGCGGTCGCCAGGTCGCCCTTCTGGACCACCGAGAACACCCGGCCGCGGGTCCGCACCGGGTGCGGGTCCAGGCGCAGCCGCAGGCCGCCGATCCGGCCGAGCACCAGGGCGACCACGCCGGCCGCGGCGGCGGAGACCAGGCCGCAGGCGAGCAGGCCGGGGCGCGGGCCGTACGCGGCGGTGACCCAGCCGACCAGCGGGGCGCCGATCGGGGTGCCGCCGGTGAAGACCAGCACCAGCAGGCCCATCACCCGGCCGCGCATCTCGGGGTCGGTGCCGAGCTGGAGCGCGGCGTTGACCGAGGTGTTGAAGGTCAGGCCGAAGACGCCGATCAGGGTGAGCAGCAGCGCGAAGGTCCAGTAGCCGGGCGCGAACGCGGCCAGCACCTCCAGTGCGCCGAAGGCCAGCGCGGCGCCGACCAGGCGGCGCAGCCGGGGCGCGCCGCGTCGGGCGGCGAGCAGCGCGCCGGTCAGCGAGCCGACCGCCATCGCGGTGTTGAGCAGGCCGTACGCGCCGGCGCCTACGTGGAAGGTGTCGCGGGCGAAACCGGCCAGCAGGGTCGGGAAGTTGAACCCGAAGGTGCCGATGAAGCCGGCCAGCACCATCGGCCAGAGCAGCTCGGGCCGCTCCCGAACGTAGCGCAGGCCCTCGCGGAGCTGGCCGCGCTCGCGGGCGATCGGCTCGACGGGGCGCAGTTCGCTGCTGCGCATGGCGAGCAGGCCGCCGATGACCGCGGCGAAGGAGAGCGCGTTGACGGCGAACGCCCAGCCGCTGCCGACCGCGGCGATCAGCACGCCCGCGACGGCGGGGCCGACCAGGCGGGCGGTCTGGAAGTTGGCGGCGTTCAGGCTGACCGCGTTGGCGAGGTCCTTGGCCGGGACCATCTCGCTGACGAAGGCCTGCCGGGTCGGGTTGTCGACCACGGTGACCAGGCCGAGCAGCAGGGCGAAGCCGTACACGGCGACGGCGGTGACGGTGCCGGTGACGGTGAGCACGGCCAGCGCGGCGGCGAGCAGGCCCATCGCGCCCTGGGTGGCGATCAGCAGGCGGCGCTTGGGCAGCCGGTCGGCGAGGACGCCGCCCCACAGGCCGAACAGCAGCATCGGCAGGAACTGCAGGGCGGTGGTGATGCCGACCGCGAACGGGCTGCCGGTGAGGCTGAGCACCAGCCAGTCCTGGGCGATGCGCTGCATCCAGGTGCCGGTGTTGGAGACCACCTGGCCGGCGAAGTAGTACCGGTAGTTGCGGATGCGCAGGGACGCGAACATCCCTCCCGGGCGGGTGAACCGGCCCGGCTGAGCGGCGGGGATCTCCGCCGCGGTGGGATGCTCGGGGTCGTCGTCGCCGCTGCCCGGCAGGCCCGCGGGGGCGGGCGCCTGGCTCTGCGCGGCGGGGGCGCCGGCGGGCGCGGTGGCGGTGGCCGCTTCGTCGGTGAGCGGTTCGTCGGCGCGGAGCCCGGTGGGCCGGGCGGCGGTGATGCGCCGGGGGTCGGTGCGGAAGTCGGTGCGGATGGTCGCGGTGCGGATCGCGGCGGCGCGGGTGGCCGGCGGTGTCACAGTGTTCTCCCCTCGGCGCGCCGCGGCCGTCTCCCGGACGGCCGCGGCGCGGTGTACTGCGCTGGTGGGTGCTGCGGTGATGCGGTTCTCCTTCGTTCGCCCGGGACGGGCCTTCCTACAGGTGGGCCAGCTTGTAGAGCACGGGCGCGGCCGCCTTCAGCCGCTCCCACTCCTCCTGGTCGAGGCCCTCGGCGAGTTCGGCCAGCCAGGCGTTGCGCCGCCGGCGGGACTCGTTGAGGATCTCCTCGGCCTGCTCGGTACTGCTGACCACCACCTGCCGGCGGTCCTCCGGATGCGGCTCGCGCCGCACCAGGCCCTTCTCCTCCAACATGGCGATGATCCTGGTCATCGACGGCGGCTGGACGTGCTCCTTGCGCGCCAGCTCACCTGGTGTCGCCCTCCCGCAACGGGCGAGCGTGCCGAGCACCCCCATCTCGGTGGGGCTCAGCGACTCCTCGACCCGCTGGTGTCGCAACCGTCGGGCCAGGCGCATCGCGGACGACCTCAGCTGGCTGACCGCCGGCAGGTCGTCCTCGGACATCTCGGGCATGTCCTTAGCCTACGTCATTACCGAAGCTAAAGAAAATCCATTTCGATCACCGCCCCGGGCGGCTCCGGCCGGGTTCAGTCGGCGGTCAGGTGGAAGCCGAGGCGGCCGAAGCGGAGGCGGTCGCCCGGGCGGACCACGGTGCCGCCGGCGACCCGGCGGTCGTTGACGTAGGTGCCGTTGCTGGAGCCGAGGTCGTAGAGCACCCAGTGGCCGCCCTCGAAGCGCAGTTCGGCGTGCCGCCGGGAGACCGTGCCGTCGCCCAGGCGCAGGTCGGAACCGGTCATCCGGCCGATCAGCAACCGGGCCACGGCGGGTTCGGGCAGCCGCAGCCTGGTCAGCTGTTCGGCCTGCCAGGTCTGCCGCAGGCGGACGTTGAGCGCGGAGACCTTGGCGACGGTGCGCAGCAGCAGGCGGGAGACCGGACCGTACGGGCGCAGGTCGCCGACCACCTCGGCGAGTTCGGCCCGGCTGCGGGCGGTCAGCACCAGTTCCATCCGGCGGACGAAGGTGTCGTGGGAGAGCCGGCCGCTGCCGACGCCGTCCTTGAGCACGTCCAGGGCGTGGTCCCGTTCGGCCTGCGAGGGGCGGGCCGCTTCGGTGCCGAACTCCTGAGCGCTCATGGCGAGATTGTCCGGTGCCCGGGGCGGCACTGTCCAGCATCCGGCCCCGCGATGACCAGCGGCGTTCACGATCCGCCCGGTGCCGTGCGCCGTTGGGTCCAATCTCCGTCAACTCCCGCGCGGGACGGCCTCCTGCTGGCAGGATCCGGCCCAGCACCGGACGACCGCCGAGAGGGAGCCCCGCCATGCCCGTGATCGCCGTGACCGGGCACCTCGACCTCTCCCCGGACACCGCCCGGTCGGTCCGCCGCGCCCTGGACGAACTCCTCGCCCCTTACCCGGCAACGGAGTTGACGGGCGTCTCGTGCCTGGCCCCGGGCGCCGACTCGGTGTTCGCGGACGCCGTGCTGGCCCGCGGCGGCCGCCTGTTCGCCGTCCTGCCGGGGCCCGGCTGTCCGGGGCCGTCGGCCACGGCGGCCGAGCAGGCCGGGTTCGAGCGGCTGCGGGCCGCCGCGCACCGGGTGCTGACCCTGCCCGCGACCGTCCTCGACCCGGCCGCGTACGTCGCCGCCAACGAGCAACTGCTGCGGCTGGCGGACCTGTTGGTCGCGGTCTGGGACGGCGGGGCGGGCAACGGCCCGGGCGGGACGGCCGACATGGTCGCCGCGGCCCGGGCCGCCGGGCTGCCGGTGCAGGTGATCTGGCCGCCCGGCGCGGCCCGCACCGGGCGCTGAACTCCGTTACGGTTCCAGCCGGTTGGGGCCACGGAACAGGAAGACCGCGTCCCGGATCGAGGGCAGTCCGAGGGCCTGCATCAGCACCCGGCCGAGCCCGAGGCCGAACCCGCCGTGCGGCGGCATGCCGTACCGGAAGCAGTCCAGGTAGCGGCCGAGCGGGCCCTCCGGGCCGGTGTCCATGCCCTGCTCGGCGGCCTGCGCGACCAGCCGGTCGTACCGGTGCTCGCGCTGGGCGCCGGTGGTGATCTCGATGCCCTTCCAGAGCAGGTCGAAGGAGTCGGTGAGGCCCGGTTCGCCGTCCGGCCGACGGTGGTAGAACGGCCGCACCGAGGCCGGGAAGCGCGTCACGAAGACGAACTCGTGCCCGGTCTCCTCGGCCACCAGCGCGCTCAACAACCGCTCGCCCTCCGGGTCGAGGTCCTCCCGGACGCCCTCCGCGTCCCAGCCGGCGGCCCGCAGTTTCTGCATCGCCTCGGCCATCGTCAGCCGGGGGAACGGGAGTTCGGGCACCACGACGGGGGTGCCCCAGTGCCGCTCGATCTCCGCGCCGTGCCGCTCGGCGACCCGCTCCAGCACCCGGCGGAGCATCGCCTCCTCGAAGGCCATCACCTCCTCCGCTCCGTCGGTCCACGCCAACTCGACGTCCACACCGGTGAATTCGGTGGCGTGCCGGGAGGTGAACGAGGGCTCGGCACGGAACACTGGGCCGACCTCGAAGACCCGGTCGATGCCGGCCGCGATCGCCATCTGCTTGTAGAACTGCGGCGACTGCGCCAGGTAGGCCGTCCGGTCGAAGTACCCGACCTCGAACACCTCGGCGCCCGACTCGGAGGCCGTGCCCATCAGCTTCGGCGTGTGCAGTTCGGTGCAGCCCTGCTCGGCCGCGACCTCCCGCATCGCCCGCTCGACGGTGGTCTGCACCTCGAACACCAGCCGCCGGGCGGGGCGCCGGAGGTCCAGGAACCGCCAGTTCATCCGCTGCTCCGCACCGGTCTCCGGACCGATCGGCAGGCCCGGCTCGGCCACGGACGCCACCACGACCCGCTCCGGCACGATCTCCAGCCCGCCCAGCTTCACCACCGGGTTGGCCACCACCCGACCGGTCACCTCGACCGCCGACTCCACCGTCAGCCCGCGCAGCAACTCCCCCAGCGCGTCCCCCGCACCCCCGCGCCGGTGCGTCACCTGCACCGCCCCGGTGTGGTCCCGCACCACCACGAACTGCACCTTGCTCTGCAGCCGCAGCGTCTCGACCCACCCCTTGACCGTCACCGTCCCACCGACCGCGGACGCCAACTCACCGACGAGGACACGCACCATGCCGAAGCAACTCCCTGGGTTGCGGACGCGTTGCTCGCGCCACAAGAAGAGCGGTAAACAGCCGCCCGAGGACCCGCCCAACCTAGCCCGCCCCCGCCCCGCCCCACCTCCCCTTTTTCCCGCCCCACAGCCCGACGGCCCTGCTCCGCCGACCTCACGGGAAAGGGCCGTCGAGGGGCCGGGCTCGGGTCGGAGCAGGCCGAGAGCCGGGACCGAGGGGAGGTTCTTGAGGACGCGTCTGTCCAGGTTCCGTGGGCTGACTCGGCGATCTCACGGGGCGACTCGGCGTCGAACTGGCCGAAGGTGGCCCCGGCCACCGTCAGCTGTTCGCTGCGCCGGGCGCGGGCGTGCTCCGCATAGGGGGTACCTGAGCGAAGGATGTGGCCCATCAGCGCGAACGGAAGGATCGACTCGGCCCCCTCCTCCCGGAGTCGGGCCGACCCGGCTGTTCAGCACGAGCCGACGAGGCCGTGACCACGTGGGGCCGCGCGCTCGACCTCATGGAGGGGATGACCTCCGACCGGACGAGAAAGGCGATCAGCTCGATCCGGCCGCAGTTGGCGATCTACCGTAGTCGCGGAGTCCCAGGGGCCAGCGACCTGAAACGCCGAGCACGCGAGGCACTGACCTGACAGCCCCACCGCCGGAAGGAACCGAACCCGTGGACCGGACAAGCACCGATCAGCCCGTCGCGCTCAAGCCAGCCACCGAGTCGATGACCCTGCTGGTCGCCGCTGTGATCGTCCACGACCGCGAGGCCCGACGAGTGGTCCTCCTCCGGCGCGGCCCGAAGGCCAAGTTCGCACAGGGCATGTGGGACCTCCCCGTCGGCAAGAACGAGCCGGGCGAGCCGATCACCCAAACCGCCGTACGCGAACTCGCCGAGGAGACCGGACTCGTCGTGTCGCCCGACGCCCTGAACCTGGTGCACGTCATCCACGGAGCACGCGGAGTCGAAGCCCCCAACGGCTTCCTGACCGTGGTGTTCGCCGCCCACGAGTGGTCCGGCAGCCTCCACAACGGAGAGCCGGAGAAGCACTCCGAAGTCGCCTGGGTGAGCACCGAGGCGCTCCCTCAGGAGTTCGTCTCCACCACAGGGACGGCCCTCAACCGCTACCTCCAGAACGGCCCCAGCGTCTCGCTCGACTCCTGGTGACCCGGCAGCGATCGGGTCGCCATCAACTCCGCCCGATCCCGCGAGCACGGCACCACACAGGTGGCTCCGCACTCGTCCAGGAGTGCGGAGCCACCGTCGTAGCCGAGCGGCTCGGTCAGAGCAGGCCGAGGGCCGGCATCAGGTAGTAGAAGGCGAAGACCGCGGCGACGCCGTACATGGCGACGGGGACGGTGCGGGCGCGGCCGGCGACGATGCGCAGGACGCAGAAGGCGATGAAGCCGAAGCCGATGCCGTTGGTGATGGAGTAGGTGAACGGCATCATCACGATGGTGAGGAAGGCCGGCATGGCGATGGTGTAGTCGGTCCAGTCGATCTCCTTGACGGAGTTCGCCAGGATCAGGAAGCCGACGGTGACCAGGGCGGGGGTGGCGGCCTGGGCCGGGACCATGGTGGCCAGCGGGGTGAGGAAGAGGGCTAGCAGGAAGAGCGCGCCGGTGACGATCGAGGCGAAGCCGGTGCGGGCACCCTCGCCGACGCCGGCGGTGGACTCGACGAAGCAGGTGTTGGCGGAGGAGGAGGTCGCGCCGCCGGCCGCCGTGGCGATGCCGTCCACCATGAGGATCTTGTTGATGCCGGGGAGGTCGCCCTTGTCGTCGAGCAGGTGGGCCTCGTCGGCGACGCCGAGGATGGTGCCCATCGCGTCGAAGAAGCAGCTCATCAGGACGGTGAAGACGAACAAGCAGCCGGTCAGGACGCCGACCTTGGAGAAGCCGCCGAACAGGCTGAAGTGGCCGACCAGGCCGAAGTCGGGGGTGGCGACGGGGTTGCCGGGCCAGGTGGGGACGGTGAGGCCCCACGCCTCGCCGGAGAGGCCGGCGGCCTGCTGGACGACGACGGCGACGGCGGTCATCACGGCGATCGAGATCAGGATCGCGCCGGGGACCTTGCGGACGACCAGCGCCATCGTGAGCAGCAGGCCGAGGATGAAGATGAGCACCGGCCAGCCGTGCAGGTGGCCGCCGAGGCCGAGCTGGAGCGGGACGGTGGTGTGCGCGGCGTCCGGCATGCGGGTCACGAAGCCGGAGTCGACCAGGCCGGCCAGGCTGATGAAGAGGCCGATGCCGATGGCGATGGCCTTGCGCAGGCCGAGCGGGACGGCGTTCATGACGCGCTCGCGCAGGCCGGTGGCGACCAGCAGCATGATCGCCACACCGGCCAGCACGACCATGCCCATCGCGTCGGGCCAGGTCATCTTGGGCGCGAGCTGGAGCGCGACGATGGTGTTGACGCCGAGGCCGGCCGCCAGGCCGATCGGGACGTTGCCGATGACGCCCATCAGCAGGGTGGTCAGACCGGCGGTCAGCGCGGTCGCGGTGACCAGTTGCCCACTGCTCAGGTGGGCCCCGTTCATGTCCGTGGCCGAGGCCAGGATGATCGGGTTGAGCACCAGGATGTACGCCATCGTGAAGAAGGTGGCGACACCGCCGCGGATCTCCCGGGGCAGGGTGGAGCCCCGCTGGGAGATCTTGAAGAAGCGGTCCAGGGCGCCGGACGGGGGCTGCGACGCGCTCGGGGAGGGCTCGGGCGACGCGGTGGTCGACTGGGCCTGCGAAGACATGGCGGGGGTCCTCGATCGGGAGAAGGAGGGCCGGCGGGAACCGGCCGGAGAACTGAGGGTGGGGGAGTTTCAGTATGGCGATTCCGGTCGTGCACGCGCCATCTTCGCGCGTAGAACAAGGCCCTTACGATCACCCGCGATCAACAGCGGAACCGGCCGCCTCTCCCGGCCCGCCGGAACCGCCCCGTAGGCTAGGCCCCATGCCCAAGACCGCACTGCGCCCCGCTCCCCCGGCGATCGAGGGGAACGACGTCGCCATCGTCGGCACCGGTACGGTGCTGTGGTTCGTCGGCTTCGTGGCGCTGGTGCCGTTCCAGGGATGGCTCTCGGACCACGGCCACGGCAACTGGCCGTGGATCTGCCTGTCCGGCGGTCTGCTCGGACTGATCGGCCTGAAGTACTGCACGGCCCGCCGGGCCGCGATCCGCCGCGCCCGGGCGGCCGCGACGGACGGGACGGACGCGGCGGACGGGACGGACGCGGCGGACGGGACGGACGCGGCGGACGGGACGGACGCGGCGGACGGGACGGACGCGGCGGACGGGGCCGAGGCCGGCGCCGGGAGCTGACGCCCCCTCAGCCCTCCGGGGCCACCCCCGCCACCCGTCCGGCCCGAATAGCACCGAGGTGGGACGCATCGGACAAATCACCCACCTAGAGTCGGTGCCATGACGCACCCCGCGGAAGGCACGGCCCCCCAGCAGCCCGGTACCGACAACGGCCCCGGCGCGCACCCGACCGGCGCGGGCGGCGCGTACCGGCCCGGGCTGAGCGCGGCCGAGGTCGCCGAGCGGGTCGCCCGCGGGCAGGTCAACGACGTGCCGGTGCGCTCCAGCCGCTCGGTGCGGGAGATCGTCCGGGCCAACGTGTTCACCCGGTTCAACGCGATCATCGGCGTGATGTTCGGCATCATCCTGGTGGTCGGCCCGCTCCAGGACGGCCTGTTCGGCCTGGTCATCGTGGCGAACACGGCGATCGGCATCGTCCAGGAGCTGCGCGCCAAGAAGACCCTGGACAGCCTGGCGCTGATCGGCGAGTCCCGCCCGCAGGTGCGCCGGGACGGGGCGGCGACGCAGGTCGCCACCGCGGAGATCGTGCTGGACGACACCGTGCTGCTGGGCACCGGCGACAAGGTGGTGGTGGACGGCGACGTCACCGAGGCGGACGGCCTGGAGATCGACGAGTCGCTGCTGACCGGCGAGCCGGACCCGGTGCTCAAGCACCCGGGCGACCACGTGATGTCGGGTTCCTTCGTGGTGGCGGGCGCGGGCGCGTTCACCGCGACCAAGGTCGGCAAGGAGGCGTACGCGGCCAAGCTGGCCGAGGAGGCCAGCCGGTTCACCCTGGTCAAGTCCGAGCTGCGCTCCGGCATCGACCAGATCCTGCGGTTCATCACCTACCTGCTGATCCCGACCGCGATCGGCCTGATCATCAGTCAGCTGGCGGTGCAGCGCAACGACTGGAAGGAGGCCGTCCGCCGGATGGTGGCCGGCATCGTGCCGATGGTGCCCGAAGGGCTGGTGCTGCTGACCTCGGTGGCGTTCGCGATCGGCGTGGTGCGGCTGGGCCGCAAGCAGTGCCTGGTGCAGGAGCTGCCGGCGATCGAGGGCCTGGCCCGGGTCGACACCGTCTGCCTGGACAAGACCGGCACCCTCACCGAGGGCGGGATGGACCTGATCGACCTGCGCCCGCTCGCCGACCCGGCCGAGGTGCCGCAGGCCGACAAGGCGCTGCTGGCGGAGGCGCTGGGCGCGATCGGGGCCGCCGACGCCCGGCCGAACCCGAGCATGCGGGCGGTGGTCGACGCGTACGGGCCGCCGCCGGAGGGGCGCTGGCGGGTGCTGGAGGCGATCCCGTTCTCCTCGGCCCGCAAGTGGAGCGGGGTGCAGCTGCTGGAGCCCGGCGGCACCGAGGGCAGCTGGCTGCTCGGCGCGCCGGACGTCCTGCTCCCGGCCGGGGACCCGGCGCTGGCCGAGGTGGACGAGCTGGGCGCCAAGGGCCTGCGGGTGCTGCTGCTGGGCCGCAGCCCGCTGCCGCTGGACGACCCCGACCCGGCCGCGCAGCTGCGGCCGCTGGCCCTGCTGGTGCTGCAGCAGCGGCTGCGCGCGGACGCCGCCGACACCCTGCGCTACTTCCGCTCCCAGGACGTCCGGGCCAAGGTGATCTCCGGCGACAGCGCCGTCTCGGTGGGCGCGGTGGCCGCGCACCTGGGCCTGCCGGGCGCCGAGACCGCGACCGACGCCCGGACGCTGCCCACCGATCCGGCCGAACTCGCGGAGGTCGCCGACCGCACCGCCGTGTTCGGCCGGGTGACGCCGCAGCAGAAGCGGGCCCTGGTCGGCGCCCTGCAGTCGAAGGGCCACACGGTGGCGATGACCGGCGACGGCGTCAACGACGTGCTGGCCCTGAAGGACGCGGACATCGGCGTCGCCATGGGCACCGGCTCGGACGCCACCCGGGCGGTGGCGCAGATCGTCCTGCTCGACGACCGGTTCGCCACCCTGCCCTCGGTGGTCGCCGAGGGCCGCCGGGTGATCGGCAACATCGAGCGGGTGGCCGGGCTGTTCCTGGTGAAGACGGTCTACTCGGTGCTGCTGGCCCTGCTGGTGGTGTGCACCCAGGTCCCGTACCCGTTCCTGCCCCGGCACTCGACGGTGCTCTCCTCGCTGACCATCGGCATCCCGGCGTTCTTCCTCGCGCTGGCCCCGAACAACGAGCGGGCCCGCACCGGGTTCGTCCGGCGGGTGCTGCGACTGGCCGTCCCGGGCGGGCTGATCTGCGGGACGGCGACCTTCGTGGCGTACGCGCTGGCCCGGGGCGACGAGGAGACGGCCCTGAAGGCGGACACCTCGGTGGCGACCCTGACGCTGTTCATCACGGCGATCTGGGTGCTGGCGATCGTCGCCCGGCCGTACACCTGGTGGCGCCTGCTGCTCATCGGCACGATGGCCGGGGCGTTCGCGCTGGTCCTGGTGGTGCCCTGGCTGGCGGACTTCTTCCAGCTCCAACTGGTGGGCTGGCGCGATCCGTTGACGGGTGTGGCGATTGCCCTGGTGGCGGGCGGCCTGCTGGAGATCACCTCCCGACTGTTCGTGGAGCGGAAAGAGGACCCGTCAGGGGCCCGGGGAAACTCTTAGGCAGACGGGACGGGAGAAATCAGGGGCCCGGGGAACGGCGGGGCCGAGGGGCTGATCGCCGGAACCCGGCGGGGCGCTACGGGGCTGTCGCAAAAGAACCTTCGGCCCGAAACGGGGTCGGCGCTTCGCGGCCCGTCGGTCACCCGCCTCTCGGCTCCGCCGTTCCCCGGGCCCCTGGAGCTTCGCTCCCGGCGGGCCCGGGAAACGCACAACCTCCGGGTCCCTAAATGCCTTCGTAGTCGCGGGCCGCCAGGAGTTCGTACGCCCGGTCCGGTTCGGTGAGGGCGGCGAGGATCTCGAAGCGGCGGTGCCACTGGTGGACGGACCAGGCGAGGCCGGCGGCGAGGCCCTCGGGGGTGGCGGCGTGCAGCAGGCCGGGGACGGGCGGGACGTCGAACTCGTCGTCCTCGTCGGCGGGGTCGGCGTCCTGGGGGTCGTAGGGGAGTTCGGGGGCGGTCGCGGTGGTGTCCCAGCGCCAGTCGATCCGGGCCTCCTCGCCGTCGGGGCCGACGACCAGGAGGTCCTCGTGCTCCTCGTAGACGGCGGGGCAGCCGGGGAGGAGTTCGCGGACCACGGCGGGCGTGCGGTGCAGGGTGCCCTCGGAGAGGACCCGGCCGCCGGCGACCTCGCTGGCGAGCGAGACGTGCAGGCGTTCGGCGAGCGCGGGGGCGAGCGCGGGGTGGACCGGCAGCACGGCGTGGTCGTGGAGGAGTTCGACCAGGTCGGGGGCGTCGGCGACGACCGCGGTGGTGGCGTCGACGATGACGGTGGTGTCCTCGCGGCGGCCGGTGCCGTCGTCCAGCGGGGCGAGTGCCCGCACCACGTCGAGGGGTTCCACCCGTTCGGCCGGGAGGGCGGCCAACAGGCTGTAGATGCCGTGGAGTTGGCGGTGCGTCACCACGGAGAGCGGGTCGGTGAGCCGGTCGATCAGCTCCTCGGGGCCGTGCGGTTCGGCGAGCAGCGCCTCCAGCGTGGTGCGGACGCCGAGCGCGTGCAGGAACTGCGGGTCGAGGTCGGTGCGGGCCTCGTCGTAGAGGCCGCGGAGCAGCGGGTCGGCCCCGGCGGCCCGCAGGCCGGCCGGCTCGCGGCCGTCCAGGACGGGGTGGTCGCGCAGCCACCAGGCGGTGTACGGCGGGAGGTCGGTGTAGCTGCCGTCGGGGAGCAGGGTGCGCACGGGCAGCACCACGGCGTCCCGGTACGGGGGGCGGGCGAGCAGGGCGAGGGCCTCGGGCCAGGCGTCGTCGGCGACCAGGTCGAGGTCGCGGACGGCGAGCAGTTCGGCGGCGACCGGCGGGACGCCCAGGTCGGCGGCGTCGTCGGCGTGCAGGGCGTCGAGGGCGTCCTCGCACCAGTCGGCGAGGCCGTCGGGGGCCTCGTCGATCAGGCCGGTGGGGCGGCCGCCGGCGGCGCGGTCGGCGGGGGCGGTGGGGTCGAGGCGTTCCAGGTCGTCGGGGTCGAGGACGACGTCCTCGGCGCGGACCAGGGTGAAGCCGGTGAGCGCGCCGACCGCGGCCAGGGTCTCGGGGCCCCAGCGCTCCAGCAGGTCCTCGTCGACGAAGGCGGCCTCGTCCTCGTCCACCAGGTGGGCCAACGGGCTTTCGGGGAGCAGGAGTTCACCGGCGCGGGCGAGTTCGCCCTCGTCGTCGGGGAGGGCCAGGCGGGCCAGCCAGGGGTGTTCGCCGGGGGCGGGGGCGGCGGCCTTCACCAGGGCGAGGACGGCGTCGGCGAGGTCGACGGCGGCGTCGTAGTCGTCCTCGCCGAGTTCGAGGGAGCGGGCGACGGCGGCCCGCACCTCGGGGGTGTCCAGGACGCCGGCGGGGGTGGCGGTGCCGGCGCCGAGCTTGGCCAGCAGGGGGTGCGCGGCCTCGGGGTGGGCCAGCCGCAGGTCGAGCAGGTCGAGGGCCTCGGCGAGGGAGGCGGGGTAGCCCTCGTAGCCGGCCCAGTCGGCGGCGTCGGAGGGCAGCAGGACGCGGCGCGGGCCGGTGACGGTGCGGCCGTCGGCGAGCGGGACGGGCAGCGCGCCCAGGGCCTCCGGGTCGGCGCCGCCGAGGGCCGCGTACAGGCCGCGCCACCAGGCGGGTTCGCGTTCCAGGCCGCCGAGCTGGTCGACGATCTCGGCGAGCGGGACGCGCCGGACGCCGAGGGTGCGCAGTTCGGGGCGGCGCTCCAGGCCGGCCGGGAGCAGGCCGGGGAAGATCGGGGCGAGCGCCTCGACCACGTCCTGGTCGGCGCCCTCCAGCAGCACGGCGTCGCGCGGGCGGAGCGCGGGGGTGCCCTGCTCGGTGCCGGGCGGGTGCGGCAGGAACGGGGTGGCGGGCAGCCGTTCGAGGACGGCGGTGCGCAGCGCGTTGTCGAGGGCGCCCTGCCCGAGCGGGCCGGGGACCAGGTCGAGCGCGTGGACGTCGGCGCCGCGGGCGCGCAGCAGGTCGGCGTAGGCGTCGGCGGCGCGTTCGACCAGGAAGTCGGTGAGCGGGCCGGGGGCGACGTGCCGGCGGGTGGGGTCGAGCGGGAAGGAGGCGATCAGCAGGGCGGGGAGGCCGAGCGGTTCGTCGCTGGGCGTGGGGGCGTGCACGACGGGGGCGGTGGCGGGCCGCCGCGGGTGGCCGTGCTCGTCGACGGGGACGGCCCAGGTGAGCGTCCAGTGCGGGCGGGCGCGCTCCTCGGTGGTGCGGTCGGCGAGGAGTTCGGGCGCAGCGGTGCCGGAGGCGCTGACGGTCTGCCAGACGGTGCGGCGTCCGTCGTCGGTGACGGTGACGGTGGGGAGCTGTTCGGGGCGCGGCGGGTCCTCGGCGCGGGTGAGGGTGCGGACGCCCTCGGCGGTCTCCACCACGATCTCGGCCAGGCCGGGCAGGGTGAGCAGCAGGGCGTCGTCGATCTCGGCGAGCAGCCGGCGGGTGAGGTCCTCGGCGGCGGTGTCGCGCAGCGGGAGGGTGACCACGGTGTCGTAGCCCTCGACGGTGCCGCCCTCGGCCGGGAACGGCAGCCGGAGCACCGGGACGTGGCCCTCGCGGCGGGTCAACTCGTCGTGCAGTTCCGGGATTTCGGCGACCTTGCCGCGGGCCTCGGGGAGCGACCAGCGGACGCCGCCGCGGTGGCCGAGCACGGCGGGCTCGTCGCTGACGGCGAGGACGGCGGCGAAGCCGACGCCGAAGCGGCCGACCACGGGCCGGGCGTCGGCGCGCTTCGCGGAGGCGCGCAGGGTGGAGAGCGATTCGACGGCGGCGGCGTCCAGCGGGGCGCCGGTGTTGGCGGCGGCGAGGACGCCGTCGCGCAGGATCAGCCGGAGCCGGCCGGGGACGCCCGCGCGGGCGGCGGCGTCGGCGGCGTTCTGGGCGAGTTCGACGATCAGGCGGTCGCGGTAGCCGCCGAGGGCGAGCTCCTCCTCGGCGTTGGCGTCCTCCCGGAACCGGGCGGGTGCCGCCGTCCAGGCCGCCAACACGGTGTGCCGCAGCCGGGCGGTGTCGAAGACGTCCGACTCCTCGGGGGACGCCGCACTGCCGATGATCCGAGACTCCACGTGCCGAGCCGCCCTTCGCGTGGTCTGCGTACGAGTCGGCATTCTGCCAGGGGTGTCGGACGCGGCCCGCCCCGCGCGCTCCCCGGGGGAGCTGCGGAGCGTGGCCGGGCGGCGGTCAGGAGTGGCCCAACTCCTCGGTGGGAGCGTCGGGTTCGACCGATCCGGAACCGCGGTCGGGGTGCAGGTGGAAGGGTTCGACGACGGTCTCGTCGAGGATCAGTTCGGCCGGGACCGGCGGGGCGGGGAGGATCGCGGCCTCGGAGTGCGCGCCGCAGCCGTAGCCGAGCGAGACGACCTGGCCGTCGGCGGGGCCGAACTCGTTGCCGCAGACGCCGAACGCCTGCCCGAGCGAGCCGCCGATCGGGACCAGGAAGCCGCAGGTGGAGCAGGAGGCGGGGGCGGACTGCGCCATCGGGGTCTGCGGGCCGTACGCGGTCTCCCAGCGCTCGGCGGCCTGGTGCAGGCCCATCCGGGAGAGCACCCGGGGGCGGCCGAGGCCGAGTTCCTCGGCCACGAAGGCGATCTTGGCGCGGGCGGGCGGCAGTTGGATGCCGGGGTCGACGGCGAGGACCTCCTCCTCGTCGGCCTCGGCCAGCACCGAGTTGGGCGCGGGCTCGTCCTCGCCGGTCCAGCCGGGTTCGAGCCGCAGGTCGTCGGCGCCGGTCGGCAGCAGGTCGCCGGGGCCGAGGTCGCCGGGGCGCAGCCGCTCGCTCCACGGCACCCACTGGGGGGCCAGGACGGCGTCGCCGCCGGGGAGCAGGGCGACCTCGTCCAGGGTGACGTTCTTGGCCCGGGGGGCGCGGGCGACGGTGACCGCCCAGTGCCAGCCGCGGTAGGCGGGGTCGAGGCACTCGAAGGTGTGGGTGACGACCCGTTCGGCGTCCGCACTCGCCTTCACGTGGGGGCCGACGACGGCCTCCCCGACGCTCTCCACCACTGCCTGGCGGGCGAGGTCGACGGCCTCGGCACAGAGCCGGTCAGGGGTACGGCTTCGCATCGCAGCACTCACGGCGTCGGTTCTCTCCCAGTCCTGTCATCCTGCGGTCCCGAGGCAGCCCGGCGGGGCGGGCACGCACCGGATGTCACTGCCACGTCTCGGGAGCGGCGCCCGCTGACACGGGGCCGATCCATTCTGCTAGACCCGGGGCCGCTCGGTGGCCGGGCCGCGCCGCCTCGGTCGGCCGCCCCCTTGCGCAGGCCGGGCACGCGCGTAGTGCAGGCTACCCGCCGGTCGACGGTGGAGCACAGTCCGGGGCGGGCCGCGCGGGCGCGCCGTCGGTTCGGCAATCACTCGTTAGGCTTCCGATTCTCGGGCAGGATGGGGGTGTGGCGGACGAGAACCCGCCGCGGCACGGATCGGGTCCGGGGCAGGCCGAGGGCCGGTCGGAGCCGTCCTCCGTGCCACGGCCGCACCCCGCAGCCCCCGGCGCGCCGGAGGTGGGCGAGGCGCGTCCGACGGCCCCTCAGGAGGGCGCGGGGGCGCCGACCGTGAAGCCGTCCAACCGTCTCGCGCGCGGCGCGTCGGCGATGGGGGTGCGCACCGGGCGGGTGGTGCACGGGACGGGCCGGCGCATCCGGCGGGCGACGTCCGCGGAGGGCGCGGGCGAGTCCGGGCTGGCGAAGCTGATCGAGCTGCACGCGCTGAACTCGTTCGGCGACATGCTGATCACGGTGGCGCTGGCGTCGACCATCTTCTTCTCGGTGCCGACCGGCGAGGCCCGCGGCCGGGTGGCGCTGTACCTGCTGATCACGATGGCGCCGTTCGCGGTGCTGGCCCCGGTGATCGGCCCGCTGCTGGACCGGCTGCCGCACGGCCGGCGGACCGCGATGGCGATGTCGATGCTGGCCCGGGCCGCGCTGGCCTGGGTGATGGCGGGGACGGTGGCCTCGGGCGGCCTGGAGCTGTACCCGGAGGCGCTGGGCGTGCTGGTGGCGTCGAAGGCGTACGGGGTGGTGCGCAGCGTGGTGGTGCCGCGGCTGCTGCCGCCCCAGCTGTCGCTGGTGAAGGCGAACTCGCGGGTGACGCTGGCGGGTCTGCTGACCACGCTGGTCGCGGGCGGGGTGGGCGGGCTGCTGCACCTGCTCGGGCCGGGGTGGCCGCTGCGCGGGGCGTTCGTGGTGTTCGTGATCGGCACCCTGATGGCCTTCCACCTGCCGCACAAGGTGGACTCGGCGAAGGGCGAGCAGCGCGCGGAGCTGCACGCCGAGCCGCACGGGGAGCGGCGCAAGGGCGTGCTGCGGGCGGTCGGCCCCTCGGTGATCATGGCGCTGCGCGGGGTGGCGGCGCTGCGCTGGCTGGTCGGGTTCCTGGTGATGTTCCTGGCGTTCCTGATCCGCAAGGACCCGATCGGCGGGCTGCCGGAGACGCTGGCGCTGGGCGTGGTCGCGGGCGCGGCGGGCCTGGGCAACGCGCTGGGCTCGGTGCTGGGTTCGTGGCTGCGCACCCGGGCCGGCGAGGTGACGGTGACGGCGGTGCTGGCGCTGGCGACGGCGGCGGCGGGCGCGGCGGCGCTCTGGTACGGCGTGGCGACGGTGACGGTGGTGGCCGGGGTGGCGGGCATGTCGGCGTCGCTGGGCAAGCTGGCGCTGGACGCGCTGATCCAGCGGGACGTGCCGGAGGCGGTGCGGACCTCGGCGTTCGCCCGTTCGGAGACGGCGCTGCAGCTGAGCTGGGTGCTGGGCGGCGTGGTGGGCATCTCGCTGCCGCTGAACGCGGTGCTGGGGCTGACGGTGGCGGCGGCGGTGATGGCGGTGATGCTGCTGCTGACGTTCCGTTCGTTGCTGCGGGCGGGGCCGCGCCGGTCGGCGGCCCGTCCCCGGGTGGCCTGACCGGCGGGGCCGCGACGCGCCCGCGTGCGGAGCAACCCGGGGGGCGACTCGGGAGCGACTCGGGGCCCCCGGCGTCGTGTGATCACGGAAGGCGAGTAGCCTCTTGCGCATGAGCCTCAGCACCCGTGCCATCGCCGGTATCGCCGGTGTCGTCGTTGTCGGCGCCGCCTCCCTCGGGACCGGCATCTACCTGGCGAACGACGCCGGCAAGCCCGAGGAGGCCAAGGCCATGCTGGTCGTCGGCACCTCGACGGTCTCGGCGGCCCCCTCCCCGACCTGCTACAACGACGGGAAGCCGCTCGGCGAGGACGTCCTCTCCAAGTGCCTGAAGGAGATCCAGCAGGCCCGCAAGGACAAGAAGCTGACGAAGCTGGACGTCCGGTCCAGCGACCGGATCGGCGTCGGCGTGCCCGAGGACCTGGCCGAGAAGGGCTGGTTCGCGCTGACCAACGGCGGCTCGGAGGGCCAGGCGGCGCTGGCCGGCGGCCCGGCCGAGGCGGTCCTCACCGGGGTGACGTACTCCGGTTCGAAGAGCGCGGCCGGCCTGCTGTCGACCAACGACGTCACCTCGGTGACGGTGGTCGCGCAGGACAAGAAGACCCAGGAGTACTACGCGGTCTGGGCCTTCGACCTGAACAACAAGACCAGCTGAGCCACCCGGTCCGATGACCGCTGAGCTCCCCGACGAGCAGTCCGGCCCCGGCGCCGGACTGCTCGTCGTCGTGGCCGTGCAGGCCGAGGCCGAAGCGGTGCGGCGCGGGCTGGGCCCGGGCGGCGGCGCGACGGTGCTGGCGGCGGGCGTCGGCCCGGCCGCCGCGGCGGCGGGCACGGCGGCGGCGCTGGCCCGGGGCCGGTTCCGGCTGGTGCTGTCGGCGGGCATCGCGGGCGGGTTCGCGCCCGCCGCGCCGGTCGGCTCGCTGGTGGTGGCGGACGCGCTGGTCGCCGCCGACCTGGGCGCCGAGACCCCGGACGGGTTCGCGGACGTCGCCGAGCTGGGCTTCGGCACCGTCCGGCACCCGGTGCCGCCCGCGCTGGTGAAGACCCTGGCGGGAGCCTGCGGCGGGGCGGTCGGCGAGGTGCTGACGGTGTCCACGGTGACGGGATCGGCGGAGCGCGCCGAGGCGCTGAGGGGGCGTCACCCGCGGGCGCTGGCCGAGGCGATGGAGGGTTTCGGGGTCGCCGAGGCGGCCGTCCGGTCCGGGCTCCCGGTGGGTGAGCTGCGGGCCGTGTCCAACGCCGTCGGGCCGCGCGACCGCGCGTCCTGGCGGATCGGCGAGGCGCTGGCGGCCCTGGAGCGGGCCTTCGCCGCGCTGCCGCCGCTGCCACGTCTGCTCCAGGAGGTCTGAGATGGCCGAGCCGCTGTCCGTCGCGTACTCGCCCTGCCCGAACGACACCTTCGTCTTCCACGCCTGGGCGCACGGCCTGGTCCCGGGCGCGGACGCGCCCGAGGTCCGGTTCGCGGACATCGACGTCACCAACGGGCTCGCCGAGCGCGGCGAGCTGGACGTCCTGAAGATCTCCTACGGCCAGCTGCCGTGGGTGCTGGACGAATACGCGCTGCTGCCGTGCGGCGGGGCGCTCGGCCGGGGCTGCGGGCCGCTGGTGCTGACGGCCGGTCCGCTGGAGCCGGCGGCACTGGCCGGGCGGCGGGTCGCGGTGCCGAGCGAGCGCTCGACGGCGTACCTGCTGTTCCGGCTGTGGGCGGCCGAGGCGGTGCCGGGCGGGTTCGGCGAGATCGTGGTGCTGCCGTTCCACGAGATCATGCCGGCCGTCCGGGCGGGCGAGGTGGACGCCGGGCTGGTGATCCACGAGGCCCGGTTCACGTACCGGCAGTACGGGCTGCACTGCCTGGCCGACATGGGCGAGGCGTGGGAGGCGGCCACCGGGCTGCCGATCCCGCTGGGCGCGATCGTGGCCCGGCGCTCGCTGGGCGCCGAGCGGCTGCGCGCCCTCGCCGACACGGTGCGGGCCTCGGTCCGGGCGGCCTGGGCGGACCCGGCGGCCTCCCGGGCGTACGTGCTGGCGCACGCCCAGGAGATGGACCCGGCCGTCGCCGAGCAGCACATCGGGCTGTACGTCAACGAGTTCACCGCCGACCTCGGCGCGGACGGCTACGCGGCGGTGCGCGGCCTGCTCACCCGGGCCGCCGAGCAGGGACTCGTCCCCGCCGTCGACCCGGGCGCGCTGGCCTTCGTCTGAGGCCCGCTCAGACGTCGAACTGGTCGGCGATGGCGCGCAGCACCATGGCGATCTTCTGGCCCTCCGGCTTGCTCGGGTAGCGGCCGCGCTGCAGGCCCGGCAGGACGCTGTCCAGCTTGGTGATCAGGTCCTGGACGATCGGGGCCATGTCGTCGGCGCTCTTGCGCTGGGCGGCGGCCACCGACGGCAGCGCCTCCAGCAGTTGGACGCTCATCGCCTGGTCGCCGCGGTGGCCCGCGGCGATGCCGAACTCGACGCGCTGCCCCGGCCGGAGCGTGGTGACGCCCGCGGGCAGCGCCTTGGTGTGGACGAAGACCTCGCCGCCGTCGTCGCGCGACAGGAAGCCGTAGCCCTTCGTCTCGTTGAACCACTTGACCTGGCCGGTGGGCATCTCGAAAAGTCCTCGATGTCGGGTGCGAGCGACCTCGTCGGGTCGCGGATGGGTGCGGGCCGGCCACGGAGTGCGGACGGCCGGTTTCGCTCAGTGGAGCAATGATCCCTCAGCGTGCGGGTGAACGGCGAAGGGATTCCGGACCGGGGCGCGGCCGGGCCCCGCGACTGACGCGCCTTCCACTGGCCCACACCCCCGATCGCCGACGGGCGGGCTCCGGTGGGCCGATCGGCCGCACGCCCGCGCGATGGCTGCATACCCGGCGCCGCCGAGAGTCGAAACTCTTTGCGCGCACGGAGTTGCGGGCTGTGACGCGCCGCCGGTCAGGAGGGGTGTCCGGACGGCCCCGGCGGTGGTGGGACACTGGGAGGACCGAGCGTGCGAAGGAGCGAGTCGAAGTGAGCCGTCAGCCCAGCGATTCCGGTGACACCCTGGTCCGCGTCGGCGGCGTGGTGTTCGCCCTCGGCGCGCTCGCCACCCTGGTCACCTTCGTGCCGTACGCCTTCGACCTGGCGCGCTTCCCCGCCACCGCGTACTGGCTGTCCATGCTGATGCCGGCCGGCCTGCTGGTGTCGCTGCTCGGCCTGCTGGCCGGCGCCCGCGCCCAGTCCCGCCGGCGGCGGGCCGCCCGGGAGGCCGCGTCCGCCGCCGGCTGACGGGTGCTCAGCCCGCCAGGTGGGCGGTCAGCCAGGCCGGGAACTCGGTGAGGTCGTTCAGCACGGTGTGCGCACCGGCGGCGGTCAGCTCGGCCGGGCCGTACGGGCCGGTGGCCACGCCGACCGCGACCGCCCCGGCGGCCAGCGCGCCCCGGACGTCGCCCAGGTGGTCGCCGACGTAGACGCCCGCACCGTGCTCGCGCAGCGCGTCGCCCTTGGTCTCCGCCCACAGGTCGCCGACCAGCGCGTCCACCTCCAGCCCGATCGCCTCCAGGTGCAGGCGGGCGTTCGGCTCGTACTTGCCGGTGATCACCAGCACCCGGCCGCCGACCGCCCGCACCGCCGCCACCGCGGCCAGCGCGCCCGGCAGTTCGAGGCTGCCGGAGACGGCGTGCTCCCGGTACAGCTCGCGGTAGCGGTCGGCGACCCGCTCCACCTGGTCCGCCGGGAACCAGTGCGCCAGCTCGTGGGTCAGCGGCGGCCCGAGCCGGCTCACCGCGAGGTCGGCGTCGATCCGGGCCCCGGTCTCGGCGGCCAGCACCTGGTAGGTGGCCTTGATGCCGGGCCGGGTGTCGAGGAGCGTCATGTCGAGGTCGAAGCCGACGGTGAGAGCCATGACGGCCAGCCTAGTGCCGCGTCGGGCAACCCCCGCCGTCAAGGAGCGGCTCCCCCAGCCCCCCTCGGGGGAGGGGGAGTCGCGACGGGCGAAGGTTGCCTGACGCGGCACTGGTCAGCGTGGTTCCGGCCGGAAGCGGCGGGTGCGGCCGCACAATACGGACATACTCCCTTGTCCGTCCCCGCCGGAGGCCCCCGGATGCCGCCCCCGCTCCCCCGTCGGACCGTGCTCGCCGGGCTCGGCGCCGCCCTGCTCACCGGCTGCGGCCCGCGCGAACTGCCGCTCCCCCCGTCGGCGGGCGACAGCGCCTCGGCGACGCCCACCCCCAGTCCGAGCCCCAGCCCGCGACCGCCCGTCACGGTCGGCGCGGCGGACGGGCCGGTCACCGTACCCGGCGGGGCGACCCGGGTGGTGGTGCTGGACACCGCCGAACTGGACTCCGCGATGACCCTCGGCATCACCCCCGTCGGCGCCGCGAAGGCCCCGCTCGACGGCACCCTGCCCGGCTACTGGCCCGACTCCCGGCTGGCCACCGTCGCCGTGGTCGGCGACATCGCGGCCCCGCCCGACGCCGCCGCGATCGCCGCCGCCCGACCGCAACTCCTCCTCACCAACCTGACCCGGGACAACACCCACCTGGACGCGCTGCGCGCCCTCGCCCCGACCGTGGCCACCGCCACCACCGGCGCCCCCTGGAAGGAGAACTTCCAGCTGCACGCCGCCGCGCTCGACCGCCGCGAACAGGCCGCCGCCGTCCTCGGCGGCTACGCCCGGCACGTCGACCAGGCCACCCGCACGCTGGCCTCGGCAGGCGCCACCGGCCAGCGGATCAGCCTGGTCCGGTTCGTCGAGGGCTCCCCCGGCCCCCGCCTCTACGCCCGGCAGAACTTCCCCGGCAGCGTCCTCGCCGACCTCGGCCTCCCCCGCCCCGACCCGCAGAACGCCGACCGCTTCGCCGTGGAGGCCGCCCCCGACCAGCTCCCCCTCGCCGACGGCGACCTCCTGCTCTACGCCGGCTACGGCCACCCCGACCGCAACGGCCTCACCACCACCCTCGCCTCCCCCACCTGGCAGTCCCTCACCGCCGTCCGCACCCACCGTGCCTTCCCCGTCGACGACCAACTCTGGTTCCAGGGCATCGGCTACACCGGCGCCCACTTCCTGATCGCCGAACTCCTCCACCTCCTCGGCGCGGCCTGACCCCCCACCACCCCCGCCAACCGCTGCGCGGGGCCGACCGCGACCGATCGAACGGACACCCCGGCCGAAGCTACCTGCCCCCGCGACGCGAACAGGCTCAACGTCAGCAGCCGGAAGGCGGGAGGCGAAGCCGCTGCGCGGGGCCGGACGCGGCAATTGAACGGACACCCCCGACCGAAGCCACCCGCCTGCACGGGGCAACCTGGCACGGCGTCAGCAGCGGGCGGACGGGAGACGAAGCCGCTGCGCGGGGCCGACCGGACAGGCGCCCACCTGTGCGGCGCGACCTGGCGCAGCGTCAGTACCGCAGCGTCGCTGCGCGGGGCCGGGTTCGACGTGTCGCGACTGCGCGTTCGTTGGCCCCGTCCGGCGGCGGTTCGGTGCCGCGGCGTACTTCCTGACTCCCCGTCACTCGCCCTTGCGGCGGCGCAGTGCCACCGCGAGGACGAACAGGGCGGAGAGGACGGCGGCGAGGCGGAGGATGCCCGGGGCGGAGGCCCAGGTGGCGGCGCCCGCGTGGGTGCCCGGGGCCAGGGCGGTGCCCCAACGGCCTTGTTCGCGGCCCCAGTTCCAGATCGTCAGGCCGGTCACGGTGGCCAGCGGGATGCCCAGGACGGCGAACTTCTTCATCAGGTCGGACCAGCCGTGCGAGAGGTACGCCAGGCCCCAGCCGAGCAGCATCACCAGCAGCATGCCGGTCGCCGCCCCGCCGATCAGCAGGACCGCGCCCAGCAGCAGCAGCGGCGCGGGCCGCCGCCCGGCCGCCGGGGGGACCGGCTTCGTCCCGGGGGCCGGCGCGACCTCCGGGGCGGGCTGCGGCCTGCCGAGCAGGGCCTTCAGCGCGCGGCGCCCGAGGCCCGGCCGGGTCGGTGCGGGCGGGGTCTCCGGTGCGGGGGCCGGGTCCGGCTCGGGTTCGGGCTCCGGGGCGGCCTTCGGCGCGGGCTCGTCGACCGGCAGGTCGAAGAACACCTCGCTCCAGCCGGGGTAGACCGAGGTGACGTCGGTGCGGCCGTGGTCCTCCGCGTAGTCGAAGGCCCGGTGCACCTCGGCTGGCGTCGGCCCGTCCGGTCGCGGGGCGGGAGCCGGTCGCGGGGCGGGCGGCTTCGTCATCGGGACCGGTGGCACGGCGGGCGGCGCGCTCGGCCGCGGCGGCACCGGCGGGGCGGCCGGGGACGGCTCCGCCGCCTGCGGGGGCAGGTAGACGCTCTCCCCGCCGTCGGGGGCCGGACCGCTCCCGCCGCCCGTCCCGTCCTCGCGCCACCACGAGCCGCCCGCCATCGCCCGCCCCCGCCCTCACGTCCACGTACCCCGCCGCCTGCCGAGACGGTACCCACCCGCACCCGCCCGAAGCGAGCCCCGTCCGCCCCTCGGCCCGCCCGGCCCGACCCCTCCGCCCCGGCCAACCCGCCGACCCTCGTTCCGGCGACCTCTCGCCCCGTCCCCACCCGGGTCCGGGCTCCGAGCTGCCGCGTCCCCCTTCGCCCCGTCCACCTCGCCGTCCCTCGGTCCGCCATCCCTTGGTCTGCCGGGCCTCCACCCCGCCGGCCCCGCCCGGGTCCGGGCTCCGGTTCGCGGGGAGTTCTTCCTCCGTTCTGGGCCTCGGTCGGGGGTGTTGACTAACCTGGACCGGATGACCGCACCGCAGAGCGCGCCGCGCGCCACCCGCGCCACCGCCCCACGCACCCTGGCCGAGGAACTCCGGGGCCGGGGCGACGAGGCCGTGGCCGCGCTGCTCCGGGCCCGTCCGGACCTGCTGAACCCGGTGCCGACCGACCTGGCCCAGCTGTCCGCGCGGCTCTCCGGCCGGGCCTCGGTGCTGCGGGCGCTGGAGCGGCTGGACCGTTTCACCCTGCAGGTCGCCGAGGCGCTGGCCGCCGCCCCCGAGGGCGCGTCCGAGAGCACGGTGCGCAACCTGCTGACCGGCCCGGCCCGGGTGAAGCCGCACCCGGGCGCGGAGCCCGTCGACCGGGCGGCCGTCGCGGCCGCGTTCCCGGCCGCGCTGGAGCGGCTGCGCGAGCAGGCCCTGCTCTGGGGTCCGGACTCCGGCCTGCGGCTGGTGCTGGCCGTCCGGGAGGCGCTGGCGCCGAGCGCCGTCAACCCGGGCCGGACGGGGCTGGGGCCGACGCTGGCCGAGGCCACCGTCGGGATGTCGCCCGCCCGGTTGCAGCAGCTGCTGGCGGGGGCCGGACTGCCGCCGACGCCCGACCCGGTGACCGGGATCGCCGCGCTGGCCGCGCTGCTGGGCGACCGCAAGCGGCTGGGCGCGCTGCTGGAGCAGGCCCCGCCGGCCGCGCTCGGCCTGCTGGAGCGCCTGGTGTGGGGCCCGCCGACCGGCACCGTCCCGGACGCGGCCCGGCAGGTCACCGCCGCGGAGGCGCACAGCCCGGTGGAGTGGCTGCTGGCCCGCGGCCTGCTGCTGCCGTCCAGCCCGACCTCGGTGGTGCTGCCCCGCGAGCTGGCCCTGCACCTGCGCGGCGGCCGCACCCACCGCGTCGTCGAGCCTGTCCCGCCCGCCGTCGGGCCGGTGACGGCGTACGACCCGGCGGTCGTGGACCGGACGGCCGCCGGGCAGGCCGCCACCGCCGTCCGGACGGTCGAGGAGCTGCTGGAGTCCTGGGGGCTGACCCCGCCGCCCACACTGCGGGCCGGCGGGCTGGGCGTGCGCGACCTGAAGCGGGCCGCGCTGCTGCTGGAGTGCACCGAGGCGGACGCCGCGTTCTGGCTCGAACTCGCCCACACCGCGGGCCTGTTGGCCCCGGACGGGGAGGCCGACGAGGTCTGGGCGCCGACCCCGGGCTACGACCAGTGGCTGCAGCAGGACACCGCCGAGCGCTGGACGGTGCTCGCCCGGGCCTGGCTGGCCGCCACCCGGGTCGGCCGGCTGACCGGCACCCCCGACGGCAAGGGCCGGCCCCGGGCCGCGCTCGGCCCCGAACTGGACCGCTCGCTCGCCCCGTCCGTCCGCCGCGCCGTCCTCGACCGCCTCGCCGAGCTGCCGCCGGGCACCGCCGCCGGTGCGGACGCCCTGCTCCCGGCGCTGCGCTGGCACCGTCCGCTGCGCGGCGGCCCGACCGGCGCCGACGGGCGCGAGCTGCGCGAGACGCTGACCGGCTGGACGCTGCACGAGGCCGAGCTGCTCGGCGTCACCGGCCGGGGCGCGCTCGCCGCCCCGGGCCGGGCGCTGCTCGCCGGCCAGGACCCGACGGCCGTCCTGGCGCCGCTGCTGCCGGAGCCGCTCGACCACGTGATCCTGCAGCCCGACCTGACGGCGATCGCGCCCGGCCCGCTGCTCACCCCGCTCGCCCAGGCGCTCGCGCTGGCCGCCGACATCGAGTCCAAGGGCGGCGCGACGGTCTACCGCTTCACCCCGGGCTCGGTCCGCCGCGCCCTGGATGCCGGGCGCACCGCCGCCGACCTGCAGTCCTTCCTGGCCCAGCACTCGCGCACGCCCGTCCCGCAGCCGCTGGCCTACCTGATCGACGACGTGGCCCGGCGGCACGGGGTGCTGCGGGTCGGCGCCGCCGCCTCCTACCTGCGCTGCGACGACCCGCAACTGCTCGGCGAGGTGCTGGCCGACCGGCGGGCCGCCGAGCTGCGGCTGCGGCTGCTCGCCCCGACCGTGCTGGCCGCGCAGGCCGGGCCGGAGACCCTGCTCGCGGTGCTGCGCACGATGGGCTACGCGCCCGCCGCGGAGTCCGCCGAGGGCGACGTGGTGATCACCCGGCCGGACAGCCGGCGGACCCCGCCGCGCAGCGCCCCCGTGCCCGTCCCGGACGGGCCCGCCCGGCCCGACGACGTGCTGCTGGCCGCGGCGGTCCGGGCCGTCCGGGCGGGCGACCGGGCCGCGACGGCGGTCCGGAAGGCCCCGATCGCCGGGCCGGCGGGCGCGGCCGTGCCGCGGACCGCCGCGGCGGACACCCTGGCAGCGCTGCAGACCGCCGTCCTGCTCGGCGAGCGGATGTGGATCGGCTACATCAACGCGGAGGGGCTCTCCTCGCAGCGGGTGATCGACCCGGTCAAGGTCGAGGGGGGCTTCGTCACCGCCTACGACCACCTCGCCGAGGAGGTCCGCACCTTCGCGCTGCACCGGATCACCGGCGTCGCCGAGGTCGACGAGTAGCCGGGCCGGAGCCGAAACCGACGGCCCCGGCCGGACGTGCGGAAGCCGCGCCGCGGGGAGTCGCCGCCCGCGGCGCGGTGCGCGGGGGCTACTTCGCGGCCTGCTGCTTCTTGGCGTCCTCTTCCGCCTTCTGCTTCTTCGCCTCGTCCACCAGCGACTTCGGGTCGGGCATCTTGGGCTCGACGCCGGTGAGCAGGCCGGTGGCGGTGAAGGCGACGGTGCCGAACAGGCCGCCGGGCTGGCCCATGTCGGCGACCTGGTCGAGGGCCATCGCCTCGGTGTCGGCGGCGTGGGCGGGGGCCGCGCCGAGCGTGGTGGCGAGGGCCGCGCCCGAGAGCGCGAGGCCGGCCAGGAATCGGTTGCGCTTGGTCGTCATGGCCTGCCCAACGAGCGGCGGGCCGCCGGGTCACTGGCGCGGGGGCCCGGATTCCGCTTGTGCGGATGCTCCGGAACCGGGGACGGCCACCGGCCGACGGTTAGACTGCGGAACGACCAAGGGTGGAAACCGCGCACCCGTACGGACAAGGGCCCCGGCCCCCGAGCAGGACCGACGCCGTGACCACTACCTCCGTTCCGCAGACCGCCACCGCCTCCGGGACGGCGGCCCGCACCGCGTCGGTCTCACGCACCACCCGCCTGCGCACCGTCCTGCTGATGCTGCTGACCTTCGCGGTCTGCCTGGCGCTCGGCCTCCAGCAGTGGACCTCGCTCCAGCTCGGCGGCTTCGACCTGGGCATCTTCGACCAGGGCGTGCGCGGCTACGCGCACTTCGGGCTGCCGGTGTCGACGCTGAAGAGCGTCCACCACGAGTTCCCGCCCGGCTTCTCGCTGCTCGGCGACCACTTCTCGCCGGTGCTGGCGCTGCTCGCCCCGCTGTACTGGATCTGGGACGACCCGCGGATGCTGCTGGTCGGGCAGGCGGCGCTGTACGCGGCGGGCGTCCCGCTGGTGCGCCGGATCGCCACCCGGGCGTTCGCCGGTGCCGACCAGCGGGTCCGCACCCGGGTCCGGGACGTCGCGGCGCTGGTGTACGGCCTGGGCTGGCCGCTGCTGGTCTCCTCCCGGGGCGGCTTCCACGAGGTCGGGTTCGCCGTCCCGCTGTTCCTGCTGCTGTTCGAGCGGGCGGGGGCGCGGCGCTGGGGCGGGGTGGCGGTCGCGGCGCTGCTGCTGTGCGCGACCAAGGAGGACGTCGGCCTGGCGGTGGGCGTGTTCGGCGCGGTGCTGCTGTGGCGCGAGCGCGGCGGCGCCGACCGGCGGGGCAAGCTGCTGGGCTGGGCGCTGCTGCTGGGCGGCCCGCTGGCGAGCGCGGTGGAGATCACCTGGCTGATCCCGGCGATGGGCGGCGTGCCCGGCTACTACTGGAACTACACGCAGCTCGGCGCGGACGGCGGCGAGGCGCTGCGGCACGTGCTGGGCAACCCGTGGCTGCTGGTGGAGTCGGCGTTCTCCAGCCCGCTCAAGCCGATGCTGCTGGGCTGGCTGGTCGTCACCACGGCCGCGCTGCCGCTGCGCTCGGCCACCGCCTTCGTCGCGCTGCCGCTGCTGGCCGAGCGCATTTTCTCCGACAACCCGAACCACTGGTCGGTCGCCCGGCACTACGACGCCTTCCTGTGGCCGATCCTGGTGACCGCCGCGATCGAGGCCCTCGGCGTGCTGTGGGCGAGCGGCCGGCACCGGCAGGCCCGCCGGCTGGGCACCGTCGCGGCCGCCCTCTCGCTCGCCGCGGCCACCGGGCTCGGCCTCTACCACCTGGCCGTCCCGTACGAGTGGCGGCCGAAGGCCCCGACGGCGGCGCTGGCCCGGGCGGCGAAGCTGATCCCGGACGGCGTCGGCGTCGAGGCCGACAACCAGATCGCGCCCCGCCTGACCAACCGCACCCACGTCCTGCTGGCCGACGGCACCCCGCGCGGCCAGGAGTACGTGCTCCTCCGCTACACCCAGCGCGCCTTCCCGTTCCAGCGCGACCCCGAGCAGGCCGAGTACCGCGCCCTGCTCCTCGCCCACGGCTACCAGGAGCTCTTCGACCAGGACGGCGTCACCCTGCTCCACCGCACCGGCACCGCCCCCGTCCCAGGCACCCACCTCCCCGGCCCCGACTCCACCCCGTACGTCGAGGTCATCCCCCCGGACGTCGGCCACAACTTCTTCCTCGGCTGACGGGCCCCACCGCGCGCCGCGCCGATGCGGCACACTGGAGGTTTGGCCCGCGCGGAAGGGGATGCACAGGCGTGGACGGACCGCTGATCGTGCAAGCGATCAAGCCTGATCCGCATAGTAGCGGCTGATCTGCTGTCAGTACGGCTGTCCGGCCCGGCCGCCCGTCAGGCCGGCGAAACGGGCGTGCCCCGCCCCCAGAGTTCTTCGGCGTGGTCGGTGAACCGGGACCACATGCCGTCCTTCTCCTGCCCGCGCAGGTGCATCAATGGGGAGTCGTGGCCCACCAGCCGGGCCAGGTGCGGCGTGACTAAGGCATCACGGTCAAACCGGAACACCGACAGGCTGACGTGGTTCATGGCGTCCTGCGGGGCCGAGAAGCGGGCTTCCAGGCCCTCCAGGGGGCCGAGGCGGGCCAGGTGCTCCAGGGTGATCCTGATGCGCGTGGAGACCGTCAGAGCCACATCCTCGATCGCTTCCCGCTGCCGGGTCACCTCACCGTCGGGGTCGCCGAGCAGGAACCGCACGCGGCAGCCCGCTTCGGTCTTCCGGCGCAGGTTCTCGACCAGGTTCGGCTGTTCCAGCCACAGGAAGTAGTTGGTGTAACCGGCGAAGTAGAGATCCGCCCTGGCGTCCTTGATCAGGTCGCCCCACACGGTGGACGGGCAGGAGGACCGGTACGGGTAGCTGCGAATGATCTCCCGATCCGGGCCGGTCTTGAGCGCGTCCCGGACGGCCTTCGGCCACAGCATCGTTGCGTCAACTCCCAGCGCCTCGGCGGCATCCTCGCGGTTGCGGGCGTGGGGGATCAGTCGGCTGTCGGACAGCCACCGTTCGACGGTCTTGCCCGACACCCCAACCCGGCCCGCCAACTGACGTGGTGAAAGTCCGGCAGCGGACATAGCCGATCGTAAGGCAGCGTTCAAGGCTTCCCCCAGGGACGTTTGGACCTTTTCCGAACTTACTGCCACGACAGCCCAACCGTGCTGTGTACGTGCCGGTTTCGTCCGAGAGCGCACGCCAGTGTGAGGCCGTAACCCCGATCGGACGGAGGAGCTGCCCCATGTCGGCAACGCCCTATGAGAGGTACAGAGTCGTGCCCGCGTCGGCAGAACCCGACGCACCTGTGGTCGACCTCTGGGGCCTGGCCGACTGCACTGACGCCGACAGCCGCGTGACCGGTCCCGACGGCGGGCCAATGCTGTTCCGGTTCTTCGGCGATGCGGCGAGGTGGGCCGATGAGCATTCCGAGAAGTGGCGCCCGAACGAGGGCACTTGTGCCTTCGACACGCGTTCCGGGCAGCAGGTCCGGGTGATGGCGGTGCACGCCTGCGGAGTGTTTGTCCGACGCCTGAGGGACGGGCGGGAGAGCGTCACCACACTGAGGGAACTGTCCCTACCGGAGCATGCGGCGGAGGAACGATGATGGAGGCGCCCCGCCGAGCCTGGGAGGCGGCGTCGCGGTTGGCGTCGCTGACGGGAGAGGAGGTACGGGTGTCGCGGGTGGCCGAAGGGGTCAGGATCAAGCTCCCCGTGCGCTCCGACGACGGCGACGTGGACCGTCTTCAAGTGCTTGCCGTCCTTGAGAAGTCCGACCAGTACGGGCACCGGAGATTCGCTGACGGCAGCGAGCACCTGTGGGCCGTCTACTGGCCGGAGCATCTCTGACCGGGCATCCAAGAACGGCGTCGCACCCAGGGTGTACGGCGAGCCGGGATCGCGGAGCGGCAACATGCCGAACTTCCGCAGCGCCCTGCCCGGACATGGGGAGAGCCGCCCACCCGCAACAGGTGGACGGACCTTGGACGTTGATGTGATCCGGCTACTCCCCGAGGCGGCGGTACAGGGTCGCGCGGCTCACACCGAGCGCCTTGGCGATGGCCGTGACGCTCTCTCCGTTCGCCTGGCGGGCACGGGCAGCGGCGAGCCTGTCGGCGTCCAGCACGTTCGGCCGACCACCCGTGCGCCCCTGCGCCCTGGCGGCATCCAGGCCGGCCCGGGTGCGGTCCTTGATCAGGCTCCGTTCGAACTCTGCCATCGCGCCCACCACTTGGAGTATCAGGCGGCCGTTGGGGGTGTTCGGGTCGATGCTCGCCAACGCACCCGTCAGCACCTTGAAACCGATGCCCCGGGCCGACAGCGTGTCCACCATCGTCACCAGGTCGATCAGCGAACGGGCGAAGCGGTCCAGCTTCCACACACACAGGGTGTCGCCGGGGCGCAGGTAGTCCAGGACAGCGGCAAGCTCCGGCCGGGCGGTGTTCTTCCCGCTGGCCTTGTCCGTGAAGATCCGTGCGCAGCCCGCTTCGGTCAGCGCGTCGTGCTGGGGTTGTGCCTCCTGGTCGTCGGTGGAGACGCGCGCGTAGCCGATCAGGTGTCCCGTGTTCTTCGCCATGCCCCACCCGTCTCATAACTCGCCTCATAACATCAAGGGGTTTCGATGGGTTTTGAGACGGGTTTTGAACGCTTGAGCGCCCCCTCCGGAGCATGTTCGCCACCCGTCTCACAAACCATCGTTTCCGAGACGCCCCGGCCAGGTGACCTTCCGTCACCGGCCCGCCGGAACAGCCCAATGGGCCATCCGAGAGTTTTCCCTCCCTGCCGCGCCACCCCAGCCAAGAGGGGAGTCACCCCCCTGGGTGCCAGCACAGGAGGGTGGTGACGGGTGACGCTGGAGACACGAAAATCGGTTTCTCCCATACGTACGCGCCTATAGAAGAACCTGATTTCTTCGTCTCCTGCGTCACCCGTCACCACCCCGGACGCCAGTGGGCGCCCGCTCCGCCCTCAACGCCGCTTCAGGCCCCCGCCGGGATGGGACAACAAAGGCCAGGAACCGGTCGCCGCCTGCGGGCGCGAAGAAGCCCCGCCCGAACCTGAGTGGCCGTACGGGGCTCGGCTGGCTACCGCACCGGCTACGAGCCCGTACTACCCGCCTGCTCTTCCGCCTCCGCCTGCCTGATCACGGCCTCCACGTCCTTGCCCTCCGCGTCGACCCGCCTGACCCGCCCGTCCGTGCCGAACCGGACCGCCAGCCGTGAGGCGTCGAAAGCGGGGCCGCTCTTCGTCGCGGGCGAGACCTCCACGAACGCGCCCGCGTGCAGCAGCAGGTCCCGCTTGCCTGCCGTGTCGGCCGCCTTCCAGTGCTGGCCGAAGGTCCGGCCGGTGGGGACCTCGACCACGCCGCCGGGCTTGGCGGTGCGCTGCTTCTCCTTCAGCGAGGCGACGCGGTCTTCGAGCTTGGCGTACTGCGCGGCGTAGCGGTCGGCGCCGTCGTCGCCCTTGAACAGGCCCCGGTCGTAGCGGTCCTTCTCCAGGTCGGACAGCGCTTCCTGGGCCTGCCTGATCTGCGGGCGGAAGTCCTCCCCGGCCTGCTCGACCACGCGCACCACGGGCAGCCTGCCGAAAGACTCCAGGAAGCGGGCCTCCACGTGGTTCTCCATCGACTCCCCGGCGATGCTCACGCCGTAGCAGTCGATCCGCTCGCCGCCCTGCCGCTTCTTCAGCCGGCCGATGCAGCGGTACCGGAGCCGTCCGCCCGCCACGTAGGTGTACATCCGGAAGCCGCACAGCGCGCAGTGGACGATGCCCCGGAGCAGCGACGTGCCTTCGCGCCGACGGTCGCCGGGGTTGCTGCGGCGGTCCAGTTCGTCCTGGAGGGCCTGCCAGGTGTCGATGTCCAGGATCGGCGTCCGGTTGACCAGCGGCAGGCCGTCCGTGCGCAGGATGGGCTTGCCGTCCTCGATGACCTGGCCGAGCAGTTGCGGGTTGGTGAGCAGGCTCCGCAGCGTGGTCGTGTACCACTTCTTCGAATCGCTGCGCTTGCCGGTGGTCTGCCGCGACGTGTGGCCGGGCGAGGGGACGCCGGCCTTGCTCAGGTCGGCGGCGACCGTCATCAGGGAGTCCTTGGCGAGGACGCGCTCCACGATGCCGCGAACCGTCTCGGCCTCCTCCGGGTTGACCTCCAGCACCTTGCCCGCGCCGTCCGGGTTCGGGGCCACCCGGTAGCCGTAGGGGACGCGTCCGCCGGTGTAGCGGCCCTCGCGCCGCAGGTGTTCGTGGGCACTGGAGACGCGCATGCCGATGGTGTCGGACTCCAGCTCGGCGAAGACCGCGATCACCTTCGCCATGGCGCGGCCCATGGAGGTGGTCAGGTCCAGTGGTTCGGTCGCGGACGCGAGCGCGACGTCGGCGGTCTCGGTGATCCGCATGATCTCGGCGAAGTCCACGGTGGAGCGGGCCAGCCGGTCGATCTTGAAGAATACGACGACGTCCAGTTCGGTTAGCCTCGACAGAACCCGCTGGAGTCCGGGCCGTTCGAGCCCGCGCGAGAAGCCCGAGACGTCGATGTCCTCTTCGACGGCGACGACGGTCCAGCCCCGGGCCTGGCAGAGCGCTTCACAGGCGGCGCGCTGCCGCTCGGGAGACGTCGTTTCCTCTGTCTCGCGCGATAGGCGAACATAGATGGCTGCGCGCAATCCGGTGGTACCGGCCGGAACGCCCTTCGGGCGACGGGCACGGGGCATGGCCCGGACAGCGGCAGATGTGGCGTCGGTCACTCGGCGATCCTATACGTGGAGGTATGCGTGTCCTGCTTGATCGTGCAGAGCGACAAGACGCTGCTGTTGGAGATCGACCACCCGCGGGCGGCGGAGTGCCGGCGGGTGATCGCGCCGTTCGCCGAGCTGGAGCGGGCGCCGGAGCACATCCACACCTACCGGGTGACGCCGCTGGGGCTGTGGAACGCCCGGGCGGCGGGGCACGACGCGGAGCAGGTGGTGGACGCGCTGGTGACGTACTCGCGCTACCCGGTGCCGCACGCCCTGCTGGTGGACGTCGCCGACACCATGGCGCGGTACGGGCGGCTGCAGTTGCAGAAGCACCCGGTGCACGGCCTGGTGCTGTCCACCACCGACCGGCCGGTGCTGGAGGAGGTGCTGCGCTCGAAGAAGATCGCCCCGCTGGTGGGCGCCCGGGTCGACCCGGACACCGTGGTGGTGCACCCCTCGGAGCGCGGCCAGATCAAGCAGGTGCTGCTGAAGCTGGGCTGGCCCGCCGAGGACCACGCGGGCTACGTGGACGGCGAGGCGCACCCGATCGACCTGCGGGAGGACGGCTGGCAGCTGCGCCCGTACCAGCGGCACGCGGTGGACGGGTTCTGGCACGGCGGCTCCGGCGTGGTGGTGCTGCCCTGCGGCGCCGGCAAGACGCTGGTGGGCGCGGCGGCGATGGCGGAGGCCAAGTCGACCACGCTGATCCTGGTGACCAACACCGTCTCGGCCCGGCAGTGGAAGCACGAGCTGGTGAAGCGGACCTCGCTGACCGAGGACGAGATCGGCGAGTACAGCGGCACCCGCAAGGAGATCCGCCCGGTCACCATCGCCACCTACCAGGTGATGACGACCAAGCGGAAGGGCGTGTACGCGCACCTGGAGCTGTTCGACGCCCGCAACTGGGGCCTGGTGGTCTACGACGAGGTGCACCTGCTGCCCGCGCCGGTGTTCAAGTTCACCGCGGACCTGCAGGCCCGCCGCCGACTCGGCCTGACCGCGACGCTGGTGCGCGAGGACGGCCGGGAGGGCGACGTGTTCTCGCTGATCGGCCCGAAGCGGTTCGACGCCCCGTGGAAGGAGATCGAGGCGCAGGGCTACATCGCGCCCGCCGACTGCTGCGAGGTCCGGGTGACGCTGACCGACTCGGAGCGGCTGGCGTACGCGACCGCCGAGCCGGAGGAGAAGTACCGGTTCTGCTCGACCACGGCGAGCAAGCGCCGGGTGGTGGAGCGGCTGGTGCAGAAGCACAAGGGCGACCAGACCCTGGTGATCGGCCAGTACATCGACCAGCTCGACGAGCTGGGCGAGGCGCTGGACGCCCCGGTGATCAAGGGCGAGACCTCGAACGCGCAGCGGGAGAAGCTGTTCGAGGCGTTCCGCTCGAAGGAGATCGGCGTGCTGGTGGTCTCGAAGGTCGCCAACTTCTCGATCGACCTGCCGGAGGCCACCGTGGCGATCCAGGTCTCGGGCACCTTCGGCTCCCGGCAGGAGGAGGCGCAGCGGCTGGGCCGGGTGCTGCGCCCGAAGGCGGACGGGCACGCGGCGCACTTCTACTCGGTGGTCGCCCGGGACACCGTCGACCAGGACTTCGCGGCGCACCGCCAGCGCTTCCTGGCCGAGCAGGGCTACGCCTACCGGATCGTCGACGCCGACGACCTGTAGGGGTCTCGGAGGGGCCTTCGGCTAGAGCCGGACGCCGTCGCGCCCGAGGAAGAGCACGCGCGCGGCGGTGTCCAGCACGATGCCGACGTTGCGGACGGCGTTGGCCACCGGGTGCCGGCGGCGTTCGTTGGCGGGCGAGGCGCCCCTGGCCTGCGGGTTCACTCGTTCGGTCGTCATGTCTCCACGGTAGGTTCACAACCCGGCCGGGGGAATCGGCCGAAAGGCCCGCCCGTCCGGCCCCGGGGTCGTCCTCGCGGCGTACGGGCCCCCTACCCCGGTACGGGGTGATCCCGGAGGGGAAATCGATTCGCTCCCGGCGGACGGCGGGTCTAGGATCGTCCGTCTGCCCCTCCCGAACCGTGGTGCCGCGTCGGCAGCCGTGGGAGGTGCCGGCCGCTCGGAAACCGGCCGGTGTCCTTCACCGTGAGCCAAGACGAGTCCGCCGCCCGTGGATGCCGGGCGGCCGGGAAGGTCCGCCGTGCACTCCCCCACTCCCACCGACACCACCGCTGCCGGGAACGCCGCCACCGCCGGGAGCACCGCCGCGCCCGCCGACGCCGATCCGCTGGGCCGCGAGCGCTCCCACCTCGCCGCGTCCCGGGCCGCCCTGAAGGCGATGCGCGCGGACGTCGAGGCGCTCGACCTGAGCGACGTCACCGGCACCTGGGTCTCCGCCCTGGTGCTGCAGAAGCAGATCGACGAGCGGATCAAGGCGCTCGCCGACCTCGCGCACACCCCACTGTTCTTCGGACGGCTCGACTACCTGCACGCGATCAGCGAGGCGGCCTCCGAGGGCAGCGGCGGCGAGCGCTTCTACATCGGCCGCCGGCACGTCCACGACGCCGGCGGCGACCCGATGGTGATCGACTGGCGCGCCCCGGTCTCCCAGCCGTTCTACCGGGCCTCCCGCAAGGACCCGATGGATGTCGCCAAGCGCCGCCGGTTCGGTTACACCGGCGGCGAGTTGACGGCCTACGAGGACGAGAACCTGTCCGACCCGGACGAGGCCGACACCCGGTCGGCGCTGCTCGCCGCGGAGATCGAGAAGCCCCGCGTCGGCCCGATGCGCGACATCGTCGCCACCATCCAGCCCGAGCAGGACGAGATCGTCCGGGCCGACATCTCCGGCACCGTCTGTGTCCAGGGTGCCCCCGGCACCGGGAAGACCGCCGTCGGCCTGCACCGGGTCGCCTACCTGCTGTACGCGCACCGCGACCGGCTGGCCCGGACCGGCACCCTGGTGGTCGGCCCGAACCGCTCCTTCCTGCACTACATCGAGCAAGTGCTGCCCGCCCTCGGCGAGTTGGACGTCGCCCAGGCCACCGTGCAGGAACTGGTCGGCCACGTCGAGGTGCGCGGCACCGACGCCGCGGACACCGCCCGGATCAAGGGCGACGCCCGGATGGCCGAGGTCCTGCGCAACGCCGTCCGGGCCGGGATCACGCTGCCCACCGAGCCCTGCGTGGTGGTCCGCGGCTCCCGCCGCTGGCGCGTCCCCGCCTACGAACTCGAGGAGATCGTCCGGGAGTTGACGGACCGGGAGATCCGCTACGGGGCCGCCATGGAGGCGCTGCCGCAGCGGATCGCGCACGCCGTCCTGGTCAAGATGGAGCAGGGCGGCGAGGCCCCCGACGACCGGGTCCAGGACGCGGTGGCCCGGAACGCCGCGGTGAAGGCCGTGGTCAAGGCGTGCTGGCCCGCCGTCGACCCGGTCAAGCTGGTGCACCGGCTGCTCACCGACGCCGCGTTCCTGGCCGCCGCCGCGGACGGCGTGCTCACCGCCGCGGAGCAGGCCCTGCTGCGCTGGGAGAAGGCCCCGCGCTCGGTCCGCACCGCGCCCTGGTCCGCCGCCGACGCCGTGCTGATCGACGAGGCCGCCGACCTGGTGCACCGCACCCCCTCGCTCGGCCACGTGGTGGTCGACGAGGCCCAGGACCTCTCCCCCATGCAGTACCGGGCCGTCGGCCGCCGCTGCACCACCGGCTCGGCGACCGTCCTCGGCGACCTCGCCCAGGGCACCACCCCCTGGGCGACCGGCAGTTGGGAGGAGGCCCTGCACCACCTCGGCAAGGCCGGCGCCCACGTCGAGGAGCTCACCACCGGCTTCCGGGTCCCCGACGAGGTGATCGGCTACGCCTCCCGGCTGCTCCCCGCCATCGCCCCGGGGCTGGCCCCCGCCACCTCGGTCCGCGAGGCCCCCGGCTCGCTCGTCCTGCGCCACGTCCCCGGCGGCGCCGAGGAGTTGGACGCCGCCGTCCTCGACGCCTGCCGCGCGGCCCTCGGCCACGAGGGCTCCGTCGGCCTGATCGCCGCGGACGCCCGCATCCCCGCCCTCGCCGCGGCCCTGGACGCCGCCGGCCTGCCCTTCCTCGACCCCGGCACCGAGACCACCGCCGAGGCCCGCCTCACCCTGGTCCCGGCCTCCCTCGCCAAGGGCCTTGAGTACGACTACGTGGTCCTGGACGAACCCGCCGCGATCGTCACCGGCGAACCCGACCACCGCACCGGCCTGCGCCGGCTCTACGTCTCCCTCACCCGCGCGGTCTCCGGCCTGACGGTCCTGCACGCGGAGTCGCTGCCCGAGGAACTGGCGTAACGCCGAGAACCGCTGCACCGACGGATGCGGCACCAGGGGCGCGGGGAACCGCGCGGCCGGGCGAGCACGCACCGCGAGATCGCTCCGCCGGACGGGGATTGCCCTGTCCTGCGATCTTCCCGGCGCGCTCCTCCGCTGCGCGCAGTTCCCCGCGCCCCTGTCGGTGCGCTCGCTCAGCCCCCGTTCAGCCCCCGGTCAGCCCCCGATGAGCTCGCGCCAGTGCGCGACCTTCGCCGGGTCGACCGCGCCCGTCCAGCCGCCCGCGCGGGCCGCACCGCCGATGTGGAAGGCGTCGAACCCGGCCGCGCGGAGGTCGGGGACGTGTTCGGCCCGGAGGCCGCCGCCGACCAGGATCCGCTGGCGGTAGCCGGGCTCGCCGGCCTTGGCGAGTTCGCCGGCCAGCACCTCGCGGCCGGCGTCGACGCCCGCCGCCGCGCCGGAGGTGAGGAAGGTGTCGAGGCCGGGGAGGTCGGCGACGGCGGCGCGGACCTCGGAGCGGTCGGCGCTGTGGTCGACGGCCCGGTGGAAGGTCCAGTGGCAGCCGGCCACCGCCTCGGCGAGGGTGCGGGTGGCGTCGAGGTCCACCGAGCCGTCGGCGGCGAGGAAGCCGAAGACGAACTCCTCGGCGCCCTCGGCGCGCAGCGCGGCGGCCCGCCGGAGCAGTTCGTCGAGGTCGCCGGGGGTGAAGCCGTCCCGGATGCGGAGCATGACGCGCAGCGGCAGGTCGACGGCGGCGCGGATCGCGGCGAAGTCCCGGACGTCGGGGGTGAGCCCGTCGGCGGCCATGTCGGTGACCAGTTCGAGGCGGTCGGCGCCGCCCGACTCGGCGGCCCTGGCGTCCTGGGGGGTCAGCGCGATGACTTCGAACATTGGTCTAGACATATCCGATAGCGTGCCACATCCGTCCGCGCCGGGCGAGCCCTCTCGGCCGTTCGGCGGGACGTCCCCCGGCGTTCGCGTCCCGTTCGTCCCGGTCCGCCGGATCGGTGCCCCGCGGACCGTACGCCCGAGGCCGGGCCCCGGAGCGGTGTCCGCTCTCCGGGCCCGGCCTCGGGCGTACGGGGTATCAGATTTCCAGGGCCCGCTCCCGCCGTCCGCCGGCCAGCGCCCGGGCGGCCAGCAGCAGCGTGGCGGAGCCGAGCAGCACGGCGGGCGCCAGCCGCCACATGCCGCCGACCTCCTCCCAGAGCGAGAAGAGGCTGAACGCGGCGGTCAGCGGCATCACGGCCAGGCCGAGCGCGGCGGGCAGCAGCCGGTCCCGGGCGGCGAACAGCACCAGCAGCAGCGGGACCACCAGTAGGAGCAGCGGCCACCAGTCGTCCATCAGGTTGCGGGTGTCGTAGGCCCCCTGGGCGCGGGTGACGGCGAACCCGGCGGCCGCGCCGGCCAGCACCAGCAGCCGGTCGGTGCGACCTCGCGACTCCAGCAGTTCGGCGGGGGCGGCGGCCAGCATCGCCCCGCCCAGCAGGTACGGCACCAGGGCGGTCGCCAGGTAGAGGAAGAACCAGTAGTCGCCATGCTGGACGTCGCAGTACTGGACGGCGGCGAAGCCGAGCCGGACGGCGGCGAGCAGCGCGACCCCGGTGCCCAGCACCCGGGCGGCCCGCCAGGCGCCGGTGGCGACGGCGGCGGCGAGCAGCAGCGGGACGACGGCCAGGCCGAGGATCGCGAGGTTCTCCACCAGCTCGTTCACGGGGGCGTGCAGGCCCGCGCGGGCGGCCCCCTGCACGTGCAGCAGCCGACTGTCGCCGAAGCCGGGCAGTGCGCTGAGGCCGACCAGGGTGCCGGCCAGCAGCGGGGCGGCGACGGCGAGCAGCCGGCCGCCGAGGGCGGTGGCGGTCAGGCCGACCCGCATCCGCAGGCCGTAGCCGGCCAGGTCGAGCGCCTCGCGGGCGGTGGCGAGCCGGCCGGCGCCCTCGGTGGTGTCGGCGAAGACCTCGGCGAGTTCGGCGCCCCGGTCGCGGCGGTAGCGGGCGGGGTAGAGCGCGAGGGCGGTGCGCAGGGCGACGCTCATGCCGTCGCCCCCTCGGGCGCGACGAGGCCGCCGAGGCGGCGCTGCGCCTCGGCGGCGACGGTGCGCAGCCGTTCGGCCTCGGCGGCCAGCAGGCCGCGTCCGCCGTCGGTGAGGGCGTAGGTCCGGCGGGCCCGGCCGTCGACGATCTCCTCGGCGGAAACCTCGATCAGGCCCTGCTGGAGCAGCCGGTCGAGCGCGCCGTACAGGGTGCCGGTCCGCATCTTCACCCGCCCCCCGGAGATCGCGTCGATCTCCTGGATCAGCGCGTATCCGTGCCGGGGGGCGTCGGCGAGGGCGGTGAGCAGCAGCAGCGTGGGCTCCTGCATGGCGCGTTCGGTCATACGACTACATATATCGCCGAACTGCCTATCCGCGCCAGCCTGCCCGACGGCCGGACCCGCCCGGCCGGCACCCCGTCCGCTACCCGCGCCGGCCCGAGGTGTCGTCCCGGCGGGCCGCGCCGAGCAGGCCGGCCAGCAGCGGCAGGGCCAGGGCCAGCAGTCCGATGCTCGCCCAGGGGACGTCGGCGGGGTTCAGCACGGTGGGCGCGCCCAGCACGCCGGCCACCCGGGAGCGCAGCAGGGCGTAGGCGGGGACGAAGCCGCTGACGGTGCCGAGCAGGGCGCCGAACAGGACGATCAGTCCGGCCTGGAGCCCGGCGACGGTGCGCCGGGTGCGGGGGCGGGCCCCGATCGCCGAGAGCACGGCGCGCTCCCGGCGGGCGTCGGCGGCGGCCAGCGCGGTGGAGACCATGGCGGCGCCGAGCACGACCAGGGCCGCGAAGCCGCCGATGGCGAGCTGCATGGCGCTGTCCTTGGCCCGGAAGCCGCGTTCCACCAGCAGCTGGGAGTGCGGGGCGAGCCGGGCGACGGTGGCGGCGGCGCGCTGTTCGGCGCGCTCGGCGACCGGTCCGGCGGGCAGCCAGATCGCCCCGGCGGGCGCGGTCTTCAGGCCGAGCCGCTCGATCGTCTGCGGCGGGACCACCACCGGCGCGTAGCGCTGTCCGGCGGGGCGCTCGACCAGGACGGCGTCCACCTGGAGGGTCTTCAGTTCCATGGCGTTGCCCTGCATCTGGAGCACCACCTTGCCGTCGTGCAGGTACGCGGGGTCGGTGACCACGGCCTTGCCCGCGCCGAGCGCGGTCTCGGCGGCGGGGTCGCGCAGCGCCAGCAGGTTGTGCAGCACGGCGGCGTCGCCGACCACCGCGGAGCGTCCGCGGCTCTCCTCGAAGGACTTGCTCCCCTGCGCCGTCACCATCGACTGGCAGTTGTCGCAGAACACGTAGACGGCCTGGTAGAGGTCGGCGCGCTCGCCGAGGTCCGGGATGTCCTGGGGCACGGCGGTGCGCAGCTGCGGCATCGCGTCGGCGTCGCCGTACAGGTCGATCCGGACCGCGCCGGGGGGCTGGTCGAGCCGGTACATGGCCCGGTCCTGGGCCTCGGCGCCGGCGGTGTGGACGCCGACGGCGACCGCCCCGGCGACGGCGGCGAGCACCGCAGCGACGGCGGGCGCCGTCCGGGAGCGGTGCCGGGAGGCGTCCCGCAGGGCGAGCCGGGGGCCGACCGGGAGGTGGCGGGCGAGCCGGCCGAGGCCGGCCAGCAGCAGCGGGATGAACAGCAGCAGGCCGAGTTCGGCGAGCACGCCGCCGGTGAGCACGGACAGCGTGCGGACGGACAGCCCGCCGAGCACCGGCATCCCGCCGACGGGGGCCAGCACGGCGCCGTACAGGGCGAGCGCGGCGCCCGCGGCGGCGACGGCGAGGCCGAGCGGCGGCACCCAGCGGGCGGAGCGGCGCACCGGGTCGCGGTCGGTCAGCCCGGCCAGCACCTCGCGGCGGCCGGCCTGCAGGGCGGGCAGCAGGGCGGCGGCGAGCGCGGTGGTGACGCCGACCAGCAGGATCACCAGCAGGTCGAGCGGACGGAGCGTCAGGGCGCCGAAGCGGCTGCCGCCCCAGGCCTCGATCTGCGGGCGCAGCACGGCGACCAGGCCGGTGCCGAGCACCGCGCCGAGGGCGGCGCCGACCGCGCCGAGCACCAGGCCGCCGCCGAGCACCACGGCCCGGACGTGGCCGGGGCGGCCGCCGGCCGCGCCGAGCAGGGCGAGCTGGCGGCGGGCCCGGCGGGCGCCGACCGCGAACGCCGGACCGGCCAGCAGGGCGACCTCCAGCAGCGCCATCGCGGCGGTGGTGGCGATGGTCATCACCCGGCGCTCGCGCTCCTCCTTCTCGGTGACGCCCTCCTCGGCCCGCAGCGCGCCGGCGGGCGGGTGGGCGGCGACCTGACGGCTCGCCATGGTGTAGCCGTAGCGGTTGAGTTCGGTGACCTTGTCCCAGCCCAGTGCGGCGCCGGCGGGCAGGGTGACCAGCCAGGCGGCCTTGCGGGCGGCGGCCTGCTCGGCGCCCTCGGTCTTCGGGGCGATGCCGGCGGCGGCCATCGCGGCGTCCAGCGGCCGGTACAGCTCGCCGGGGCGGGCGACCAGTTCGACCTTGTCCAGCTCGGCGGGGTGCTCGACCACGCCGGTCAGCCGGAACGGGGTGGACTCCAGGCCGCGGAAGACCGCGCTGTCGCCGATCCGCAGGCCGGTGGCGGTCAGGAAGCCCGCGGTGACGGCGGCCTCGTGCGGGGCGGCGGGGGCGCGGCCGGAGACCAGGTCGATCCGGCCCTGCCAGAGCTGCCCGGTCAGGTCGGCCTCGAAGGTGTCGACGGAGGCCAGGCCGTCCTTGCTGCCGACCACCGCGATCGGGCCGGTCCGGGCGGGGGTGAGGGTGCTGCCCTGCGGCAGCAGCTCGCGGAGCAGGACCTCGGGTTCGGTCTCGACGGCGCGCTTGTGCTCGGCGCTGGGCGGGTCGGCGGGGCGGCTCGGCCGGAAGCGCACGCCGTCCGCCGGGAAGACCGCCTGTTCGAGGGCGGTGCCGGGGTCGTGGGCGCCGATCAGCGCGTCGGCCCGGCCCATCAGCCGGTCGGCGCGCTCGGCGGGGGCGAGCTGGGTGCTGCGGTGGACCACGTCGACGCCGGTGGCGCCGAGCACGGGCAGCGCGATCATCGCGGCGACCAGGGCGCTGCGGCCCTTGGACCGCCAGGCGTCGCGGCGGGCGATCCGGAGCAGGGGGCGCCAGGTGCTCATCGGGCCGCTCCCGTCCGCTGCGGGGCGCGGTGCACGGCCTCGTCGACGATCCGGCCGTCGCGCAGGAAGACCACCCGGTCCGCCCAGGCCGCGTGGGTGGCGTCGTGGGTGACCATCATGGCGGCGGCGCCCGCGTCGCAGCGGGCCCGGAGCAGTTCCAGCACGGCCTCGCCGGTGGCCGAGTCCAGTGCGCCGGTCGGTTCGTCGGCCAGCACCAGGCGGCGTTCACCGACCAGCGCCCGGCCGATGGCGACCCGCTGCTGCTGGCCGCCGGACATGTCCTCGGGGAACCGGTCGGCGAGTTCGCCGATGCCGAGTTCGGCGAGCGCGGCCAGCGCCTCCTTGCGGGCGGTGCGGGCGGGGACGCCGTCCAGCTCGCGCGGCAGGGCGATGTTCTCGGCCGCGGTCAGCGACGGGAGCAGGTTGTAGGACTGGAAGACGTAGCCCACCGAGCGGCGGCGCACGTCGGCCAGCCCGGCCCGGCCCAGGCCCTCCAGCGGGACGCCCTCGACCAGCACCCGGCCGGTGGACGGGCGGTCCAGGCCGCCGGCCAGCGCGAGCAGGGTGGACTTGCCGGAGCCGGAGGGCCCCATCACGGCCAGGAACTCCCCGGCCCGCACCTCCAGGTCGATCGGGTGCAGGGCGTGCACCTCGGCGGCACCCTTGCCGTGCACGCGGCCGACGCCTTCCAGGCGCAGGACGGCCTGCGCGAGTGATCCGGTCATGGCTCCCCCTCGGAACAGCGGAACGTCTTGCATACCGAGTATGTATAGCCGCTGCTCGTCGAGTACTCAAGTCTGCGACATAAGTCGGCGAACTACATATAGGCTAGGTCACACCGCGGGGACGGCGGCACCGGCCCGGCGGGAACCCGGAGGGAGCAGAATGGCCGCCATGACCGCCTCGCTGTCCGCTCGCTGGCACGACCTGCTCACCCGCTGCGGCGCCACCGCCGACCCCGGGCCCTACGCCGACGACCTGCTCGCCCGCTGGGCCGAGCCGCAGCGCCACTACCACACCACCGCCCACCTGGCGGCGGTCCTGGACCGGGTCGACGAGCTGGCCGGGCACGCCGACGACCCGGACGCCGTCCGGCTGGCCGCCTGGTTCCACGACGCCGTCTACCGGCCCGACCGCTCCGAGAACGAGGAGCGCAGCGCGAACCTCGCCTGCCGCGCCCTGCGCGAGGCGGGCCTGCCCGAGCCCCTGGTGCACGAGGTCGCCCGCCTGGTCCGCCTCACCACCACCCACCACCCCGACCCCGGCGACCGCAACGGCGAGGTGCTCTGCGACGCCGACCTCGCCGTCCTCGGCGGCCCGCCCGAGGCGTACGCCGCCTACACCGCGGCGATCCGCGACGAGTACTCCTTCGTCCCCCCGGACGCCTTCCGCGAGGGGCGCACCGCGATCCTGCGCCAACTCCTCGCCCTGCCCGCCCTGTTCCGCACCCCCGAGGCGCACGCGCGCTACGACGCGCGGGCCCGCGCCAACATGCGCGCCGAACTGGACCGGCTCACGGCCTGACGGACCCTCACCCGCCGTGCTTGCGCACCCGCAGCCCGGCCGCCGTCAGCCGGGCCACCAGCTCCCGGCTGGCCACGGGGGTGGCGCCCAGTGCCAGCGCCTTCTCGTACCAGTGCGCCGGGATGTCGAAGGGGGTCCCCCCGGCCGAAGGCTGGGGGAGATCGCGCTCGAAGCCCTTCGCGGGAGCGCCCAACTCGGCGGCGAAGGCGTGCAGTTCGGCCAGCGAGACGTCGCTGACCAGGTGCGACCACCACTTGCCGTACCCGGGCCAGTCAAGGGCCCCTCCTGCCCGATGGCGGGCAAGGAGGGTGGGTCGATCAGGATCACGCCAGCCCGCCGACGGGCGCCACGACCACCCCGCGCTTCCCGCACACCCAGTGCGGGTCCGGCCCCAACTCGGGCTCGACGCCCAGCGCGTGCGGGTCGTCCTCCTCCTCGGCACAGGCGATGCACAGCGGCCACCGCCCGTAGGACTCCAGCAGCGCGTCCTGCACGTCCTGCGCGATCAGCCCGAGCACGAACTCGCAGCCCGCGGGCCACTGTTCGAGCCACCACCGGCGATGGGTGACGGCATCCTCCACCAAGGACACGATCGCCGCCTCCGCGACGTCCCGGGAGGTCAGGTCGGCGAGGATCAGCGCCCGCGCGTTGTGCAGGGCGGCTTCGATGTCGGAACTGGCCATCCGCCCATTGTCCCGCACCCCGCTACGGCACCGGAAAACCCGCCGTCTCCAGTACGACCCCGAACGGCTCCGGCAGTTCGATGGGCTTCCCGAACGGCACCCGCACACTCTGCCCGTACGCCCCGTCGGACGGCTCCGAGTAGAGCGTCACCGTCGGCCCGGGCTGGTCGAAGCGGTCGACCAGCAGATAGAGCGGCACAGGCGCGTGCGCGTAGCCCCAGAGCTTCTTCGTCCGGTCCTGCCGGGCCGTGCTGCGCGAGGTGATCTCGACGGCCAGCAGCACGTCCGCCGCGTCGATCGGGTCGTCGTCCTCCCCGCTGCGGAGCACAGCCTCCGCCACCACGGCCAGGTGGGGAACGCACAGTTCCCTCCACCCCACGATCGCCACGCCCAGCCGCTGGTAGACGCCGACCTCGTCCGGCAGCCGCCGTGTCAGCACCTTGTGCAGTTCCGCAGCGATGCGGACGTGGCCTATGCCGGGCGGTGGCGTCAGGACGATCCGCCCCTCCGTGATCTCGGCGCGCCAACCCTCGGGGACGTCGAGCGTCCGCCACGCACCCAGCAAGTAGGCCCAGTCCTGGTCGAGTTCCACCGTCACCCTCCTGCCGGCCACGGTACGGACCGCAGGGGCACTCTGCACCGACCCGTCCCACGAAAGGGTGACGCGGGCGGGAACGCCGTGAGGGCGGCCTCCCGAAGGAGGCCGCCCTCACGAGCGAACGTGTGGAACGTTCCGATCCCGAGGGGATCAGAAGTCCATGTCACCGCCCGGCATGCCGCCGCCGGCGGCCGCGGCGGCCTTCTCCGGCTTGTCGGCGATGACGGCCTCGGTGGTGAGGAACAGGGCCGCGATGGAGGCGGCGTTCTGCAGGGCGGAGCGGGTGACCTTGGCGGGGTCGATGATGCCGGAGGCGATCAGGTCGACGTACTCGTTGGTCGCGGCGTTCAGGCCGTGGCCGGCGGGCAGGTTGCGGACCTTCTCGACCACGACGCCGCCCTCGAGGCCGGCGTTGGTCGCGATCTGCTTGATCGGGGCCTCCAGGGCCACGCGGACGATGTTGGCACCGGTGGCCTCGTCGCCCTCCAGCTCCAGCTTGTCGAACGCGACACCGGCCTGCAGCAGGGCGACGCCACCACCGGCGACGATGCCCTCCTCGACGGCGGCCTTGGCGTTGCGCACCGCGTCCTCGATGCGGTGCTTGCGCTCCTTGAGCTCGACCTCGGTGGCCGCGCCGGCCTTGATGACGGCCACGCCGCCGGCCAGCTTGGCGAGGCGCTCCTGGAGCTTCTCGCGGTCGTAGTCCGAGTCGGAGTTCTCGATCTCGGCGCGGATCTGGTTGACCCGGCCGGCGACCTGGTCGCTGTCACCGCCGCCGTCGACGATGGTGGTCTCGTCCTTGGTGATGACGACCTTGCGGGCGGTGCCCAGCAGGTCCAGGCCGGCGTTCTCGAGCTTGAGGCCGACCTCCTCGGAGATCACGGTGCCGCCGGTCAGGATGGCGATGTCGCCGAGCATGGCCTTGCGGCGGTCGCCGAAGCCCGGGGCCTTGACGGCGACGGACTTGAAGGTGCCGCGGATCTTGTTCACGACCAGGGTGGAGAGGGCCTCGCCCTCCACGTCCTCGGCGATGATGACGAGCGGCTTGCCGCTCTGCATGACCTTCTCCAGCAGCGGGAGGAGGTCCTTGACCGAGGAGATCTTGGAGTTGGCGATGAGGATGTACGGGTCCTCGAAGCTCGTCTCCATGCGCTCCAGGTCGGTGGCGAAGTAGGCGGAGATGTAGCCCTTGTCGAAGCGCATGCCCTCGGTGAGCTCGAGCTCCAGGCCGAAGGTGTTGCTCTCCTCGACGGTGATGACGCCTTCCTTGCCGACCTTGTCCATCGCCTCGGCGATGAGCTCGCCGATCTGGGTGTCGGCGGCCGAGATCGAGGCGGTGGAGGCGATCTGCTCCTTGGTCTCGACGTCCTTGGCCTGGGCCAGCAGCTGGTCGGAGACGGCGACGACGGCCTTCTCGATGCCGCGCTTCAGGGCCATCGGGTTGGCGCCGGCGGCGACGTTGCGCAGACCCTCGCGGACGAGCGCCTGGGCGAGCACGGTGGCGGTGGTGGTGCCGTCACCCGCGACGTCGTCGGTCTTCTTGGCGACCTCCTTGACGAGCTCGGCGCCGATCTTCTCGTACGGGTCCTCGAGCTCGATCTCCTTGGCGATGGAGACACCGTCGTTGGTGATGGTGGGGGCGCCCCACTTCTTCTCCAGGACGACGTTGCGACCCTTGGGGCCGAGCGTGACCTTCACGGCGTCGGCAAGCTGGTTCATGCCACGCTCAAGGCCGCGGCGGGCTTCCTCGTCAAAGGCGATGATCTTGGCCATCAGAAGTGGTCCTCCGGGACACGGTCGACTGCTCGGACCAAGGGGTGCCCGCGACGGACGGCCCAGGAAGCGGGGGTCCCTTCCCCTACCGCCTCCGGAGCCTCACCGGCCCGGTCCGTTTGTCACTCTCACACTGCGAGTGCTAACGCCAATGATTAGCACTCTCGGGTGTCGAGTGCAAGCCCATTCGCCCGCGCCAACGGTCCCGCCGGGAAACCCCCGGGGTCGCCCCCGGACCGCCGCCGGAGGCCCGGAACGGCCGACGGGCCTGCCCCCGGACGCGATGCGTCGGGAACAGGCCCGCCGGGCCGTGCGCTTGCGGTCTTCCGGTGCCGTCAGGCGCCGGGGGCGCGGACCATGTCGGCCTGCGGACCCTTCTGACCCTGCGAGATCTCGAACTCGACCCGCTGGCCCTCTTCCAGGGTGCGGTAGCCGTCCATCTGGATCGCGCTGTAGTGGACGAACACGTCCGCTCCACCGTCGACCGCGATGAAGCCGTAGCCCTTCTCGGCGTTGAACCACTTGACGGTGCCCTGAGCCATTCCGAACTCCCCTTGTGCTGTGCTGGCCCTTCAGAGATCCGCGGACGCGGACCCGGAGGTCTGGAAGGCCGGCCTGGGGACTCCCCCCCGTACGGCGCAGCCTCTGTCGCGGCTGAATGTATCCGGATATGCGCCCTCTGCAACAGGCCCAAATTTCCGGGAATGGCCAAGCAGGGCAAGGGATATGACGGGGCGAAAGGCGCATCGGCCGACAATTGCCACCGGGCATAACGGACGCACCACCGCAAATCGCCGGCATAATTCTGACGGCGGCCTGACAGAACGGTCGGCGGACGGTCCGGCTCGCGTCTCGGAAGCCGGGACGGAAGGCGGCGCTGAACGGGCGGGGCACGGTGCGGTGCGCGGGCTGCGCCGGAGTGCGGGGCGGTGCGGAAAATCAGGATTGAAACGGTCCGCGACGGGGAACGCCCGCACCGGCACTCTACCGCTCCGCCCCGAGCGGAATTCCAGCGGCCCACCAGGTGGGAAACCCCCGGCATTCGGCCGATACACAGGCCGATACGTGCGCGGATACGCCCGGAGCCGCCGCCGGACGGGCCGGAAAAGCAATTCCGGGTCCGGCGGCGGCTCCGTGAATGCGCTGGGGCCTCAGCAGCCGCCGGCCACCGCGGGGATGATCGACACCGAGGCACCGTCCTTGATCTCGGTCTCCAGGCCCTCGGCGAAGCGCACGTCGTCGTCGTTCACGTACACGTTGACGAAGCGGCGCAGCTTGCCGGTGTCGTCCAGCAGGCGGGCGGCGATGCCCGCGTGGTTCGCCTCCAGGTCCGCGATGACGGCGGACAGGGTGGCGCCCTCGGCGGTGACCTCGGCGGCGCCGCCGGTGTAGGTGCGCAGGATGGTGGGGATGCGGACGGTGGCGCTCATGCGGTGCTCCTCGGGCGTACGGCGGCGTCGGGTGGGGGTGCGGGGGGTGTCAGGCGGTGGCGAGGCCAGTGGCGCGGCTGCGCTCAATCGAGAATTCCGCTGGCGCGGAGGGCCTCCAGCGTCGGGCTGATCACGGCGGTCAGGCCGGCGTCGGCGACCGCGTCGAGGGTCTTCAGGCCGTCGCCGGTGTTGATCGCCACGGTCTCCTTGGCCGGGTCCAGCTGGCCGGTCTCGACCAGCTTCTTCAGCACGCCGACGGTGACCCCGCCCGCGGTCTCGGCGAAGATGCCCTCGGTCCGGGCCAGCAGCTTGATCGCCTCGACCACCTCGGCGTCGGTGACGTCCTCGACCGCGCCGCCGGTACGGCGGGCGATGTCCAGCACGTACGGGCCGTCGGCCGGGTTGCCGATCGCCAGCGACTTCGCGATGGTGTCCGGCTTGACCGGCTTGATCACGTCCCGGCCGGCCTTGAAGGCGGCGGAGACCGGGGAGCAGCCCTCGGCCTGGGCGCCGAAGATCTTGTAGGGGCGGTCCTCGACCAGGCCGAGCTTGATCAGCTCCTGCAGACCCTTGTCGATCTTGGTGAGCTGGGAGCCGGAGGCGATCGGGATCACGATCTGCTCGGGCAGCCGCCAGCCGAGCTGCTCGCAGATCTCGAAGGCCAGCGTCTTCGAGCCCTCGCCGTAGTACGGGCGGAGGTTGACGTTGACGAAGCCCCAGCCCTCGCCGGCCGGGTCGCCGATCAGCTCGGAGCAGAACCGGTTCACGTCGTCGTAGTTGCCGTCGATGCCGATCAGCTCGCCGCCGTACACGCCGGCCATCACGACCTTGCCCTGCTCCAGGTCGTGCGGGATGAACACGCAGGACTTGAAGCCGGCCCGGGCGGCGGCGGCGCCCACCGCGCCGGCCAGGTTGCCGGTGGAGGAGCAGGAGAGGGTGGTGAAGTCGAAGGCGCGGGCGGCCTCGATCGCGCAGGCCACCACCCGGTCCTTGAAGGAGTGGGTGGGGTTGCCGGAGTCGTCCTTGATGTGCAGCTGCGCGGTGAAGCCCAGCTCGCGGCCCAGGTTGTCGGCCTTGACCAGCGGGGTCCAGCCCGGGTTCAGGTTCGGCTTGCCCGCGACATCGGCCGGGACGGGCAGCAGCGGGGCGTAGCGCCAGATCGACGCCGGGCCGGCCTCGATCCGCTTGCGCAGCTCCTCGGCGTCGTGGCCGGTGTAGTCGTAGGCGATCTCCAGCGGGCCGAAGCACTCCAGGCAGGCGAAGCTCGGGCCGAGCGGGAAGCGCGTGCCGCACTCCCGACAGGACAGCGCGGTGGCCGGACCGAGGTCGACGGCGGTGGGTGCGGCGGTGTCAACAGCCATGGTGGCGAGGCCCTTTCTCCTCATCTTCCCCGGAACGCGGTCGCGTCCGGGACGGAATTGGCACCTGTCCCGCCGGGCCTGCTGGCCGCACGGGAGGGTTGCCGGGACTTCAACGGGCCGTTCCCTCAGTCCCTCTGGATGAGCTGTGTGAAGTTGTGGTCGTACGCTGCGAGCGACCCCGACGTGCGAAGGTCCGACCGCAGTACGAAGACTGTATCCGAAGGCGGCTGCGGACCCACCCGGCGTCCGACACCCGAGACGAACCGAGACAGGGAGCGAGACCTTGGCCGAGCAGCCCGAGCCCGGGGTACTGCCGGAGGTGGCCGACTGGCTGCGCCGCAGGTCGTGGACGGCGGCCGACCGGCCGCTGGCCGCCCTGCTCGCCGCCAAGCGCGCCGCCGGCCCGGCCGGCACGGTCTCCGTGGTGCTGCCCGCGCTGGACGAGGAGCCCACCGTCGGCGCCATCGTCGGCGCGATCCGGACGGAGCTGATGGAGCGTCACCCGCTGGTCGACGAACTGGTGGTGGTCGACTCCGGCTCGGTGGACGGCACCGCCGCGGCGGCGGCCGCGGCGGGCGCCCGGGTGGTGCACCGCGACGGCGTGCTGCCCCGGCTGCCGGCCGGCCCCGGCAAGGGCGAGGTGCTGTGGCGGGCCCTGTACGCCACCCGCGGCGCGATCGTCTGCTACGTGGACGCCGACCTGCGCGAGTTCGACCCGGCGTTCGTCTCCGGCATCGTCGGCCCGCTGCTCACCGACCCCGGCCTGCAGCTGGTCAAGGCGATGTACGACCGGCCCTTCGAGGCCGACGGCGCGGTCGTCCCGGCGGGCGGCGGCCGGGTCACCGAGCTGGTCGCCCGCCCGCTGCTCAACCTGCACTGGCCGCAGCTGGCCGGCTTCGTACAGCCGCTCGGCGGCGAGTACGCGGCCCGCCGCAGCCTGCTGGAACGGCTGCCCTTCCCGACCGGCTACGGCGTCGAACTCGGCCTGCTGGTCGACGCGTTGGAGCTGGTCGGGCTGGACGCGCTGGCCCAGGTCGACGTCGGCGTCCGGCACCACCGCCACCAGGACGGCCAGGCCCTGGGCCGGATGGCCGCCACCATCTACCGCACCGCCCTGGAGCGCCTGGACCGCACCGACCGCCTGAAGGCCGGCCCGGACCTGGTCCGCCCCCTGCTCACCCAGTACACCCGCACCCCCGCGGGCTTCACCCCGCGCACCCACCCCGTCCCGACCTCGGAACGCCCCCCGATGGCCACCGTCCCGGAGTACCGCAACCGCTGACCGGCGGCCCCGGTTCGGCCTGCCGCACCCGTTCACCTCCGGCTGCCTGCTGACCCCGCCCGCCGCAGTCGCGCTCGCCCTGTTCCTCCGTCCGCCGTGGCTGCCCGGTTTCGTGCCGGTCCGCTACTCCGGGCCGCCGGTGGGCTCCGTGGGCGGCGGGTGAGCACCCACTGTTCACCTGCGGCGGGCCGCGCCGAGTGGTTTGCCCCGCCGGTCGCACGGCAAGGTTGGCTGTATGGCCGATCACGTGACCGAACGTCCCGAGTCGTCCGGAGCCGCCCCGATCCTGGTGGCCTCCAACCGCGGGCCGGTGTCCTTCCGGGTGGAGGACGACGGTGCCCTGAGCCTGCGCAGAGGCGGCGGCGGGCTGGTCTCCGGCCTGTCCGCGATCGACGACCCGTCGGCGGTGTGGGTGTGCGCCGCGCTCTCCGACGCCGACCGCACCGCCGCCCGGCAGGCCCCCGACGGGCGGCTCGACCTGGCCGGGCACGACGTCGGCGGACAGGCCGTCCGGATGCTGGACATCGACCCGGAGACCTTCGCCCGCGCCTACAACGGCGTCGCCAACTCCACCCTGTGGTTCGTCCACCACCTGCTGTACGAGACGCCGGTCGAGCCGGCCTTCGGCGCGGAGTTCCGCACCGAGTGGGCCGCCTACCTCGCCTACAACACCGCCTTCGCCCAGGCGCTGGCCGCCGAGGCCGCCCCCGGCGCGGCCGTGCTGATCCAGGACTACCACCTGTCGCTGGCCCCGGCGCTGCTCCGGGCCCGCCGCCCCGACCTGCGGATCGGCCACTTCTCGCACACCCCGTGGGCCCCGCCGGACTACTACCGGCTGCTCCCCGACGACGTCGCCGCCGCCGTCCTGGAGGGCATCCTCGGCGCCGACCGGGCCGCCTTCCTGACCCGCCGCTGGGCGCTCGCCTTCGCCGACTGCTGCGAAGCCGTCCTCGGCGCCGAGGTCGACCGCGGGGCGCTGACCGTCACGCACGCGGGCCGCACCACCCGGCTCGGCGTGCACGGGCTCGGCGCCGACGGCGACTTCCTGCGCGAGCGCGCCCACCGGCCCGACGTGGACGAGCGGCTGGCCGCCCTGCGCGCGGCCGTCGGCGACCGGCGCACCGTGGTCCGGGTCGACCGCACCGAGCTGAGCAAGAACATCGTCCGCGGCCTGCTCGCCTACCGGCACCTGCTGCGCACCCGCCCCGAGTGGCGCGACCGGGTGGTGCACGTCGCCTTCGCCTACCCCTCGCGCACCGACCTGGCCGCCTACCGCGACTACACCGCCGAGGTCGGCCGGCTCGCCGCCGAGGTGAACGCCGAGTTCGGCACCGCCGACTGGCAGCCCGTCCTGCTGCACCTCGACGACGACTTCCCGCGCTCGCTGGCCGCGTACCGGCTCGCCGACGTCGCCCTGGTCAACCCGATCCGGGACGGCATGAACCTGGTCGCCAAGGAGGTCCCGGTGGTCTCCGACCGCGGCTGCGCCCTGGTGCTCTCCCGCGAGGCCGGCGCGTACGCGGAACTCGCCGAGGACGCGATCACCGTCAACCCCTTCGACGTGGTCGCCACCGCCGACGCGCTGGCGGAGGCCCTCGCCATGCCCGCCGCCGACCGCGCCGACCGCACCAAGCGCCTCGCCGCGGCCGCGACGGCCCTCCCGCCCCAGCAGTGGTTCCTGGACCAGCTGAACGCCCTCTGACCCGCTCGCCCCGCCTCGGTCAGCTCAGCAGCTCCGCAAGGGAGTTGAGCACCTCCACCACCCCCGCCGGCCCCGCCACCACCAGGTCGGCGCGGTCGGCGAGGGCCGCGACCGGGGGTTCGCCGGTGACGGGGCCGCTGCAGACCAGCAGGCCGGGGAGGCCGGCCTCGCGGCGGCGGGCGACCTCCGCGTAGGCGGCCAGGTCGCCGAGGTCGTCGCCGGCGAACAGCACCGGGCCGGCGGCCCGCTCGGTGAGGAAGCCGTGCAGCGCGGCGCCCTTGTCGACGCCCGGCGGCCGCAGTTCGAGGACCATCCGGCCGGGTTCGACCACCAGTCCGTGCCGGTCCGCCAGCTCGCCGAGCGGGAGCCGGAGCCGCTCCAGCAGCCCGTCGGGGTCGGGGGCGCGCCGGGTGTGCACGGCGATCGCCCGTTCCTTGTCCTCCACGAACGTCCCCCCGGGGACGTCCAGGGCGGCGAGCAGCCCGGGCAGCGCCGCCCGGACGGCGGCGACGCCGGGCGGCGGCGGGGCGGCGGTGACGGCACCGGTCGCGGCGTCCCAGCGCTCGGCGCCGTAGTGGCCGAGGACGGTGAGGCGGTCCAGTCCGGGGGCGCCGGCGAAGCCGCCGTGCGCGACGGCGGTGGCGGCGGGGCGCCCGGTGACGATGACGACGGCCCCGACCAGCGGGGCGAGCGCGCCGAGCGCGGGGACCACGCCGGGGTGGGCGCGGGCCTGTTCGGGGTCGGCGACGATCGGGGCGAGCGTGCCGTCGAAGTCGAGTCCGACGACGGCGCGGCGCGGGTCGGCGAGCAGGCCCGCGAGTCCGTCGCGGCCGGCCGGGGACGTGAGCTGTTCGGCGATTCCCATGCCCGAGACGCTACCGGCCGGCGGGCCCGGGCGGGCGGTGTCCGGTCACTGCCGGGCCTCGCGCCGGGCCTGCCGGACCCGGCGCAGCCGGTTGACCAGGACGGGGTCGTGGGCGAGCGCCTCGGTGCGGTCGAGCAGGGCGTTGAGCAGCTGGTAGTAGCGGGTGGCGGAGATCCCGAGCTCCTGCCGGATCGCCTGTTCCTTGGCGCCGGCGGTCCGCCACCCGCGGGCTTCCAGGGCGAGCACCGCCCGGTCGCGTTCGGTCAGTTCGGCCATGCCCCCAGGCTAGGCCCTCTCTTTCGGATCTTGTCGGATCAGCGCGCGTCGTCGGGCGCCCGGCTGGGAGTGCCGGCGGAACGCCCTCGTACTGGGTGTACTTGGGTGTTTCGCCGGTGCTTCCAGGCGGGATGATCCGGCGGCGCGCGCCCGGCAAGATCCGAAAGAGAGGGCCTGGGCGCCCGGGGTGTCGGCCCCCGCCCTCCCGGCCCGGCCGCCCCTGGTCAGCCGCTCTTGCGGGCCCGGGAGGACTCGGCGGCGGCGGAGCTCTGCAGCTCGCCGAGCACCCCGTCCCCGTTGCCGCCGGAGCGGACCACCTCGCCCATCCGCTGCTTGAGCAGGCTGCTGACCTTGTCCCAGGAGGGGTCGCCGTAGGGGTAGAAGTTGGCGGTGGGCAGCACCTTGAGGAACTCGGTGAGGTCCTGGTGCGCGGGGTTGGCGGACAGCTCGTCGAGGGTGTCCTGGGTGACCGGGAGCAGGTTGTACTCCTCGTCGAACTTGAGGGTGTTCTGCTTGCTGAGGGTGAAGTTGAGGAACTTCTTGATCTCCGCCCGGTGCCCGTTGGCCTTGAAGGCCATCAGCCAGTCGGCGACGCCGAACGCGACGGGCTTGACGGTCTTGTCCTTGCGCGGGATCGCGGCGGTGCCGAACTGGACCTTGCCGGCGGCGGCCTTGAGCAGGCCGGGGTGGCCGTTGAGCATGGCGACCTTGCCGTTGACGAAGTCCTCGAAGGCGGTGGCCCGGTTGACCTTGCCGGGGTCGGCGTAGGTGAGGCCCTTGTCGACCAGGTTGGTGCGCAGCCACTTGAAGGTCTCGCGGTTGGGCTGGCTGTCGACGGTGTAGTTGCCGACGTTGTCGGAGAGCGCGCCGCCGCCGCTCATCGACCAGATCATCGACTCGGCCTGGGCCTCCTCGGGGCCGAGCGGCAGCGCGTACGGGGTGACGCCGGGGACCTTCGCCTTGACCTGCTCGGCGTCCTTGCGCAGCTCCTCCCAGGTGGTGGGCGGGGCGGTGATGCCGGCCTTGTCGAAGATCGCCTTGTTGTAGACGAACACCCGGCTGGAGGAGATGAACGGGATGCCGTACTGGCTGCCGAGCACCTGCCCGGCCTTGCTGAAGGAGTCGAGCAGGTTGGCCTGGGTGTCGATGGAGAGCACGTCGCCGACGGGGTAGAGGCGGTCGGCGGTGACCTGTTCGGCGAAGCCGCCGGTCTGCACCACGTCGGGGATCTTGCCGTCGGCGATCAGCTGGGCGACGTGCTTGTCGATGTCGGCCCAGGGGACCACGTCGACCTTGACCTTGACGTCGGAGTTGGCGGCCTCGAAGTCCTTGGCGAGCTGGGTCCAGTAGGCGGTGCTGGAGTTCGCCGGGTCGTCGCCGTAGTCGGCGGCGACCACGGTGAGCGTCACCCCGTTCGCGCCGGAGACGAAGCCGCAGCCGGTGAGCAGCAGACATCCGACGAGGGGCAGGGGGAGCAGCGCTGTTCGCTTCAAGGGGGACCGCCTTCGGGAGGGTGACAGCGGCGACCTTGACAGCCCCTCGCCGTAGTGGTCCATACCTGTAGTGACGGAAGTTATCGAAGTGTCAGGTCCCGTTGCGCCCAGCGCAACACGGAGTGCTTTTCCGTCCGCTATGCGGAAACCGGCCGGGCCAAAACGGTCACAGCCGGCCCGAACCGTCAGGCGGTCAGGACGGTGACCCCGGCCTCGGCGAAGGCGGCCGCCAGTTCGGCCGGGACCTGCTCGTCGGTGACCAGGGTGTCGACCCGGTCCAGGCCGCAGATCCGGGCGAAGGCGCGACGGCCGAGCTTGGAGGAGTCGGCGGCCACCACGACCCGGCGGGAGCGCTCGGCGAGCAGCCGGTTGATCGCCGCCTCGCCCTCGTGGTGGGCGGTGGCGCCGTGCTCGGTGTCGATCGCGTCGACGCCCAGCACCGCGGTGTCCAGCGCGAGTTCGCCGAGCACCTGGGCGGCCAGCGGGCCGATCAGCTCGTAGGACTGCGGGCGGGCCACGCCGCCGGTGACCACGATCTTCACCTGCGGACGGACCGTCAGCTCGTTGGCGATGTTGAGCGCGTTGGTGACCACAGTCAGGCTCTGGCCGCTCTCGCCCTGCTCGGCCAGGTCGGGGCGGACGGCGAGCGCCCGGGCCACCTCGGTCGTGGTGGTGCCGCCGTTCAGGCCGACCACCTCGCCGGGTTCGACCAGGCCGGCCACCAGCGCGCCGATCCGCTGCTTGGCGTCGGCGTTGCGGGCGGTCTTGTAGCGCAGCGGCAGGTCGTAGGAGACGCTGTGCGCCACCGCGCCGCCCCGGGTCCGGGTGACCATCTGCTGGCGGGCCAGCTGGTCCAGGTCGCGGCGGATGGTCGCGGCCGAGACGTCCAGCGCGCCGGCCGCCTCCTCCACGTCCAACTTGCCGTGTTCGGCCAGCAGTTCCAGCAGTGCGTTCCAACGTTCGTACCTGGACACCGTCCTGCTCCTCCCGACCGTGCGGTTCGCGGTCGGGACAGCTTCGCACACCGGGAGCCCTCCCGATGCATTGCGCACTCATGCTCGAAACAGCTATAAATCAATCAGCTTTGCGCACACAGTCAGCTCCATCGAAGCCAGCCGAAGCCAGAGGAGTCCCCACCCATGCCGCACCCGTCCCTGACCGGCGAGGAGATCGCCACCCAGCCCGAGAACTGGCGCACCGCCGCGGCGCTGGCGGCGACCGGCCCGGCCGGCCTGCCGCGGCGCGGCGAGCGGGTGGCCGTGGTCGGCTGCGGCACCTCCTGGTTCATGGCCCAGGCGTACGCCGCGCTGCGCGAGACCGGCGGCCACGGCGAGACCGACGCCTTCGCCGCCTCCGAGTTCCCGCTGGGCCGCCGCTACGACCGGGTGCTGGCGATCACCCGCTCCGGCACCACCACCGAGGTGCTGCGCCTGCTGGCCGCCACCGACCTGCCCAGCACCGCGATCACCGCCTGCCCGGACCAGCCGGTCGCGGCGGTGGCCGGCGAGCTGGTCGACCTGGGCTTCGCCGACGAGTCCTCGGTGGTGCAGACCAGGTTCGCCACCACCGCGGTCGCCCTGCTCCGGGCCCACCTGGAGACCGAGGGCGCGCTGCCGGCCGGCGTCGCCACCGTCGAGCAGGCGGCCGCGGACGCCGAGCGGGCCGTGGCCTGGCAGGTGCCGAACGCGCTGGTCGCGCTGGAGCAGATCTCCTTCCTCGGCGCGGGCTGGACCAACGGCCTCGCCCAGGAGGCCGGGCTGAAGATGCGCGAGGCCGCACTGGCCTGGACCGAGGCGTACCCGGCGATGGAGTACCGGCACGGCCCGATCTCGATCACCGCCCCCGGCCGGGCCGCCTGGGCCTTCGGCGAGCTGCCGGACGGCCTGGCGGACGAGGTGGCGGCGGTCGGCGGCACGCTGGTGGCCGACTCGCGGACCGGCGGCCTGGACCCGCTGGCCGACCTGGTCCGGGTGCACAAGCTGGCCGTCGCGCTGGCCGAGCACCGCGGCCTGAACCCCGACCGGCCGCGCAACCTGACCCGCTCCATCGTGCTGTCCTGACCTCCGGGGCGGCCCGCCCCGGAACGCAAAACCCCCAGGAGACTCCAAAGAGCGATAAACCTCACCTCTCCGGACCAGACCAATCGAGCAACTGGACTAGACCTCTTCGACCCGGCCAAGGGAAACTGTCCCCCGTGAAGCACGTCATCGCACTCGATGTAGGCGGCACCGGCATGAAGGCCGCGCTGGTCGCCCAAGACGGCTCCGTGCTGTTCGAAGCACGCCGACCGACCGGGCGGGAGCACGGCACGGACGCCGTCGTCGCCACCATCCTCGACTTCGCCGCCGACCTGGCGCAGGAGGGCCGCACCCGGTTCGGTGCCGCCCCCCTCGCGGCGGGCGTCGCCGTGCCGGGAACGATCGACGAGAAGAACGGGATCGCGGTCTTCTCCGCGAACCTGGGCTGGCGCGACCTGCCGATGCGCAAGCTGCTCGGCGAGCGCCTCGGCGGCATCCCCGTCGCCCTCGGCCACGACGTCCGCTCCGGCGGGCTGGCCGAGGGCCGGATCGGCGCCGGACGGGGAGTCGACCGCTTCCTGTTCATCGCCCTGGGCACCGGCATCGCCGGCGCGATCGGCATCCACGGCGCGATCGAGGCGGGTGCGCACGGCTACGGCGGCGAGATCGGCCACGTGGTGGTCCGCCCCGGCGGGCCGCTGTGCGGCTGCGGCGCCCGCGGCTGCCTGGAGACCCTGGCCTCGGCCTCCGCGGTCTCCCGCGCCTGGGCCGGGGCCAGCGGCGACCCGGAGGCCGACGCCGCCGCCTGCGCGAGCGCCGTCGACGCCGGCGACCCGCGGGCGGTCGAGGTCTGGCAGGTCGCGGTCGACGCCCTCGCCGACGGCATCGTGCTGGCCCAGAGCCTGCTCGACCCGTCGACGGTGATCGTCGGCGGCGGGCTGGCGGAAGCCGGTGACACGCTCTTCACCCCCCTGCGCGCCGCGGTCTCCGAGCGGTTGACCTTCCAGATGCCCCCGAAGGTCGTACCGGCCATGCTCAAAGACACCGCCGCGTCCCTGGGCGCAGGCTTGCTCGCCTGGGATCTGCTCTCCATGGAGGTGACCGCGTGACCGCGGACCGAACAGCACTGGCCGGAGCCCGACTGGTCCTGCCCGGCGGGGTGATCGACGGCGGCCGGCTCTCCGTCGAGGGCACCCGCATCGCGGGCCTCGGCGGCGAGGTGGAACCCGGCGACCTCGACCTCACCGGGTACACCGTCGTCCCCGGCTTCGTCGACCTGCACGTGCACGGCGGCGGCGGCGCCTCGTACGCCTCCGGGATCGCCGAGGAGGCGCTCACCGCCGCCCGCACGCACCTGGAGCACGGCACCACCACGACGATGGCCTCCACCGTCACCGGCGAGATCGACGAGGTCTGCCGGCAGGCGGCGGTGCTCTCCGAGCTGGTGGAGGACGGCGTCCTGGCCGGCATCCACTTCGAGGGCCCGTTCATCTCGCACAACCGGTGCGGCGCCCACCGCCCCGACCTGCTGCGCGACCCCGACCCGGCGCTGGTGCGCAAGCTCGCCGACGCCGGCCGCGGCCACACGAAGATGTTCACCCTGGCCCCGGAGCTGCCCGGCGGCCTGGAGTCGGTCCGGATGCTGTCCGACCTCGGCATCATCGCTGCCGTCGGCCACACCGACTCCGACTACGAGCACACCCTGCGGGCGATCGACGCCGGCGCCACCGTCGCCACCCACCTGTTCAACGCGATGCCGGGCATCCAGCACCGCGCCCCCGGCCCGATCGTCGCCCTGCTGGAGGACGAGCGGGTCACCGTCGAGCTGGTCAACGACGGCGTCCACCTGCACCCCTCGGTGCTGGAACTCGCCTACGGCACGGCCGGCGCCGAGCGCGTCGCGCTGATCACCGACGCGATGGGTGCCGCCGGCATGGGCGACGGCCTCTACCCGCTCGGACCGCTCCAGGTCCGGGTCGAGGACGGCGTCGCCCGCCTGGTCGAGGGCGGCTCCATCGCCGGCTCCACCCTCACCCTGGACGTCGCCTTCCGGCGCGCCGTCACCGTGCTCGGCCTGTCCCTGAACCAGGCCGTCACCTCGCTGTCCACCGTCCCGGCCCGGCTGATGGGCCTGGGCGACACCCTCGGCACCCTGGAGGCCGGAAAGAACGCCGACCTGGTCGTCCTCGACTCCGACAGCTACGAACTCGCCGCCGTCATGCGCCGCGGCGAGTGGATCGTCGGCGCGGACCGCTTCGCCAGGGCCGGCAACCCGGCCTGACCCGCCGCCGCCCCGCACCGGGGCCGGCCGGGCCTCCCACCACGGAGGGGTGAGCAGCGGAACCTGCGCCTCACTGCTCACCCCACCGGGAGAACCCGCCGTGCCGCTCGTCCCCACCTCCGACCTGCTCGCCGCCGCCGTCGCCGAACGCCGCGGCCTGCCCGCCTTCAACGTGATCACCCTGGAGCACGCCGAGGCGATCGCCGCCGGCGCCGAGGCCGCGGGGACGCCCGTCGTCCTCCAGCTCAGCCAGAACGCGGTCGCCTTCCGCGGCGGCCGCCTGCTGCCGATCGCCCGCGCCTGCGCCGAGGTCGCCGCCGCCGCGACGGTCCCCGTCTCGCTGCACCTGGACCACGTCGAGGACGTCGACCTGCTGCGGGCCGCGCCCGCCGCCGGGTTCTCCTCCGCGATGTTCGACGCCTCCGCGCTGCCGCACGACGAGAACGTCAAGGCCACCGCCGAGGCCACCGCCTGGGCGCACCGCCACGGCCTGCACCTGGAGGCCGAACTCGGCCGGGTCGGCGGCAAGAACGGCGAGGCCCCGCTCGGCGCGCACGCCCCCGGCGCCCGCACCGACCCCGCCGAGGCGGCCCGCTACGTCGCCGACACCGGTGTGGACTCGCTCGCGGTGGCGGTCGGCTCCTCGCACGCGATGACCTCGCGGACCGCCTCGCTCGACCACGCGCTGATCCGCGAACTGGCCGCCGCCGTCCCCGTCCCGCTGGTGCTGCACGGCAGCTCCGGCGTGCCGGACGAGAGCCTGGCGGCGGCGGTCGCGGCCGGCATGGTCAAGATCAACATCGGGACGGCGCTGAACCTCGCCTACACCCCCGCCGTCCGCGCCCACCTGGCCGCCCACCCGGCGGCCAGCGACCCCCGGCCCGGCCTGAGCGCGGCCCGGACCGCCATGGCGGCGACCGTCGAGCAGCTGGCCCGGGTGGTCTCCGCCCGGTACTGAGCGCGCCCCGCCGCCCCCGCCCTACCGGGTCGGGTACGTGTTCACCGACATCGGGGTGAGCGCGACCTGGTCCAGCAGGACGGGGGCGGCGCCCGCCGGCAGGGTCACCGTGATGGTGTTCGGGCCGGCCTGCAGGGTGGGCCATATGTTGGTGCTGAACCAGGACATCGCCGGGTCGGTGTTCTTCCCGTAGTTCTTCAGGACCACCCCGTTGGGGTGCTCCTTGCCGTTGACCAGCACCTGCGCGGGCTGGTCGGCCCCGGTGTTGTTGAAGTGCAGCCACAGCTTGGCCTGGCCCGCGGTGTCGGCGTTGACCGTCCAGGTGACGGTGGAGCCGCCCTGCAGGGTCAGGTACGAGCCGTCCGCGGAGACCGCGCCCTTGACCGAACTGTCGGTGCCCGCGCCCTGCGCCTGCAGCTTGGTGGCGTCGCTGATCGGCGCCGACGGGGCGCTGGCGCTGGCCGACGGGCCGGCCCCGGCCGCGCCGGTGCCGGCGGGCGCCGGCGCGCCGGTGGTGTGACCGACCGAGGCGGCCCGGTCCTTGTCCTTCTTGTCCTCGCCGCCGCCGGAGAGCGCGACGCCCGCGCCGATCGCGATCGCCGCGACCACCGCGACGGCGCCGATGACGGCGGCCTTGCCGCGCCCCATCGGCCGGTCCTCACCGGGCCGGGGGCGGGAGCGCTCGGCGTACCGGCTCTGCTGCGGCGGCAGCGCCGCGGTGGGCTCCGCGCCGGGGCCGGGGCCGTACCCGGGCGGCGGGCCGGGCTGCTGGTACGCGGGCCGCTCGCCGTAGGTGGCGCGGCCGACCTCCATCGGGCGCTGGTACCCGGTGCGGGGGCGTTCGGCGGCCGGCTGCTCGCCGTCGGCGGGCCGGTACAGGTAGGCGAAGGGGTCGTCCTGGCCCGCCTCGTCGGGCGCTGCGCCGTTGTCGCCGGGCGTGGTCACGGTCAACTCCCCAGTACTGGATGTGCTGCGTACCCAGGGCACCCTACCTGCCTCCGCCGAGGGCCCGGTACGCGGTTCAGCCCGCGCGGCGGTGCGAGCGCTCGCCGCGGGCGCCGCGCGCCGGGCCGCCGCGGGTGCGCTTCTCGTCGTACATCCGCTCGTCGGCGGCGTGCAGCACCTCGTCGATGCTCATCCCGCAGCCGGCCCAGCCGATGCCCAGGCTGACGCCGACCCGGACGGTCCGGTTGTCGATCCGCATCGGCGGCAGGATCGCCGCACGCAGCCGCCCGGCCAGCTCCTTCGCCTCCTCGCGGCCGATGCCGTCGGCGAGCACCACGAACTCGTCGCCGCTCATCCGGGCCACCGTGTCACCCTCCCGGACCACCTGCTGGAGGCGGCGGGCGATCTCGATCAGGACGGCGTCGCCGGTGTTGTGGCCGTAGCGGTCGTTGACCAGCTTGAAGCCGTCGAGGTCGCAGTAGAGGACGGCCAGGCCCTTGTCGCCGGCCGGGCCGCGGCGGTGGCCGTGCCAGAGGTCGCCGGCGGGCTGGTCGACGGACGGGACGGCGGTGTGCACGTGGTGGGCGGGGATGCCGTCGTGGCGGAGCACCTGGCCGGCCGCGAAGGCGGCGCGGTCGCGCTCCAGGGCCCCGTCGGGGGCCGCGTAGCCGTGCGCCGGGGGTACGGACGCCCCGGGGGCCGGGAGCTCGTCCAGGGGGGCGTAGGAGGTCGGGTGGGAGGCGGCGGGCGGCAGGGCCTGGCCGGGCACGCCGACCGGGTCGGGCAGCGGGGGGCGCGGACAGAGCCGGCGGGCCAGCCGGGCCCGCAGCTCGGCGCCGTTGGGCAGGCCGGTGAGGGCGTCGTGGCTGGCCCGGTGGGCGAGCTGGAGCTCGTGCCGCTTGCGGTCCTCGATGTCCTCGACGTGGGTGAGCAGGAAGCTCGGGCCCTCGGTGGCGTCGGCGACCACCGAGTTGCGCAGGCAGACCCACTGGTAGCCGCCGTCCCGGCGGGCCAGCCGCAGTTCGGCCCGGCCGCCCTCGGCGCTGGTGCGGTGCAGCAGTTCGAGGTCCTCGGGGTGCACCAGGTCGGCGAAGCGCTGCTGGCGGAGGGTGGCCCGGGGGCGGCCGAGCAGCCGGCAGAGGGCGTCGTTGACCCGGGTGAGCTGGCCCATCGCGTCGCCGTGCAGCTCGGTGATGGCCATCCCGCTCGGGGCGTACTCGAAGGCCTGCCGGAAGGACTCCTCGCTGGCCCGCAGGGCCTGCTGCTCCTTCTCCAGCCGAGCCAGCGCGCGCTGCATCTCGGCGCGCAGCCGGGCGTTGCCGATGGCTATCGAGGCCTGCAGGGAGAACATCTCCAGCGCCTCCCTGGTCCAGGCCCCGGGACGCTTGCCGCTGCGCGGGCGGTCGACCGAGAGGATGCCGAGCAGGTCCCCGCCGGCGCTGTACATGGGGGCGAGCAGGACGTCCTGGGGGTGCCAGTCGTTGCCGTAGACGGGCATCGGCCCGTCGCCGGTCCAGGTCGGGATGTCGGTGGCGATGGCCCAGCCGCGGTCGTGCGGGAGGAAGCGCAGGGTGCCCCAGTGGTCGGCGACCTGGAGCATCCGCTCCCAGGACTCCCGGGAGCCGACCTGGCCGAGCAGCACGGCGGGGCCGCCGAAGGCGCTCTCCTCGATCTCCCAGACGGCGGCGACCACCAGGTCGCCGTCGGGGCGCACCAGGCTGACCGCCGCGGCGTCGAACCCGAGCCCGTGCACCGCTCCCTCGACGACCGCCTGCAGGGTCCCCGCCAGGCTCCGGGCAGCGTTGAGGTCCGCCACGACCCGGTGCAAGGTGCGGAGGGTCGCGAGGCGGACGTAGGGCTCCGACTCGGCTTCCATGCGGGGGCTCCCCGGCTGCTCGGATAGTTCTTGAAAGGTTGTCGTCCGATTGCCAGAAGAACTGAATCACAGCGAGCACTGCGATAGGCACGCTCGGTCAGCAATAGCCCGTCAGTGTGACTCAAATCACACAATGATCAAGGAGTGGGCGACCAAGGACCGAGCGGACCTACGTCCGGGGCCCGATACCGGCTCCCCCGACCGGGGACTACCGTGCGGTACGTGCCCAGCTCCACGCAGCCCCCCACCGCCCCCGCGGCGCCCGGACCCGACGCCGGCCCGGCGCCCGCCGCCGCCCCCGACGCGTTCCGCGCCGCCCTCGCCCAACTCGCCTCCGGCGTCTCCCTGCTGACGCTGCACGACGAGGAGGACGGCGAGGACGCCGGGATGACCGCCACCTCGTTCCTGTCGGTGTCGCTGGAGCCGCCGCTGGTCCTGGTCTCGGTCCGGGAGGGCTCCCGGATGGACGAACTGCTGGCCCGGACCGGGTCCTGGGCGGTGTCGCTGCTGGGCGAGGAGCACCGCGCCCTCGCCTCGCGCTTCGCCATGAAGGGCCGGCTCAGCGACCGCCTGCTGTTCGCCGACGCCGCCTGGCGGCGCGGCCCGCACTCCGGGGCGCCGCTGATCGACGGCGCGCTGGCCACCGTCGAGTGCCGCACCGAGCGGCTGATACCCGCGGGCGACCACACCCTGGTGCTCGGCCTGGTGCTGGCCGCCGAGGTGCCCGCGCCCGGCGCCCGGCCGCTGCTGTACCAGCGCGGCGGCTACCGGCAGCTCGGCTGACGGCGGCCCGGCCGACCGGCCGCCGCCCGGCTCACTCCGGGCGGAGCCGGCCCCGCCCCTGCTTGAGGCCGGAGCGGTGCCGCTTGTTCTCCAGCCGCCGCTCGACCATGCCCCGGCTGGGCTTGGTGGCCCGCCGGGCCTTCGGCGGCGGCGCGGTGGCCTCGCCGAGCAGCGCGGCCAGCCGGGCGGCCGCGACCTCGCGGTTGCGCCACTGCGAGCGGTGCTCGGAGGCGCGGACCGTCAGCACGCCGTCCACCAGCCGGGAGGCGAGCCGCTCCAGGGCGCGCTCCTTCCACACCGGGGGCAGCGCGGTCGAGGCCGCCAAGTCCCACCGCAGCTCGACCCGCGAGTCGGAGGTGTTGACGTGCTGGCCGCCGGGGCCGGAGGAACGGGAGAAGCGCCAGACCAGCTCGGCGTCGGGGACGACCACCGAACCCCGGACGCGCACGGGCTCAGTCATGCCGCCATCATCCCGCCCGGGCCCGGCCCGCGTCACCCCGTTATCCGGGCACAATGGCGGGCGTGATCGAGCTCGGCTACTCCCTCTCCACCCGCCTCCCCGACCCCCCGCAGACCGACTACCGCACCGCGTCGGTCCGCTCGCTGCGGCACGACCTGTTCGCCGGCGACGTCTACCTGGAGACCGCCGAGGGCGCCGGCCTGGAGACCCGCTGGGGCTGGGTGCCGGTGCTGGACTTCGCCTGGGCGCTGTGCGACATCGCCGAGCGGCTGGACGCCGACCCGCGCGGCAGCCGGGAGTCCCGGGTGCGCACCGAGGACCTGGACTTCACCCAGAACACCGAGCTGCTGCGCTTCGCCCGCCGGTTCGGCTGGGTCGAGATCTCCGCCACCTGGCGCCCCGAGGACGAACCGCTGGTGGTGCGACACGCGGAACTGCGCCGCGAGGCACGGGACTTCCTGCAGGATGTACTCGCCGACCTGACCGAGCTGCACGAAGGTCTGGCCGACAACCCGAACGTCTGGACCGTGCAGGGCCGCTACCCCCGGATCTGATCCGCCGCGGGCGGCCGGCCGGGGCGGGAATCCATCCGTCCACCAACCGATGGAACCATCGACCGCCCGTCCCGCGTTCTTCCGGCAAAACCGACCGAAGGGACACCACAGACCATGCCCGTGAGCCTCTCCAAGGGTGGCAACGTCTCGCTGACCAAGGAGGCCCCCGGCCTGACCGCGGTCACCGTCGGCCTCGGCTGGGACGTGCGCACCACCACCGGCGCCGAATTCGACCTGGACGCCAGCGCGATCGTCCTGAACGGCGAGGGCCGGGTCTACTCGGACCGCCACTTCGTCTTCTTCAACAACACCAGCACCCCGGACAGCACCGTCGTCCACACCGGCGACAACCGCACCGGCGAGGGCGAGGGCGACGACGAGCAGATCAACGTCAACCTGGCCGCGCTGCCCGCCGACGTCACCCGGATCACCTTCCCGGTGTCGATCTACGACGGCAACGGCCGCGGCCAGAGCTTCGGCCAGGTCCGCAACGCCTACATCCGGGTCCTCAACCAGGCCGGCGGCGCCGAGATCGCCCGCTACGACCTCTCCGAGGACGCGGCCACCGAGACCGCGATGATCTTCGGCGAGCTGTACCGCAACGGCGCCGAGTGGAAGTTCCGCGCCATCGGCCAGGGCTACGCCTCCGGCCTGGTCGGCATCGCCCAGGACTTCGGCGTCAACGTCTGATCCGGCGTCACGCACCGCGAAGGCCCCCGCTCCTGACCGACGGAGCGGGGGCCTTTCCGCGGGCCCGGGTGACGGCCGGTCAGTTGCGGGTGGCCCGCAGCTCGGGCAGCTCCAGCAGCTCGGTCTCGTCGTGCGCGGTCAGGTCGACCACCTCGGGCTCGGTGTCGGACTCGGCGTGCTGGTGGGTCGGCGCCTGCTCCACCGCCCGGTGCGCGGGGTGTCCGGCGTCCACCGGGGCGCCGCCGACCACGGCGTAGCGCTCCGACTCGGCCACCGCCTCGTCGCCCACCACGTCGGCCAGGTCGCCGACGGCGGGGGCCGGGGCGGCCGCCCGCAGCGCGGCCCGGGCGGTGCCGGGCCGGCCGAAGAAGCTGAACGCGGTCGCCCGCGGGCGCGGCGGCGCCGGGTGCGCGGCGGCCGGGCGCTCGTCCCGCTCCCCCGCCGGGCGGGCGCCGGGCAGCGCCGGGCCGACCGGGCGCAGCGCGGTGGCGGCGGTGCCGGCGCCGTCGGCGGCCGGGACGGGCTCGGGCATCCGCGGGCGCAGCTCGACCTGGGCCCGCTCGTCGACCTCGCGGCGCGCCTCGGCGACGGCGGCCTGCCGCTCCAGGTACCGCATCGCGGCCTGGGCGCGGACGTAGCCGGCCGGGGTGAGCGGGTGCTTGGGGCGGGACGCCTCCAGCGCCTGCCGGGCGGCCTCGGCCTCCTTGAGCGCCTGCTCGGCGACCATCACGGCGCGCTCGCGCAGCAGCCGGGCGATCTCGGTCTCGGCCTTCGCCAGCCGGGACTTCTCCGCGGTCAGCCGCCGGCCGAAGCGGGTGGCCCGCTCCTCGGCGACCTCGGCCGCGTACTCGGCCTCGGCGATCTGCTCCTCGTAGCGCTCCTCGACCCGCAGCCGGCGCTGCATGGCCTGCTCGGCGGCGGCCTTGGCGGCCCGGTCGCGCTGGCGCAGCACCAGGGCCAGGCCGACCACCGCCAGGACGGCGGCGACCCCGACCGAGCGGGCCACGATCTGATCCGGACTGGCCACCAGCGCGGCCACCGCCGCGACCACGAGCACACCGGAGGCGACCGGTGGCAGGGACCGGCCGAGGACGGAGGAATGACGGTGGCGTCCGCGAGACATGGCTAGAAACTAGCGTGCGAATCGCGGCCCTGTCAGCCTCGCCCCCCATTCGGGCCTTGACAGGCCGCCGGGGCCACCTTCCGCGACCGCCGCGTCACGCTGCGTCGACCACCGGTCACCGCGAGGAGGTGGCCGTCCCGCGCGGCTGGTCCCGGTCGTCGGGGCCGCCGGGGAGCCGGCAGACGTGCTGCAGCCAGAGCGCGACCGCGATCACCGCCGCGCCGGCCAGCACCGCGAACAGCGCGGTCTGCGCCTGCGAGCGGCGGGCCGCGTTGTCGAGCTGGCCGAGCAGGAACACCCCGGTGCCCGCGTAGATCCCGGTCACCACGGCGGACACCAGCGCGCTGGCCTGGCCGAGCACCAGGGCCCGGGCCGCGTGCAGCGGGTCGACCCGCTTGGCGTCGTGCTGCCGCTCCCGGGCCGCCTTCAGCCGGGAGCGCAGCGAGAGCGTCACGGCGAGCAGCACCACGGCGACCGCCGCCAGCACGTACGGCGCGTAGCGGGGCACCGCGGGCAGCGTGTCCAGGGTGTCCCAGAGCCGGGAGGCGCCCCAGGCGAGCAGCCCGGTGATCCCGGTGATGCCGAGCAGCAGGCGGAGACGGAGCGGCTTCACGCGGACGGGCTTCCTTCCCAGTGGTGCGAGGCGGTACGAGGTGGTGCGAGGCGGCACGGTGCGGCGCGGTGCGGTCGGGTCCTTCGCCAGGGAGCTACGCCCGCGCGGCCGCGGAAGTTCCCGGACCGGTCCGGCCGGGGGTCCCCCGGCCGGACCGGCGGGCGCTCACTCGGGCAGGCGCAGCTGCAGGTCGGTGCGGAGCCGCACGCCCTGCCCGGCGGCGCCGCCGAGCCCGGCCAGCAGCTCGGCGACCGGCCCGTGGCCCGGTACCTCGGCCGCCGGGTCGGCGTCCTGCCAGGGGGCGAGGACGAAGGCCCGCTCGTGCGCCCGCGGGTGGGGCAGCGTCAGGTGCGGGTCGGTGCTGGTGACGTCCTGGTAGGCCAGGATGTCGACGTCCAGGGTGCGCGGGCCCCAGTGCACGGTGCGGACCCGGCCGAAGGCGTCCTCGACCGCGTTGGCCCGCTCCAGCAGGTCCTGCGGCGGCAGCGAGGTGCGCAGCAGCGCGACCGCGTTGAAGTAGCTCGGCTGGTCGGCGGGGCCGCCGACGGCGTCGGTCTCGTACACCGCGGAGACCGCGGTCACCCGGACCCCGGGGGTGTCCTCCAGGGCATCCACGGCGCCCTGCAGGGTCTCCAGGCGGTTGCCCAGGTTGCTGCCGAGGGCGACGGCGGCGGTGCGGGAGTCGTGCAGGGTGGACTCCACGCGGTCCACCTTGCTCTGCAGGTCGCAGGTGCTCGGCGTGGCGGTCGGGTCGGTCGTGGCCAATGGAGTTCCCTCTGCTCGGGCTCCGCCGGGCGCGGTCAGGCGCGGCCGCGGCGGATCGTGATGGTGACGTCGTCGAAGGGGACGGTGATCGGGGCGTCCGGCTTGTGCACGGTGACCTCGACCTCCTCGACCACCTCGTGGTCCAGGCACCGGTCGGCGATCCGCTGGGCCAGCGTCTCGATCAGGTCGACGGGCTCGCCGGAGATCACCGCGGTGACCTCCTCGGCGATCACGCCGTAGTGCGCGGTGCGGGTCAGGTCGTCGCCCGCGGCGGCCGGCCGGGTGTCGAGGAACAGCACCAGGTCGACCACGAAGGTCTGCCCCTCGACCCGTTCGCGTTCGAAGACGCCGTGGTGGCCGCGGGCGCGGAGCCCACGCAGGGTGACGCGGTCCAGCAAAAGAATCACTGCTCCCAGCTGACGGCCCCGCGCGGGGGCGGGGACCGGCGGGCACCGTCGCCCGCCGCCCCTCGAATCTACCTTCGAGGCCCGGGCGGCCTGGACCGCCTCCCCGGCCGCCCACCCGATCGGACCGGCTGCGGCGGCCCTTGACAGGGCTGCGGACAGGGCTGCGCTTCCCTACTCGTCGTCGTCGTCCTCTTCGTCGTCCTCGTCGTCGCCGCTGGTGAGCACCGGCGAGCCGTGGTGCGACCAGAGCCGCCAGCCGTCCGGGGTGCGGCGGAACAGGTTGGTCGACACCACCTTGCCGCCGACCAGCGGGCCCAGTTCGCCCTCCTCCTCCGGCTCGCCGCCGGAGAGGATGTTCTCGGTGCAGGTGACCAGGGCGACGTCGCCCTGCACGTCCACCTCGACGTCGGTCAGGAAGAACTGGATGTACTCGGTGTTCGCCATGATCAGCATGTAGGAGCGGGTCACCTGGGCCCGGCCGATCAGGGCCGGCCAGCCCGGGTGCACGCAGAACACGCCGCCCTTGTCGTCGGCCTGGTCCGGGCCGAGCCAGATCGCCTCGACCGCCTCCAGGTCGCCGTTCTCCAGCGCCTCGTACAGGGCCTGGTTGGCCGCCAGCACCGCTTCCTCGTCGGGCTCCAGCGCTGCCGCCCGGTCGTTGCCGCTGACTGCTTCCGCCACGCCTACCCCCTCTGCGCCGCCTGCTCCCAGGCCGCGACGACTCGTACGGCGTCAGCCGTGCCGGACACGTCATGCACCCGGACCGCCCAGGCGCCCGCCTTCGCCGACAGCACCGAGACCGCCGCCGTGGCGTCGTCCCGCTGCCGCGCCGGGCGCGGCTCCCCGGTTTCCGGGTCGGCCAGCAGCGTACCCAGGAAGCGCTTGCGCGAAGCGGCCACCAGCACCGGGCGTCCCAGTGCCGTCAGCGCGTCCAGCCGGCCCAGCAGGGCCCAGTTGTGCTCGCCGGTCTTGGCGAACCCCAGGCCGGGGTCGAGGATCAGCTGCTCCTGCTTGACGCCCGCCGCGAGCAGCTCCTCCACCCGGACGGTCAGCTCCCGCACCACGTCCTCGACCACGTCCCCGTACACGGCGAGGCGGTCCATGTCGGCGGACTGGCCGCGCCAGTGCATCACCACGAACGGGGCGCCGGTGTCGGCGACCACCCGGGCCATCTCCGGGTCGGCGAGGCCGCCGGAGACGTCGTTGACGATCCGGGCGCCGGCCGCGACGGCCGCCGCCGCGACGGCGGCCCGCATGGTGTCCACCGACACCACGACGCCGGCCCGGGCCAGCTCGGTGACCACCGGCACGACCCGGCGCAGTTCCTCCGCCTCGGTGACCCGGACCGCGCCGGGCCGGGTCGACTCGCCGCCGACGTCCACCAGGTCCGCGCCGCGGGCCACCAGGTCGAGCCCGTGCGCGACCGCCCGGGCCGGGTCCAGCCACAGGCCGCCGTCCGAGAACGAGTCCGGCGTGACGTTGACCACCCCCATCACCGCGCAGCGCGACAGGACGGGCAGGCCGGGGACGTTCTCGTTCATGCGCCCCATTATCGGTCCGCCCCGGGCGGCGCCGCCCGGGGCGGACCCGCTACGCGGCCCGGCCGAGCTGCTCGCTCTGCTCCGGCATCAGGCCCTGGCGCTGCCGCTTGCGGCCGAAGCGCGGCATGCCCAGGGTGATGAAGGCCTCGGCCTGCATCGCGGCGAAGCCGATCCGCGGCAGGTCGCGGGTGTGCTGGTAGACCAGGAAGCGCGGCTCCCAGGAGGGCTGGAACTTCGCGTTGAACTTGTACAGCGACTCGATCTGGAACCAGCGCGACAGGAAGACCAGCAGCCCGCGCCAGGCCCGCAGCACCGGCCCGGCGCCGATCCGCTCGCCGCGGGCGAGCGCGGAGCGGAACATCGCGAAGTTCAGCGAGACCCGGCGGACGCCCATCGCGCCGACCTCCTGGAGGGCGGCGACGATCAGCAGCTCGTTGAGGCCGGGGTCGGCCTCCCGGTCGCGGCGCATCAGCTCCAGCGAGATGCCGTCCTCGCCCCAGGGGACGAAGTGCAGCACCGCCTTGAGGTCGTCCCCGGTGTCCGGCTCGCCCTCCTCGGGGGCCTTGTGCGCGGTGACCACCACGCAGTCGTCGTCCCCGGCGTCGCCGAACCGGCCGAGCGCCATCGAGAAACCGCGCTCGGTGTCGGTGCCGCGCCAGCGGGCGGCGGCGTCGGCGATCTGCCGCTTCTCCTGCTGGGTGAGGTCGCCGACCCGGCGGACCCGGCAGGAGTAGCCGTTGCGCTCGATCCGCTTGACCATCTGGCGGACGTTGCGCATGGCGCGGCCGGAGAGCGAGAAGGAGGCGGTGTCGACGATCGCCTCGTCGCCGAGTTCGAGCGCGTCCAGCCCGGCCTCCCGGGTCCACACCTCGCCGCCGACCTCGGAGCAGCCCATCACGGCCGGGACCCAGGCGTGCTCGCGGGCGGTCGCCATGAAGACCTTGATCGCGCCGGGCCAGGCCTCGACGTCGCCGACCGGGTCGCCGGAGGCCAGCATCACGCCGGAGACCACCCGGTAGGAGATCGCGGCCTTGCCGGTGGGCGAGAACAGCACGCTCTTGTCGCGGCGCAGCGCGAAGTAGCCCAGCGAGTCGCGGCGGCCGTGCCGGGCCAGCAGCTCGCGGACCTTGAGCTCGTCCTCGGGGGTGAGCTCCGGCTCGGGCTTCTCCGGGCGCAGCGCCAGGTAGGCGGTGGTGAGCGCGGTGACCAGGCCGAGCGCGCCGAGCGAGTAGCCGACCAGGTCGCCGATCCGGTCCGAGGTGTAGTGGATCGGGCCCTCGAAGCCGAACAGGCCGTAGCCGATGTGCTCGAAGCGCTGGAACAGCGTCGGGTCGCCGACCTCGGACTTCCACCGGACCGAGACGATGACCAGGCCGAGCAGCACCGAGACGGCGCTCAGCACCACGAAGTTGAGGACGGCCCGCCAGCGGGTGCGCGGGTCGGCCTTGGCGTAGAACTCGCGCTGGTGGATCAGCAGGACGGCGAGCAGCGCCAGCGAGACGACCGCCTGCCCGACCTGGTGCCAGCGCAGCAGGTGCAGCGCGGCGCCGACCGGCAGCAGCACGCAGACGGCGCGCCAGGCGCGGCGCTTGCGGCGGCGCAGGGCGTGCGCGAGCAGCACCAGCAGCATGCCGACCATCAGCGTCCCGGCGGCGGCCAGCGAGGTGGTGCCGCCCGGGAGGTGCCCGGCCCAGTTGTGCATCTTGGTGAGCCGGAGCTTGGGGAAGATCGCGCAGGCGATGTCGATCAGTCCGATCGCCAGCGCGGCGTACCCGACCGCGCCCGGCAGCCAGGCCCGCGGCACGGCGGCGGCCTGGGTGCGGAGCGTCTGCAGTCCCCGGCGGCGGGGGGCTTCGGAGGTCGGCTCAGCGGACACGGGGGCACTCATGGGAAGTCAGCCTAGAGGCACCGGGGCGCTGCTCGCGCACTCCGGGGGCGAGCTGGTGATGGACCTTCATGCCTGTTCCTTTTTCTGGCAATCCGCACGTCAAAGAGGGTCCGAGGAAAGAATCGGAGGCGTCCGCCAGGGGTCGGACCGAACGCCTGCGCTCATCGGACCGGGGGATGCGGCCGCGCCCACCGCCGCGCACCCGTGGCCACCGGTACGGCGGTTCGGCGCGTCTTCCCCCGGGTGGACGCCGCATCCTACGGCGTCGGTTCCCCGGTGCACAGCCACCTTTTCGCACTGGTTTCCGACGCCCGGTCAGAGTACCCCCACTGGCTCCCGACGATGCGTCAGATGACGATGGGCGGGCGCGAGTCGAGGAGGGACCGGAAGGCATGGAGCTGACCAGCCGGGCACTGGTGTACACCCTGGGCGCGGTGGCGGCCGTCGCCCTGCTGGCCACTCTCTGGCTGTGGCCCCGGCTGGCCCGCCAGCGACCGCTCCCGCTGCTCGGCCGGCTCGGACTGCTCGCCGTGGTGCAGCTCTCCGTACTGTCGGTGCTGCTGCTCTCGGTCAACGACGCGTACGGCTTCTACACCTCCTGGAACGACCTGCTGCGCCCCGGCGGCGCCCCGGTCGCGCTGGCCGCCGCGCACGCCCCCGGCGCCGCCCCGACCGGCGCGGCACTGGTCCGGCCGACCGACGAGGGCGGGCTGGCGGGCGTCAAGGACGTGCTGCCGGCCGGGCCGCCGGAGCAGGTCGGCCGGGTCGACTCGGTGCGGATCACCGGGACCGAGTCCGGGCTGTCCGACCAGGTCTTCGTCTACCTGCCGCCCGAGTACTTCAACCCGCGCTACGCCCGCGAGCGCTTCCCGGTGCTGCTGGCGCTGGCCGGCTACCCCGGCCCCTCGCTGGCCCTGATCGACGGGCTGCGGCTGCCGTCCGCCGCCGCCGAGCTGCAGCGCGACGGGCGGATGGCGCCGACCGTGGTGGTGATGGCCCGCCCCACCGTCGCCCCGCCCCGCAACACCGAGTGCGTGGACGTCCCCGGCGGGCCGCGGGCCGAGACCTGGTTCGCCAAGGACGTCCCGGCGGCGCTGCGCTCCGCGTACCGGGTCGGCCGCTCGGCCGCCTCCTGGGGCGTGTTCGGGTACTCGACCGGCGGCTCCTGCGCGCTGCGGATGGCGATGCGCGAGCCGGGCGCGTTCGGCAGCGCGGCCGCGCTGCACGCCGACTACGCGGTGCCCGCGGACCGCTGGACCGACGGCGACCTGTTCCGCGGCGACAAGGCGGCCGCCCAGCGCTCCGACCTGAACTGGCGGCTGGCCAACCTGCCCGCCCCCGCCACCAGCCTGCTGGTGGTCTCCACCCGGGCCGAGGAGGACTTCGCAGCCACCGAGCAGTTCCTGGCCGGCGCGCAGAAGGTCGCCGCCGCCCACCCGGAGTTCACGGTGGACTCGCTGGTGCTGCCCGACGGCGGTCACTCCTTCGAGACCTGGCGCCGCGAACTGCCCGCCGCCCTGGAGTGGTTCGGCGACCACCTGGCCCCGCCGGCCGACCGCGAACCACGACAGTAGGAAAGCGAAAAGGGCGCACCCCTCGGGGTGCGCCCTTTTCGCCGTCGACGGCCCGTCAGCGGGCCATGATCAGGCTCATCGCCTCGTTCCGGGTGGCCGGGTCGCGGAGCTGGCCGCGGACCGCCGAGGTGATGGTCTTCGCCCCGGCCTTGCGGATGCCGCGCATCGACATGCACATGTGCTCGCACTCGATCACCACGATCGCGCCCCGCGGCTCCAGGATCCGCATCAGCGCGTCCGCGACCTGGCTGGTCAGGCGCTCCTGCACCTGCGGCCGGCGGGCGTACACGTCGACCAGCCGGGCCAGCTTGGACAGACCGGTGATCTTGCCGCTGCTGGACGGGATGTAGCCGACGTGCGCGACGCCGCGGAACGGCACCAGGTGGTGCTCGCAGGTGGAGAACACCTCGATGTCCTTGACCAGCACCATCTCGTCGTGGCCGAGGTCGAAGGTGGTGGTCAGCACGTCCTCCGGCTGCTGCCAGAGCCCGGCGAATATCTCCCGGTAGGCGCGGGCGACCCGGGCCGGGGTCTCCAGCAGGCCCTCGCGGTCCGGGTCCTCGCCGACGGCGATCAGCAGCTCGCGGACGGCGTTCTCGGCCCGCTTCTGGTCGAACTGGCCGACGGCGGCCTCACCGTCGAGCGTCACCGGGTCGATCATGCGTGCCTCGCTGCTCGTCAGTCGGGAAAATCTCGGTCAAGAGGGGAGCTGCAGCACGGATGCCGCGCCTCCAGGGTACAAACCCCGGAAACGCGGCATCCATTCCGAACAGGCGGTCGAACCGTCAGCTCTCGACCTGGCCGCCGTCGACCGGCGGCAGCTTGACCACGTCGACCGGGTCGGTGCCGGTGGTGGCGGCGCCGTTGGTCAGCGCCAGCTCCTTCGGCGACTGCACCGGCGGCCGGGTGGACGGGGTGCGGCGGGCCGAGCCGGTCCACGCCGGACGCGGGGGGCGCTTGATGACCGGAGCGAAGATCTCGGCGATCTGCTCCTTGTTCAGCGTCTCCTTCTCCAGCAGTTCGAGCACCAGGTTGTCCAGCACGTCCCGGTTCTCGACCAGGATCTCCCAGGCGTCGTTGTGGGCGGTCTCGATCAGGCTCTTGACCTCCTCGTCCACCAGCCCGGCGACCTCTTCCGAGTAGTCGCGCTGGTGGCCCATCTCGCGGCCCAGGAAGGGCTCGGAGTCGGAGGTGCCGAACTTGATCGCGCCGAGCCGCTCGCTCATGCCGTACTGGGTGACCATGGCCCGCGCGGTGGCGGTGGCCTTCTCGATGTCGTTCGAGGCACCGGTGGTCGGGTCGTGGAAGACCAGCTCCTCGGCCGCCCGGCCGCCCAGCATGTACGAGAGCTGGTCGAGCATCTCGTTGCGGGTGGTCGAGTACTTGTCCTCGTCCGGCAGCACCATCGTGTAGCCCAGGGCGCGGCCCCGGGACAGGATGGTGATCTTGTGCACCGGGTCGGAGTAGTTGCAGGCCGCCGCGACCAGGGCGTGGCCGCCCTCGTGGTACGCGGTGATCTTCTTCTCCTTCTCGGACATGATCCGGGAGCGCTTCTGCGGACCGGCCACGACGCGGTCGATCGCCTCGTCCAGCGTCTGGTTGTCGATCAGCTTCTTCTCGGAGCGCGCGGTGAGCAGCGCCGCCTCGTTCAGCACGTTCGACAGGTCGGCGCCGGTGAAGCCGGGGGTGCGCTTGGCGACGGCCGAGAGGTCGACGTCCGGCGCGATCGGCTTGCCCTTCTGGTGCACCTTGAGGATGTCCAGTCGGCCCTGGAGGTCCGGGCGGTCGACCGCGATCTGCCGGTCGAAGCGGCCGGGGCGCAGCAGCGCCGGGTCCAGGATGTCGGGGCGGTTGGTGGCGGCGATCAGGATGACGCCGCCCTTGACGTCGAAGCCGTCCATCTCGACCAGCAGCTGGTTGAGGGTCTGCTCGCGCTCGTCGTGGCCGCCGCCGAGGCCCGCGCCGCGGTGCCGGCCGACGGCGTCGATCTCGTCGACGAAGATGATCGCCGGAGCGTTGGCCTTGGCCTGCTCGAACAGGTCGCGGACCCGGCTGGCGCCGACGCCGACGAACATCTCGACGAAGTCGGAGCCGGAGATCGAGTAGAACGGGACGCCGGCCTCGCCGGCCACGGCGCGGGCCAGCAGGGTCTTGCCGGTGCCGGGCGGGCCGTACAGCAGCACGCCCTTGGGGATCTTGGCGCCGACGGCCTGGAACTTGGCCGGCTCCTGCAGGAACTCCTTGATCTCGTGGAGCTCCTCGACCGCCTCGTCGGCGCCCGCGACATCGGCGAAGGTGGTCTTCGGGGTGTCCTTGGTCAGCAGCTTGGCCTTGGACTTGCCGAACTGCATGACCCGGGAGCCGCCGCCCTGCATCTGGTTCATCAGGAACAGGAAGACCACCACGATGATCACGATCGGCAGCATCGAGAAGAGCAGGCTGACCAGGGTCGACTGCTTCTCGGGGCTGACGGTGTAACCGCCCGGGATCTGGCCCGCGTCCTGCTTGGCCTGGAGGTTCTTGGCCAGGTCGGCGGCCTGCTGGTCGCCGGTGTAGGAGGCCTGGAAGCGGGTGCCGGACGGCGACTTGCCGTTGGCGCCCGGCTTCAGCTTCTGGCCGTCCTGCAGCTGGATCTTGATGAGGTTCGAGTCACCGGTGGTGAGCTGCGCCGACTTCACCTGGTCGCTGTTGATGGCGCTGATGACCTGTCCGGTGTCCACAGTCTTGTAGCCGCTCGGGTCCGAGACGAGCTCCATGAGTGCGAACACGGCGAGGGCGGCCAGCACGACCCACATGATCGGCGCACGGAAGTATCGCTTGACGTCCATCCATGCGGGGCGTCGCCGCCCCGTCCCTCCTGCCAATTCGACGGGCGCTGCTCGGCTGTTGGGGCCTTGGCGCATCCGATATGTGCTCGTAAGACGAGCGGTTGATGGGACCGTACCGCAGCGACCCCCGGTCCCGGCGGGATCGCACCACGGTGCGGCCTATTTTCCTACCCCCGCACAACGGGTGGGAACAGGGCACTGTTCCCACCCGTCGCCCGAACGGTTCAGCCCCCGTAGACGTGCGGCGCGAGGGTGCCGATGAAGGGCAGGTTGCGGAGCTTCTCCGCGTAGTCGAGGCCGTAGCCGACCACGAACTCGTTCGGGATGTCGAAGCCGACGTACTCGACGTCGATCTCCACCTTGGCGGCGTCCGGCTTGCGCAGCAGGGTGCACACCTTCAGCGAGGCCGGGCCGCGCGAACCCAGGTTGCCGAGCAGCCAGGACAGCGTCAGGCCGGAGTCGATGATGTCCTCGACGATCAGCACGTCCCGGCCGGCGATGTCGGTGTCGAGGTCCTTGAGGATGCGCACCACGCCGGAGGACTTGGTGCCCATGCCGTACGAGGAGACCGCCATCCAGTCCATCGTCACCTGGCTGTGCAGGGCGCGGGCCAGGTCCGCCATCACCATGACGGCACCCTTGAGGACGCCCACCAGCAGCAGGTCCTTCCCGGCGTAGTCCTGGTCGATCCGCGCGGCCAGCTCCACCAGCTTGGCGTCGATCTCGTCCTTGCTGATGAGCACCTTCGCGAGGTCTGCGCCCATGTCGTTCTGGTCCACCGGGGATACGTCCTCAAACGCTCGGGGTCGGGGTTCGGCGGCGGCGGTACGACTCGTTCGTGCTCAGCCGCCCGGCCGCCGAAACACCAGCGTGCCACACCGGCGGACGGCTTCGACGCCCCCGGGTAGGTGCAGCGGGCCCTGGCCGCGCCAGCCGGTGACCAGCAGGTCCGCCGCCTCCAGGTGGCGGGCGAACAGGTCCCCGGCCGGGCAGCCGGCCCGCAGCGCCGCCCGGCGCAGCACCCGGCGGCGCACCGCGGGGGGCAGTTCGGCGAGCTTGTCGGTGTCCAGGCCGCCGTCCGCGGCGCGCAGGTCGCGCTCGGCGAGGGCGGCCCACTGGTCGAGCGCGTCGGCGTCGTCGCGGAACAGCCGGGCGGTGCGGGCCAGCGCCTCGACCACCCCGCCGCCGAGGTGCTTCTCCAGCACCGGCAGCACCTCGTGCCGGACCCGGGAGCGGGTGTAGGCCGGGTCGGTGTTGTGCGGGTCGTCCCAGACCGGGATGGACTGGGCGGTGCAGGCCTGGCGGGTGGCGGCCCGGTCCAGCTCCAGCAGCGGGCGGCGGTAGCGGCCCTTCTGGGCGGGCATCCCGGCCAGCGAGCGGGCCCCGGAGCCGCGGGCCAGGCCCAGCAGCACCGTCTCCGCCTGGTCGTCGCGGGTGTGGCCGAGCAGCACCGCCAGCGCGCCGTGGTGCTCGGCGGCCCGGTCGAGGGCGGCGTAGCGGGCGTCCCGGGCGGCGTTCTCCGGGCCGCCCTCGCGGCCGACCCGGACCGCGACGGCCTCCACCGGGTCGAGGCCGAGTTCGCGCAACCGGACGGCGACCAGTTCGGCGCGTTCGGCCGACCCGTCCTGCAGGCCGTGGTCGACGGTGACGGCGCCGACCCGCAGGCCGAGCTTGGGGGCCTCGAAGGCGGTGGCGGTGGCCAGCGCCATCGAGTCGGCGCCGCCGGAGACGGCCACCAGCACCAGCGGGGAGCCGGGCGCGGCCGGGGTGCGGGGCAGGCCGGAGGGGTGTCGGCGGGCATTGCCGATCAGGGTGCCGGGCACCGTCACGGTGCCGGCCAGGACGGGCACCGGGACGGGTGCGGGGGCCGGGACGGCGCGCTCGCGCACCGCCCCGCCCGGGGCCGCGCCCGCCTCGGCGGCGAGCTCGGCGAGGGTACGGCGGACGGCGAGGCGTATCGCCGCGACAGCGGGGTGTGGGCCCATGGTTGGCACTCCTTGGCGGAGGGGGGTACGTCGGCCGCCTGTCAGCTCTCGGTCACCAGGCGCTCACAGATGGTCGCAGAATCCGGACACCGCCCACGCCACCCGCGCCAACGGCGGTTCCACCGTCCCACGTACGGGTGAATGACGAAACGTTACGTCTGCCGCCAGGTGTACGACTCGCCCGATCTGTGTTTCCGCCGGTCCCGCCGGTCCGGACCGGAGCGGCAGGCTCAGCCCACCACCCGGGCCACCCAGGAGGCCGGGTCGTGGACCTCCTCCTTGGTCGGCAGCGTGTTCGGGGAGGTCCAGACCCGGTTGAAGCCGTCCATCCCGACCCGCTCCACCACGCCCCGGACGAACACCGCGCCGTCCTGGTACTGGCGCAGCTTGGCGTCCATCCCGAGCAGCCGGCGCAGCACCAGGTCGAGTCGGCCGCCGCCGCGGTCGCGGCGGCGCTGGAACTTCTCCCGGATCTCCGCCACCGAGGGCACCACGGCCGGTCCGACGCCGTCCATCACCACGTCCGCGTGGCCCTCCAGCAGCGACATCACCGCGGTCAGCCGGGCCAGGATCTCCCGCTGCCCGGGCGTCTGCACCAGGTCGGCCAGGCCGTTGCCGCCACCGCCGCTCCTGGCGCCCCCGGCGCCCTTGGCCCGGGGCAGGCCGGGGACGCCGCCGAAGGCCTCCCGCAGCCGCTCCAGGAAGGCCGCCGGATCGACGTCGGTCTGCGCCAGGAACTCCTGCACCTCGGACTGGATGTGGTCGCGCAGCCAGGGCACCGCGGTGAACTGGGTCCGGTGGGTCTCCTCGTGCAGGCACACCCAGAGCCGGAAGTCGTGCGGGGAAACGTCGAGTTCGCGCTCCACCTGGACGATGTTCGGCGCCACCAGCAGCAGCCGCCCGGGCGGCACCGCCAGGCCCCGGCGCGGCTGGTCGAACAGGCCCTCCGGGCTGTCGGGGGCGCTCGGCAGCTCGGCCGGGGCGAAGGTCTCGTACTGGCCGAGCACCTTGGTCGACAGGAAGGCCAGCACCACGCCGACCTCCACGCCCGTCGCCTTGGCCCCGGCCGCGCCCGCCGCGGCCGCGCCCCGGCCCTCGGCGCGGCGGGCCGCCAGCCGGTCGGTCAGCGGGCGCACCACCGTCCGGAAGCCCGCCACGTTGGCGCGCACCCAGCCGGGCCGGTCCACCACCAGCACCGGGGTGTCGGCCGCCGCCGCGGACCCCATCCGGGTGTACTCGCGCACGTGCCGCTCGGCCTCCGCGGCGTGCCCGCGCAGCTCGGCGACCACCGCGCGGGCCTCCTCCCGGGACACCCGCGGCCCGGGCCGGGCGATCCGCGCCGCGGTCGCCACCGCGAGATCCCAGTCGACCATCTCCGCACCGCCGCTCGCGCTCGTCATGCCCTCACCGTACGTGCTCGCCCCCGCCCGGGGGAGACGGGCGGGACGGGTGGGCTTCTTTGACGCCCCGTCAGCCCCCGGCCGGCCCCCGTCGGCCGCGGCGGGCCGACCGGTCCGGCAGCCGGTTCACGGGCCGGTTGGCGGGCCGGTTCAGCAGCCGCAGGCGGCGATCCGGGCCACGATCCGGTCGACGGCGGCCCGGGCGGTGGCGGCGTCCGCGGTGGTGCGGCTCATCAGGGCGAAGACCAGCACCCGCCCGTCGGCGTCGACCACGGTGCCGGCCAGCGTGTTCACGCCGGAGAGGCTGCCGGTCTTGGCCCGGACGATGCCGGCGGCGTCGCCCGCGCCGGACTTGGCGCCGAACCGGCCCGCCAGGGTGCCGGTGAAGCCGGCGATCGGGAGGCCGGTGAGCACCGGGCGCAGCTCGGGGTGCTCGGCGGAGGCGGCGGTGGCGAGCAGCTTCACCAGGGTGATCGGCGGGATCAGGTTGGCCTTGGCGAGGCCGCTGCCGTCGGTGATCAGCACGCCGGTCAACGGGACGCCGAGCGCGGCGAGTTCGCCGGTGACGGCCTTGGCGGCCCCGTCGAACCCGGCGGGCTGCCCGGCGGCGATCGCCACCTGCCGGGCGACCGCCTCGGCGAGGGTGTTGTCGGAGGTGGTGAGCATCCGCTCGACCAGCCGGCCGAGGGTCGGCGACTCGACCCGGGCCAGCTCCTTCGCCCCGGCCGGGGCGGTGGCCGGGGCGGCGGCGCCCCGCAGGGTGATGCCCTCGGCCGCGAGCAGCCGCCCGAACGCCTCGGCGGCCTGCCCGGCGGGGTCGGCGACCCGGGGCGGGGCGTCCTCGGTGGAGCGCGGGTCGACCCGGCCCTCGTCGACCATCAGCGGGGTGACGGCCGCGATGTTCTCGCCGTCGTGGTCCTTGTGCAGCAGCGGGCCGGTGTACAGCGAAGTGTCGTAGCCGAGCCGGACGGCGGTGGTGCCGGCCGCCTTGAGCGCGGTGGCGGTGCGGTGGGCCAGGTCGGCGAGCGAGGCGGGCGCGCTCTCCGCGTCGACGGGGGCGCCGCCGACCCGGACCTGGTCGGCGGGCAGCGCCGTCAGGGTGGGGTCGCCGCCGCCGACCAGGGTGAGCTCACCGGGGGCGCCCTGCACGACGGTGGTGGCGATCCGGCGCCCGGCGGGCAGCAGGGCCAGCGCGGCGACCGAGGTGGCGAGCTTGGTGGTGGAGGCGGGCGTGGCGGGCGTGCCCTCGTCGGCGCCGAACAGGAACTCGCCGGTGGCGGCGTCGGCGACGGCGAAGGCCAGGGTGCCCAGCGCCTTGTCCTGCACGGCGGGGGCGACGGCGGTGCGCAGCCCGCCGCCGGTGGCCGGCCGGCCGTCGGCGCCCCCGGCGGCCAGCACCGGGCCCCGGGCGGGGACGGCGCGGTGCCGGTTGCCGCGGCGCTCGGACGGGCCGCGGTCCTTGCCGGGGCCGGGGCTGTTCGCGCCGTCGCGGCGCGGCTCCTCCGGGTGCCGGCCGCCGTGGCTCGGCGCCGGCGAGGGCTGGGCCGAGGAGGGTGCGGCGAGCACCGTCCCGGCGGCCAGCGCGACGCCCAGCACCCCCGCGAGCGCCGCCCGGCGCCCGCGTCCCCCCGCTGTCCCTGATCCCACCGACCGGCCCCTTTCCTGAGCACACCCCGCCGTAGGAGACACTTGGATTCTGTCAGTCCCCACCCTTGGAGGAAGCGTTGGAGTTCGACGTCCTGATCGAGATCCCGAAGGGCTCGCGCAACAAGTACGAGGTCGACCATGAGACCGGTCGCCTCCGCCTGGACCGCATGCTCTTCACCTCGACCCGCTACCCGGCCGACTACGGCTACGTCGAGGGCACCCTCGCGGACGACGGCGACCCGCTGGACGCGCTGGTCATCCTGGAGGAGCCGACCTTCCCGGGCTGCCTGATCAAGTGCCGCGCCATCGGCATGTTCCACATGACCGACGAGGCGGGCGGCGACGACAAGCTGCTCTGCGTCCCGGCCACCGACCCGCGCTGGTCGCACCTGCAGGACATCCAGGACGTGTCGGAGTTCGACCGCCTGGAGATCCAGCACTTCTTCGAGGTCTACAAGGACCTGGAGCCCGGCAAGTCCGTCCAGGGCGCCGACTGGGTCGGCCGGGCCGAGGCCGAGGCGGAGATCACCGCTTCGATCAAGCGCTTGGAGGAGCAGGGCGGCCACTGAGCCCGCGCGCCCTCCGGGGCGGCCCGCAGCACCCGTGCGAGGGGCGGGAGTCCGGTCCGGACTCCCGCCCCTCGCACGTTCCCGGTGCGGACCGGCGGTCAGACGCCGTCGTTGTCGTCGAGCCGGAAGCCGACCTTGAGGCCGACCTGGTAGTGCTCGATCTCGCCGTCCTTGATGTGGCCGCGGACCTGGACCACCTCGAACCAGTCCAGGTTGCGCAGTGTCCGGTTGGCCCGGGCGATGCCGTTGCGGATGGCGGCGTCCACGCCCTCGTGCGAGGACCCGACGATCTCGGTGACCCGGTAGGTGTGGTCGGTCATGGCGGTCTCTCCCTGCTGCGGCGACGGGTGGCTCCCCCGCCGTCCACGGTGCACCGAAGTCCCGCCCCGGGCATCCCGGCGCCGTCCGACGGAGCGTCAGAACGCCGCGCGGACCTCGCCGACCGGCAGGCCGCCGCCGAGCAGCGGGGCGGCGGCGATCCGGTCCAGCACCGGGTCCTGGACGCCCAGCCGGCGCAGCGCGGCGGCCAGCACCGGGCCGCGGGCGCGCTCCGCGCCGTCCTCGATCTTGAAGGCGAGGGCCCGGCCGTCGGCCAGCGCGACCGCCTGGACGGCCTCGGCGCCCATCTTGGACAGCGCGCCGGGCACCGCCCGCATCAGCCAGGTGTCGGCCCGGCGGGTGCCGGCCACGTACTCGGGGTGGGCGCGCATCGCGTCGGCGACCCGGCGCTGCTCGGTGCCGGGTGCGGCCAGCACCAGGGCGCGGAAGCCGCGGGCCAGGCCGGTCAGCGAGACGGCCAGCAGCGGGGCGCCGCAGCCGTCGGTGCCGAGGTGGGCGGCCCGCTCGCCGGTGGCCTCCTCCAGCGCGGTGCGGGCCAGCAGCTGGATCGGGTGGGCCGGGTCGAGGTAGCCGGCCAGGTCCCAGCCGTTGGCGGCGGAGGCGGCCAGCCAGCCGGCGTGCTTGCCGGAGCAGTCCATCAGGATCGGGGCGCGCTGCCCGCCAGACCGCAGCAGCTCCTCCGCCTCGACCTCGTCCAGCGGCAGGTCGGCGGGGGTGCGCAGGGCGGCCTCGGTGAGTCCGGCGTCGGACAGCACCTTGCGGACCGCGGCGCGGTGGAACGGTTCGGCGGAGTGGCTGGAGGCGGCCAGCGCGAGCTGCTCGCCGCGCAGGTCGAGGCCGGCCCGCAGGGTGGCCACCGCCTGGAAGGGCTTGGCCGTGGAGCGCGGGAAGACCGGCTGCTCGGGGTCGCCGAGGGCGAACTCGACGGCGCCGTCGGCGTCGAGCAGGACCAGTGAGCCGCGGTGGCGGCCCTCGGTGAAGCCGGAGCGTATGACCTCGGCGAGGGCGGGCGGGGCGGACTGCGACACGGGTGGGACTCCAGGGCGTGAAGGGCGTGCGGTGAGGGTGGTCGGGCCCCGGCCGCCGCCGTCCCGCTCAGCCTCCGCCGAGCAGGTCGTCGACCCGGGCCTCCCCCTCACGGTACCTGCGGGTGATCTCCGCCCCGCAGTCGTCGGCGGTGCGCTGCAGGGCGCTCCGGCGGCCGGAGACCTCGCGCTGGTGCTCGTCCAGGCGCTCGATCGCGGCCAGCAGGTCGGCGGTGGGGTGCGCGGCCAGGTCGGCCAGCTGGACGTCGCCCATCAGCGCGTCCGCCTCCCGCCGGTAGCGCTCGCCGCGCGGCGGGCCGAGGGTCAGGTGCCGGGCCGGACGGCGGTTGGCCGAGGGGGCGTCGGCGAGGATCGCCGGCAGCCGGTCCAGCAGGGCGGCCCGCTCCTCGCCGGCCTCGGCCAGCGGGACCTCGCGGCGCTGCAGTTCGGCCCGCAGGATGTCCATCCGGCCGTGCAGCAGGCGGCGCAGGTAGGAGAGGTCCGCCTCCTGCTCCAGGGCGTCCCTGCGCAGCACCCGCAGTTCCTCCAGGGCCAGGCCGGCCAGCCCGTCGACCGCGCTCACGTCCATCAATCCGACCACCTGCCGTAGTACCAGTGCCCGCTGTTCGATACGGGCCGCCCGCCACCCAGGGTTCCCCCGGGCGGGCGACGCCACTCGTGCGGGTGACGCGGTTCGCCGGGACGGCGGACGCCCCCCTCGGGGCCCGGTCCCCCGGGCCGTCGGACAGCGTGCCACTCCGGGCCCCGGCCCCGCACGCCCGAGTACCCGAACGGCCCCCTGGCGAACACCCCTGGCTAGTACGAAGAATCCGCGCCACGGGCTCACCTGCACGAATCGGGGCGCTGCACGCGCGACCCCGGCGTGCGGGTGGAGGCTGTGCGCCCCCTGGGTGGCGGTACCGGCACAATGGGCGGCATGCGAGCAGTGGTGCAGCGGGTCGCCGGGGCGACCGTGACGGTGGACGGCGGGACGGTCGGCGCGATCGAGGGCCCGGGCCTGTGCGTCCTGGTCGGCGTCACCCACCAGGACACCCCCGAGCAGGCCGCCCAACTGGCCCGCAAGCTCTGGACGCTGCGGCTGTTCCCGGGCAGCCCCGAGCAGTCCTGCTCCGAACTGGGCGCCCCGCTGCTGGTGATCAGCCAGTTCACCCTCTACGGCGACGCCCGCAAGGGCCGCCGCCCCACCTGGAACGCCGCCGCGCCCGGCCCGGTCGCCGAACCGCTGGTGGACGCCGTGGTGGCCGAACTGCGCACGCTGGGCGCCAAGGTGGAGACCGGGCGGTTCGGCGCCGACATGCAGGTGTCGCTGGTGAACGACGGGCCGTTCACCGTCCTGCTGGAGGTCTGATCCGTTCTCAAGCGGGAACGATCACGTCCTGCCCGGCGGGGACGCCGTCGGCCAGCAGCACCGCGTCGACCGGGGTGTTGCGCTTCACCAGGGCCAGCGCGATCGGGCCGAGCTCGTGGTGCCGGGCGGCGGAGGTGACGAAGCCGACCGGCCGCTCCTGGCCCTCGACCCGGACCTCGGCGCCGTGCGCGGGCAGCTTCTCCTCGGTGCCGTCCAGGTGCAGGAAGACCAGCCGGCGCGGCGGGCGGCCCAGGTTGTGCACCCGGGCGACCGTCTCCTGGCCGCGGTAGCAGCCCTTCTGCAGGTGCACCGCGCTGCCCAGCCAGTCCACCTCGTGCGGGATGGTGCGGTGGTCGGTCTCGAAGCCGAGCCGCGGCCGGTGTCCCTCGATCCGCAGCGCCTCGTACGCCCAGACGCCCGCGGGCGGACCGAAGTCGGCGACCGCGGCGGCGAGTTCGGCGCGCGGCAGGAACAGGTCGCGACCCCACGGGAGTTCGCGCACCGCGGCGGCCCCGTCGGCCCCGGCGGTGGAGCCGGCCGGCAGGAAGACCACGGCGTACTGCTCGGTGGCGTCGGCGACCTCGACGCGGTTCCAGAACTTCATCGCTTCCAGGTACTTCACCAGCGCGGGCGCGGTGCCCGGCTCCACGTGCGCCCAGGTGGTGGTGCCGTCGTCGACCAGGTAGAGCGCGTGCTCCACGTGTCCGTTCGCGGACAGCACCAGCGCCTCGGTGGCCCGCTGCGGCGGCAGTTCGCTGACGTGCTGGGTGAGCAGCAGGTGCAGCCAGCTCAGCCGGTCCGGGCCGGTCACCGTGACCACGCCGCGGTGCGAGAGGTCGGTGTACCCCCGCCCGCCGGCCAGCGCCCGCTGTTCGCGGAACAGGTCGCCGTAGTGCGCGGCGACCCCCTCGTCGGGACCTTCGGCGGCGACGGCACCGGGCAGCGCAAGCAGCGGGCTCTTCATACCGGCAAGCTTACGACCGCCCGTCGGCCAGCTTCGCGGTGCAGTCGGCGCAGCGGCCGAAGATGGCGAAGTGCTTGAGGTCGGTGTCGAAGCCGTGCTGGGCGCGCAGGCTCTCGATCAGCGGGGCGGCGATCCCGGTGTCGGTCTCGGTGACCTGGTCGCAGTCCCGGCAGACCAGGTGCAGGTGGGTGTGCCGGCCCGCCAGGTGGTAGGTCGGGGCGCCGTGCCCGAGGTGGGCGTGCGAGACCAGGCCGAGCTCCTCCAGCAGCTCCAGCGTCCGGTAGACGGTGGAGATGTTGACGCCGCTGGCGGTCTTCCGGACCTGGCCGAGGATCTCGTCCGGGGTCGCGTGGTCGAGCACGTCGACGGCCTCCAGCACCAGCTGGCGCTGCGGGGTCAGCCGGTAGCCGCGCTCGCGGAGGTCGGCCTTCCAGTCGGTGGTCTCGCTGTTCGCCACGTGTGTCCCTGCCCGGTGAGAGGTCGTGCCGACAAGTGTAGGGACCGACCGCCCGGTCGGCCCCTACCCCGTGCGAACCCGCGGCTCAGCGGAAGAACGCGATCCCGTCGTCCGGCAGGTCGTTGATGTCGCTGATCAGCTGCGCCGGGTTCAGCACCTTCTTCAACTGCGCGGACATGTACGGCCGCAGCGGCACCTCGGGGGCGGCCTTCTCACCGACCCAGAGCAGCTCGTCCTTGACCAGGCCGTACAGGCGCTTGCCGCCGGTGTAGGGGTCCGCGCCCTCGATCCGGGCGACCGCGTCGGTGGCCAGGTCGATCTGCGGCTTGCCGTCGTGCAGCTTGCCGTACCAGATCTCCACGGTGCCGTCGTCGCGGACCGAGGAGACCTCGATCTCGCGCTCGCCGCCGGCGCCGTGCTGGTTGCTGGTGACGCGCCAGAAGCCGTGCTCGGTCTCCAGCGGCCGGACCTTCTCGCCCTGCTCGTCGAGCACCCAGGTGCGCGAGCGGAACTCCAGGAAGGGACGGCCGTCGTGCCGGAAGACCAGCTCCTGGCCGAAGTTGCACTTCTCCGAACCCGGGAAGTCATGGACGCCCGCGCCCTCCCAGGTGCCGAGGAGGAAGGCGAGCGGGACGACGTCGCGGTGGAGGTCGGAAGGAATCTCGATCATGGCCCTGACTCGTGTCGTCGGACGGTTACCGGATCAACCGTACGGCAGTCGTCAGCGCTGGCCCTGGTAGAGCTTCATGACGGAGAAGACGGCGAACCAGGTGATCAGCACGGCCATCAGAGCCAGCAGGCTGTCGAAGAAGATCTCAAGACCGGACACGGTGCTCTCCCAGGGGCGGGTTCGACGGGCTGTGGTACGGCGCGAGTCTATCGGGCACCCCGCCCGCCCGTAGTCTCTGGGGCATGTCGAAGAAGCTGGTCATCAAGGTCACCGCCGGGGCGGACGCGCCGGAACGCTGCTCGCAGGCCTTCACGGTCGCCTCGGTCGCGGTCGCCAGCGGGGTCGAGGTCTCGCTCTGGCTGACCGGGGAGTCGGCCTGGTTCGCGCTGCCGGGGCGGGCCGCCGAGTTCGAGCTGCCGCACTCCGCACCGCTGCCCGACCTGCTGGCGGCGGTGCTGGCGGCCGGGTCGGTGACCCTGTGCACCCAGTGCGCGGCGCGCCGGGACATCGCGCAGGCCGACGTGCTGGAGGGCGTGCGGATCGCCGGGGCGCAGGTGTTCCTGTCCGAGGTGATGGCGGACGGCGCCAAGGCGCTCGTCTACTGACGGTCGGGCGGGGCCTCGTGGTCCGGGGCGTCCCGGTCGTGGCCGGGGTCGTCCCAGTGCGGGTCCTCCCAGCGCGGGTCGTTCCACCAGTCGTCGTCGCGGTCCCGCTTGTTGGCGAGGACGGCGGCGACCGGCGGGATCACCATGGCGACCACGCACATGCCGATGGCCGCGCCGACCGACCAGAACCGCACCACGCCCCAGGCGAGGACGAACAGCGCCAGGCAGCTGCCCATCATCACGAAGTAGCGCACGTGCCGTCGGTGTGCCTGCACCCTCCCAGGGTACGGCGAGGGGCCCGGACGTCAGAAGACGTCCGGGCCCCTCGTCACGCTGCTCGCCGCGGTCCTCAGACCGCGATCGCGACCTCGGTGAACTCGCCCTGGGCGGCCACCACCTGGCGGTCGACGGTGGCGCCGGGCACCAGGGCCCGCAGCGTCCACTTGCCCGGGCGGGCGAAGAACCGGAACTGCCCGGTCGCCGAGGTCGGGACCTCGGCCGTGAACTCGCCGTTCTCGTCCAGCAGCCGCACGTAGCCGTTGACCGGCTCGTCGTTGCGGGTCACCGAACCCTGGATGATCGTCTCGTTCGCCACGTCAACTCCTGCCAGGTCCGGGCCGCCGGCCTTCGCACCGCACATGTCTGTCTCCCTCTTCCTTGCTGTCGTGCGAGCCGGGGCTCAGCTGCCGAGCTCGATCGGCACGCCGACCAGGCTGCCGTACTCGGTCCACGAACCGTCGTAGTTCTTGACGTTCTCCTGGCCCAGCAGCTCGTGCAGCACGAACCAGGTGAGCGCGGAGCGCTCGCCGATCCGGCAGTACGCGATGGTGTCGGTGGCCAGGTCGACGCCCTCGGCCTCGTACAGCGCCTTGAGCTCGTCGTCGCTCTTGAAGGTGCCGTCGTCGTTGGCGTTCTTCGCCCACGGGATGTTCTTCGCGGACGGGACGTGGCCCGGGCGCTGCGACTGCTCCTGCGGGAGGTGGGCCGGGGCGAGCAGCTTGCCGGAGAACTCGTCGGGCGAGCGGACGTCGACCAGGTTCAGGGTGCCGATCGCGTTGACCACGTCGTCGCGGAAGGCGCGGATCGAGGAGTCGGCCGGCTGCGCGGTGTACTGGGTGGCGGCCCGCTCGGGCTGCTCGACGACCAGCTCGCGGGAGTCGAGCTCCCACTTCTTGCGGCCGCCGTCCAGCAGGCGGACGTCGCCGTGGCCGTACAGCTTGAAGTACCAGTAGGCGTAGGACGCGAACCAGTTGTTGTTGCCGCCGTAGAGCACCACGGTGTCGTCGTTGGCGATGCCCTTGGCGGACAGCAGCGCCTCGAAGCCGGCCTGGTCGATGAAGTCGCGGCGGACCGGGTCCTGGAGGTCCTTCTTCCAGTCGATCCGGACCGCGTTGCGGATGTGGTTCTTGTCGTAGGCGGCGGTGTCTTCGTCGACCTCGACGATGACGACCTTCGGGTCGTCCAGGTGGGCCTGGACCCAGTCGGCGTCGACCAGGACGTCGCTGCGGCTCATGGTGGTGTCTCCATCCGGGGGCGGTTGGCGGAAGGCTGCGGGGAGGGCGCCCGGGCCGCGCGTCCGCACACCTGTCCGCATGCTGGGACGGGCGTGGGTGCGGCGGTGGCCGGGGTGGAACGAGAGGTGTGGGTTCGCCGCCTGCGGCGCACCGGGGCGATCGATCGCCGCCGGTTCAGGGCGCCGGAGCGGGGCGGACGTGCCGGGACTGCGGTCAGGGCCGTCCGGTCAGCGCATTCGACACAGGCAGCTCGACACGCGGCAGTGGTCTACCGCCCGCCGCTTCGTGAGGTCCGCCTGTCGCTTCATGACGACGATGCTAGGGAACCGGTGGGGGCGCTGTCATCATCGTGTCGAATAGTGAGACTCGATCACTCGAATACTGGGATTTACCGGTTTTCGCCCGCACGCCGAGCGGCCCGCTCCCCGGGCGGGGAGCGGGCCGGCGGGTGTTCCGGGGCGTTCCGGTGATCGTGCTGGACAGCGCGTCTCGCCCAGCGGACGGAACGGCAGCGGGGCGGTGGCCGGGCTCCGGCCGGGCGACCGGCGGGGTCAGTGCCCCAGCGCGGTGCCGGGGGCGAGGGTGAAGCGGAGCCGGACGCCGCCCTGCTCCGGGACGGCCTCGGCCAGCGCGAGGCCGTTCGGCAGGCCGGTCAGCCGGAACCGCTGGGGCTTCAGCCGGTCGGCCGCCAGCCCGTTCAACTTCGAGGCCATGCCGGTCAGTTGGAGGCCGTCCACGACCACCTCGTTGCCCTCGCTGTGCAGCTTGCCCTCGATCGAGCCGCCCGGCATCGCGGCCTTCACCATGCCCGGGCCGGCGTACTCCAGGCCGATCAGTCCGCCGCCGACCAGGAACTTCGAGACGTCCTTGTAGTCGACCACGCCCTGCCCGCCGCCGCGCCCGACCGTCACGCCGCGGTAGGAGTCGGTGAACTTCACGTCCGCCAGGTCGGCGCGGAAGGCGTGCACCGTCACCCGCTCCTTGCCGTCCGTCACGGTCATCCCGTCCGAGGTGAGCGTGACCTTGTCCAGTTCGCCCGCCACCGCGGAGGTCAGGAAGGGGAAGTCGGCGATGTCCACGTCCGGCTTGGTGGCGAGCCAGCCGGAGGAGACCACCGCGTCCGCGGCCTGGTCCTCCGCGAGACCGACCGCCACCCGGTCGGCGCCGACCAGCAGGCCGCCCACCACGCCGAGGCCGATCAGCAGCTTCACCGCGCCATGCATCGCACTCCCCCTGGAACGCTCGGTCCGCAACCCCCCGCCGTCGGACGGCCCTTCGGACATAGGACGATCACACGCATGCCCCGGTTCCTGGGGCCGGAACCCGCGATCAGCCGCCGGCGAACGGCGGCAGCACCTCCACCGAACCGCCCGCGGACAGCGGCACCCCGGCGTGCGGGCGGGCGCCCACCGGGTCGCCGTCCACCAGGAACGAGCACACCTCCAGCAGGCGCAGCAGCTCCGGCCGGCCGGCGTGCTCGGCGCGCACCGCCGCCAGCGCCTCGGCCAGCGTGCCGGCCAGGTACGGGTCCTCGGCCCGGCCGGCCGCGGCCTTCGCGGCGGCCCAGTAGCGGATCGTCCCGCTCACCCGGGCGGGTGAACCGGCGACGGTGCGGGCATCGGCGGTCGCGCTCACGGCAACCCCTCTCGACGGTCCTCGCCCGGTGCGGCGGCCGGCCCGGTGCCGGTCGGCCCACCCGGGCCGGGAGGACCGGGTGTACACGCGCAGCACGTGCGGTGCGGCCGGTGCGGCCCCCATCATCGCCCGCCGCCCCCGCCCCGGGGCAAGCGAACCGCGGGCCCGGAACCGCCCGGCCGGATGACGCACCTCACGTCCCGGACGGCGCGCGCCCCGGTCGCGCCTCTCCCCAGGCCGGGAGCGGTCGGCTATCCTCGGTGACTGTGAGGGACCCGGGCAGAGTCGCCCCCGGGTCCTTTTGTGCTTTCAGGACGCCAGTACGGACGTTCTTGCGAACGGTGCCCCACCCGCGCCGTCCGCCGGAACGGCCCCCGCCGCCGGCCGCACGACGAGGTGCGGTCCCGGAGCGGGACAGACCGGAGGGTACGCCGATGGGCGAGGCACCAGCGGGACGTCCGGGGTTGCGGGACCCCGGACGAGCCACCGCCGCCCCGTCCGCCGACGCCTCCGCCGGAGCTGTCGGCGTTCCCCACCCCCGTTCCGCGGCCGCCGTCCCCTCGGCGGCCGCGACCGCGACAACCCGGAAAGGGGACTAACCGGGTATGAGTTCTCTGCTCCTGCTGACCAACGCCCTGCAACCCTCCGCAGAGGTGCTGCCCGCCCTCGGGCTGCTCCTGCACAGCGTCCGGGTGGCCCCCGCCGAGGGGTCCGCCCTGGTCGACACCCCCAGTGCCGACGTGATCCTGGTCGACGGCCGCCGCGACCTGCCGCAGATCCGCAGCCTGTGCCAGCTGCTGCGCTCCACCGGCATCGGCAGCCCGCTGATCCTGGTGGTCACCGAGGGCGGCCTGGCCGCCGTCACCGCCGAGTGGGGCGTCGACGACGTGCTGCTCGACACCGCCGGGCCGGCCGAGGTCGAGGCCCGGCTGCGGCTGGCGCTGGGCCGGCTGAACGCCGCCACCGACGACTCGCCGATGGAGATCCGCAACGGCGACCTCACCGTCGACGAGGCCACCTACTCCGCCAAGCTCAAGGGCCGCGTCCTCGACCTCACCTTCAAGGAGTTCGAGCTGCTCAAGTACCTGGCCCAGCACCCCGGGCGGGTCTTCACCCGGGCCCAGCTGCTCCAGGAGGTGTGGGGCTACGACTACTTCGGCGGCACCCGCACCGTGGACGTCCACGTCCGTCGGCTGCGGGCCAAACTCGGCGTCGAGAACGAGCAGTTGATCGGCACCGTGCGCAACGTCGGCTACCGCTTCGTGGTGCCGGAGCGGCCCGAGAAGGGCGGCGAGCGGGCCGAGCCGAACCGGGCCGGCGCGGGCCGCGAGCACTGAGGCGCGGCCGGGCGGGAACTCTCGCCCGGCTTTGCCCGGATCGGTCCCGAAACCGCCGTCCCACCAGGTGTCACCCGGCCCCGCAGCGGCGAACGACCCGCGTAGACTCGCCCCGTGGCCAAGGTGACGCGCGACGATGTAGCCCGACTGGCTGGGACCTCGACCGCGGTCGTCAGCTATGTGATCAACAACGGTCCCCGGCCGGTCGCCCCGGCCACCCGGGAGAAGGTGCTCGCCGCGATCGAGCAGCTGGGGTACCGCCCCAACTCGGTCGCCCAGGCGATGGCCTCCCGGCGCACCAACCTGATCGGCATGGTCGTCCCGGACGCCCGGCAGCCGTTCTTCGCGGAGATGGCGCACGCCGTCGAACGGGCCGCCTCCGAGCGCGGCAAGCTGGTGCTGATCGGCAACTCCGACTACGTGGACGACCGCGAGGTGCACTACGTCCGCGCCTTCCTCGGCATGCGGGTCTCCGGCCTGATCCTGGTCAGCCAGGGCCCCTCGCAGCGGGCCGCCGAGGAGTTCGCCGCCATGGAGGGCGCCAAGGTGGTGCTGCTGCACCGCCGCCCCGAGGCGATCGACGACGTGGCCGTGGTCACCGACGACGTCGGCGGCTCCGAACTGGTCGTCCGCCACCTGCTGGAGGAGCACGGCCACCCGTACGTGGCCTGCTTCGGCGGCCCGGTCGAGTCGCCCGCGCCCGGCGACCCCGTGATCGACCACGTGGCCGGCTGGGAGCTGGCGATGACCGCGCACGGCCTGCCCACTGAGCCGTACCTGGTCGACGCCCCGTTCCACCGCTACGGCGCCTACCAGGTCGCGCTGGAGCTGCTCGGCTCCGACCGGCGGCCGTCGGCGATCTTCTGCTCCACCGACGACCAGGCGATCGGCGTGCTGCGGGCCGCCACCGAGCTCGGCCTGCGGGTCCCCGAGGACCTCGCGGTGGCGGGCTTCGACGACATCCCGGAGGCCGCGTTCGCCTCCCCGCCGCTGACCACCGTCGCCTCGGACCGGGACGCGATGGCCCGGGCCGCCGTCGACCTGGTCCTCGACGACTCGCTGATGGTGCCCGGCAGCGACACCGAACGGGTCCGCAAGTTCCCGTCGCGCCTGGTCGTCCGGCGTTCCTGCGGCTGCGGCGGCCCGACGGCCTGATCTCCGGCCTGACCAGGCTTTATGAGAACCTGACGCGCTTCTCGGGGAACCTGTACCGCCCTCTCATCCGCCCTTCATGAAACGCGCGGACCGTGGTCGTCATGAGCGACCAGCACCGCAGCACCCACGAGCCCCACCCCCAGGACGGCGGCGCGGGCTGGAACCCGCCGCAGCCGCCCGCGACCACCGACCCGTACGCCGGGTACCCGGCCCCGCCGGTCCTCCCCGCGTACTCCGCGTACCCCGCGCTGCCGCCCGGGCCCGGCACCGGCCACCGGGCCCGGCGCGGACTGCTCAGGAGCCGGCTCGCCCTGGCCACCGCCGTCGCGGCGGCCGCCGCGCTGCTCGGCGGCGTCACCGGCGGCGTGCTCGCCGCCGACCGGAGCGGCTCCACCCGTGCGGGCTCCACCCTGGTCCGGCCGGTGTCCGCCAACGCGGACGGCTCCGCGAACGTCTCGGCGATCGCCGCTGCGGTCTCCCCCGCCGTCGTCCAGATCACCGTCAAAACCGGCAGCGGCACCGCCACCGGCACCGGCGTGGTGCTCAGCTCCGACGGCCAGATCCTCACCAACTACCACGTCGTCGCGGGCGCGGTGCAGGGCGGCCGGGCCACCGTCACCTTCCAGGACGGGAGGACCGCCACCGCGACCGTCACCGGCACCGACAAGTCCCTCGACACCGCCGTGATCACCGCCGCCGGCGTCAGCGGCCTGACCACCGCCGTCCTCGGCGACTCCGACAGCGCCGCCGTCGGCGACCAGGTGGTCGCCATCGGCAACCCCGAGGGCCTGACCGGCACCGTCACCTCCGGCATCGTCTCGGCCAAGGACCGGCAGGTCACCGTCCAGGTCGACGAGGGCACCACCAGCGGCAACGGCGGCTTCGGCGTCCCGAACCTGCCCGGGCAGCGCGGCTCCGCCAGCGCCTCGGCCGGCGACACCGCCACCTACCGGGCCCTGCAGACCGACGCCGCGCTCAACCCCGGCAACTCCGGCGGCCCGCTGATCAACGCCGCCGGGCAGGTGATCGGCCTCAACTCGGCGATGTACTCGGCCGCCGGCTCCGGCTCCACCGGCGGTTCCGAGGGCGGCAGCGTCGGCCTCGGCTTCGCCATCCCGATCAACAGCGTCAAGCAGGTCCTGTCCCAGTTGCAGGCCGGCAAGAACCTCTGACCGACCGACCGCCGGTTCCGCCCCGCCCGGCGGACAATGGCCACGACCGCACCGGACTCAGAAAGGGCCCCGCGCCGATGACTCCCCCCGCCGACGACCGCACTCCCACCGAGGCCCCGGGCGGCGGCGCCCGCGTCCTCGTGGTCGACGACGAGCCCGCGCTGCGCGACGCGCTGGAATCCAGCCTCGCCTTCGAGGGCTACCAGGTCAGCACCGCCACCGACGGCTACGAGGCGCTGGCCGCCGTCGAGCGCGACCACCCCGACCTGGTGCTGCTGGACATCATGATGCCCCGGATGGACGGCCTCACCGCCGTCCGCCGGATGCGCTCCCGCGGCGACACCGTGCCGGTGCTGATGCTCACCGCGCGGGACGCCGTCGGCGACCGCGTCACCGGGCTCGACGTCGGCGCCGACGACTACCTCGCCAAGCCCTTCGAACTCGACGAGCTCCTCGCCCGGGTCCGGGCGCTGCTGCGCCGCAACGCGCTCGCCAACGAGGCCGCGGCGCGCACCGCCGCCGACGAGGAGGAGGACGAGGTGCTCGCCTTCGCCGACCTCCGGATGAACACCGCCACCCGCGAGGTCACCCGCGACGGCACCCCGATCGAGCTCACCCGCACCGAGTTCATGCTGCTGGAGATGTTCCTCTCGCACCCGCGCCAGGTGCTGACCCGGGAACAGATCCTCAAGGCGGTCTGGGGCTTCGACTTCGAGCCCTCCTCCAACTCGCTCGACGTCTACGTCATGTACCTCCGCCGCAAGACCGAGCAGCACGGCATGCCCCGCCTGATCCAGACCGTCCGCGGCGTCGGCTACGCGCTCCGCGCCGCCACCGGCGCAGCGGCGTGAAGCCGCTCGGCCGGCTCACGGGGTGGTTCCGCGGCAGATCGCTGCGGAGCCGGCTGGCCATGCTCACGGCTGCCGCGGTGGCGGTGGCGATCGCGGTGGTGGCGGTGGCGAGTTGGCTGATCGTCAGGGAGAGGCTGTACCAGGAGGTGCACGACAACCTGCGCGGCGCACCCCGGCAGGGCCCGCTCGGTGCCCGCAGCCCCGCCCTCTTCTGCGGCGCCACCCCCGCCGACGCCCTGCGCCAGGTGCCCGTCGGGGGCGACGACCGCTTCGGGCCGCAGAAGTACGACACCCAGGTCCTGCTGAAGGACGGCACCGTCTGCTTCCTCGGCGGTTCCGTCCGGGCGCTCCAGGTGGCGGACGACGACCTGCCGCCCAGCACCTCCCCCAGGGCCGAGTCGTACCGCGACGGCGCCTACCTGAACGGCGACCAGGCGCTGGTGCGCCGCACGACCACCGTGGTGCGGGCGGACGGTGTGGAGCAGTCTGCCGTGCTGCTCACCGCGCTGCCGACCGGCGGCGTCGAGAAGTCGCTGAACTCGCTGGCCCTGCTGATGGCGGGCGTCGCCGGGCTGGGCGTGATCGGGGCGGGTGTCACCGGGCGGGTGGTCGCGCGTTCCGCGCTGAAGCCGGTGGATCAGCTCACCGACGCGGTGGAGCACATCGCGCGGACGGAGGAGGTCGGGACCACGATCCCCGTCCACGGGAAGGACGAGATCGCGCGGCTGTCCACCTCGTTCAACTCGATGTCGACGGCGCTCGCCAACTCGCGGGAGCGGCAGACCCGGCTGATCGCCGACGCCGGGCACGAGTTGCGGACGCCGTTGACCTCGTTGCGGACCAACGTGGACCTGCTGATCAGGTCGGACGCGCAGGGGCGGGCGCTGCCGGCGGAGACCCGGGCGCGGATGCTGGGGAACATGAAGGCGCAGATGCAGGAGCTGACGGTGCTGATCGGGGACCTGCTGCAGCTGTCGCGGCCGGACACCCCGAATCCGGAGGCGGTGCGGACGGTGGTGGCGTTCCACGACACGGTGGAGCGGGCGCTGGAGCGGGGGCGGCTGCGCGGGCCGTCGCTGGTGTTCGAGACCGAGGTGAATCCGTGGTTCGTGCACGGGGACCCGGCGGCGCTGGAGCGGGCGGTGATCAACCTGCTGGACAACGCGGTGAAGTACTCACCGCCGGGCGGGACGATCGACGTCCGGCTGCGGGCGGGGCGGCTGACGGTGCGCGACCGCGGGCCCGGGATTCCGGCGGAGGAGCTGCCGCTGGTCTTCGAGCGGTTCTGGCGTTCGCCGTCCTCGCGTCAACTCCCGGGCTCGGGGCTGGGGTTGTCGATCGTGGCACAGACCGTGCGGGACGCCGGCGGGCAGGTGGCGCTGGGTCCGGCGGGCGACGGCGGGCCGGGGACGCAGGCGGTGATGGTGCTGCCGGGGCAGCCAGACCGGCCGGAGCAGGGCCAGGGGCCGGAACAGCGGTGAGGGCGGGGCGCCCGCAGGCGCCCCGCCCCCTGGTACCGGCAGTGGATCAGTCGTTGTCCTGGCCGACGCCGATGACCTTGATGCGGGTCGTGGCGGGGGCCGTCAGCGGGGTGCCGGCGCTGGAGTGGCCGGTCAGGTAGGTGTTGAAGAGGTCCAGGTCGGAGGCGCCGACGAGCTTGTCGGTACCGGCCGCGAAGGCCGGGAAGCCGTCGCCGCCGCCGGCCAGGAACTCGTTGGCGGCGACCCGGTACTTGGCGTTCGGGTCGACCGGGGCGCCGTTCAGGCGGATCGAGTCGACCAGGACCCGGGCCGCGCCGGCCTTGTTCAGGTCGAGGGTGTAGGCCAGGTTGGCGGAGGGCTGCAGGATCTTCGGGGAGGCCTCGTTGGAGCCGGAGACCTGCTGCTGCAGGAGCTGGACCAGCTGGGCGCCGGTCAGGGTCTTGACCTGCATCATGTTGGTGAACGGCTGGACCGCGAAGGCCTCGCCGTAGGTCACCACGCCGTCGCCCTCGCTGCCGGTCGACTTGTAGACCAGGTCGGCGCGGATGCCGCCCGGGTTCATGAAGGCGACCTGGGCGCCGCCCTTGTCGGCGGCCGACAGGCCGGCCAGCTGGGCGTCGGCGATGACGTCGCCGAGCGGCTTCTCCAGCGCGGTGCTGCCGCGGCCGTTGATGTCCGCGGAGATCCAGCCGACCGGGCGGTTGGCGATCGGGGCGGCCAGCGCGCGGTAGTGGTCGATCAGCGCGGTCATGTCGGGGGCCTTGGCCACGTCGCGGCGGACGATGTGGTTGGCGGCGGTGACCGACGGGCGGACGATGCTGCCGGTGCGCTTGTCCAGCTTGAGGTCGATCTCGGTGTACAGGCGGCCGAAGGAGGCGGCGCTGGTGACCGAGCGGGGCACGCCGTTCGGGTCCGGGATCATGCAGGCGTACGCGGTGTGGGTGTGGCCGGTGACGATCGCGCCGACGGCCGGGTCGAGCCGCTTGGCGATGTCCACGATCGGGCCGGAGATGCCGGAGCCGCCCGGGCCGCAGTCGTAGTTGTAGATGTTGCTGGCGGGCAGGCCGCCCTCGTGGATCAGCGCGACCACGGAGTTGACGCCCTGGCGCTTCAGCTCGGCGGTGTACTTGTTGATGGTGGCGACCTCGTTGCCGAACTTGAGGCCCTGCACGCCGGCGGCGGTGACGATGTTCGGGGTGCCCTCCAGGGTCACGCCGATGAAGCCGACCTTGACGCCGTGGACGTTCTTCACCCAGTACGGCTTGAGGATCGGCTTGCCGGTCTTCTCGCTGGTGACGTTGGCCGCCAGGTACGGGAAGTCGGCGCCGTCGAACTCGCGGCCCGCCTCGTAGCAGCCGTCGACCGGGTGGCAGCCGCCGTCCTGCATCCGCTTGAGCTCGGCCGAGCCCTCGTCGAACTCGTGGTTGCCGACCGAGGTGACGTCCAGACCGATCTTGTTGAGCGCCTCGATGGTGGGCTCGTCGTGGAACAGGCCGGACATCAGCGGGCTGGCGCCGATCAGGTCGCCGGCCGCGACGGTGATGCTGTTGCGGTGGCCCTCGCGGGCCTGGCGCAGCGCGGTGGCCAGGTACTCGACGCCGCCCGCGGGGGTGGCGACGGTCTTGCCGGTGGTGGCGTCGATCTCGTTGATGTTGCCGGAGGAGCCCGCCGGGGGTTCCAGGTTGCCGTGCAGGTCGTTGATGGCGAGGAGCTGCAGGTCCTCGTACTTCGGCTTGTCGTGGCCCCGGCCGTGGGCCTCGGCGGTGGCCGGGAGGGCCATCGTGCCGAACAGGGCGGCGGCCGCGGCGACCGCGAGGGCGGTCGTGCGGCGGCCGGTGGTTCCGGAAATGGGCATGGCTGTCCCCTACACCGTCGGGGCCGCGGCAGCGCGGCCTGGCGTTGTCTGGAGGAAGCCTAGGGTCAACGCGCGTAGCTGTCAGGAACCCGCGGGTAACGAGCTGGTATCCGACGGCTGACGAGCCGCCGGCCGGACCCGGTCGGCGACCGGGCCGAGCACCCGTCAGACCCGCGGCCGGTCCGCCAACTGCTGGTCCGCGCGGTCCCGTTCGGCCACCGTGTCCTCGGTCATCGCGCGGTCGGTGTACACCAGCGGCTTCTCGGCCTCGGTGATGATGTGCTTGACCACCTGCACGTTGCCGTTGACGTCCCAGACCGCGATGCCCGGCGACAGGGTCGGGATGATCTCCACCGCCCAGCGCGGCAGGCCCAGCACCCGGCCGGTGGCTCTCGCCTCGTCGGCCTTCTGCATGTAGATGGTGCGGGTCGAGGACATCTTCAGGATCGCCGAGGCCTCCTTCGCCGCCGCGCCGTCCACCACGTCCGACAGGTGGTGCACCACCGCCACGAAGGACAGGCCGAGCCGCCGCCCGAACTTCAGCAGCCGCTGGAACAGCTGCGCCACGAACGGGCTGTTGATGATGTGCCAGGCCTCCTCGACCAGGAAGATCCGCTTCACCCGGTCCGGCCGCAGCCAGGTGTGCTCCAGCCACACCCCGACGATCGCCATCAGGATCGGCATCGCGATCGAGTTCCGGTCGATGTGCGACAGGTCGAAGACGATCAGCGGCGCGTCCAGGTCGATGCCCGCCGTGGTCGGGCCGTCGAACATGCCGCGCAGGTCGCCGTCGACCAGCCGGTCCAGCACCAGCGCCACGTCCAGGCCCCAGGACTGCACCTCGCCGACCTCCACGCCCAGCGACTCCACCGCCGACAGGTCGGGGCTGCGCAGCGTGTCGATGATGTCGTTCAGCACCGGCTGACGGCCCGTCACCGTGCTGAGCACGTAGGCGTGCGCGGCCTTCAGCGCGAAACCGGCCCGCTCCTCCAGCGAGCGGCCCATCGCCACCTCGATGATGGTGCGCAGCAGCGACAGCTGCCCGGTGGTGGTGATCGCCGGGTCCAGCGGGTTGAGCTTCACCCCGCCGTCCCGGGCCGCCATCGGGTCCAGCCGGATCGACTTTATCCCCAGCGCGTCGGCGATCAGGTTCCACTCGCCGACGCCGTCCTCGCCCTGCGCGTCCAGCACCACCACCTGGCGGTCGCGGAACCTCAACTGCCGCAGCACGTACGTCTTCTCCAACGCGGACTTGCCGTTGCCGGACTCCCCCAGCACCAGCCAGTGCGGGGCCGGCAGCTGCTGGCCGTACAGCTGGAACGGGTCGTAGACGTAGCCCTTGCCGCTGTACACCTCGCGGCCGATGATCACCCCGGAGTCGCCCAGGCCGGGCGCCGCCGTCGGCAGGTAGACCGCCTGCGCCTGGCCGCTGGAGGTGCGCACCGGCAGCCGGGTGGTCTCCACCCGGCCGAACAGGGTGCTGGTGAACGCTTCGGTGAGCCTGCTCAGCATCGACGGCCTCCGGGGGTCAGCGGCGGATGCCGGTGGCGAACGGCAGGGTGTTGGCGAACGCCCGGTGGTGCTCGCGGTCGCACCACTCCAGCTTCAGGTAGCTCTTGCCCGCGGACGCGCGGATGGTCCGCTTGTCCCGGGCCAGCGCCTCCGGGCTGCGCGAGGAGACCGTCAGGTAGCCGACCAGGTTCACCCCGGCCGCGCCGGACGCCAGGTCGTCGCCGCGCTGGTCCACCCGGCCGGTGTGCGCCAGGTCGCGCGGGTCCACCGTGCGGTTCATCTTCGCCGCCCGACTGGCCTCCGCCTCGTCGTTGGTCTTCTCGGTCAGCATCCGCTCGATCGCGACGTCGGTCGGCTCCAGGTCCATGGTGACCGCGACCGTCCGGATCACGTCCGGGGTGTGCACCAGCAGCGGGGCCAGGAAGTTGACCCCGACCGGGGTGAGCGGCCACTCCTTGATCCACGCGGTGGCGTGGCACCAGGGCTCCCGGGTCGCCGCCTCCCGGGTCTTCGCCTGCAGGTACTGCGGGTGGGTGGCGTCCAGCTCGGCCGGCCAGGCGTTGCGCCGGCTCATCGCCTGGATGTGGTCGATCGGGTGGTCCGGGTCGTACATCGAGTGGATCAGCGAGGCCAGCCGGGCCTGCCCGAGCGGCTGCCGGACCCGGATGTCCGCCTCCGCCAACCGGGCGCAGATGTCGGTGAGTTCACGCGCCATCACGGTCGCCAGGCCGTCGTCGCTGCGGTCCGCCTTCTCGCTCCGCCCGTACGCGGTGCGCCCCATCGCGTGCGCCTCCGCGGCGAGGTCGCGGGTGTAGTGCATGCACGCCACCAGGTACGCCCGGTGCTGCTCCGAGGAGGTCGACACCATCGACTGCAGTTGGTCGTAGCTGTCCTGCAGCCAGCGCGGCGCGTCGTGGCTGCCGCGCCGCTCCACGTCCTTCGCGTGCGCGTCCGGGTCGGCCGGCAGCGTCCGGGCCAGGATCTGCAGCCGGGTCACGAAGCCGTCGCCGTTGGCCACGTGCTTGAGCAGCGTGCCGAACCGGTCGACCAGCGCCTCCTGGTCCTCGGAGTCGCGCAGGCCCACGCCCGGGCCCTCGATCTCGATCGCCGCGGTCACCGTCCGCCGCTCCAGGTGCATCAGCACCGCGACCTCGTCCGGCCCGAACGGCGCCGACAACCAGCGCAGCCGCCCCACCCCCGGCGGCGGGCCGACCTCCACCTCGCGCCCGTCCAGCCGCGTCCCGGCCTCGTGCACGTCCGGCTTCCAGGTGCCCCGGCCGCTGCGCACGGTGCGCCGGTACGTCCGGTTGATCTCCACCCACTTGTAGAACGTCCGCCGCCGGTACGGCACGTACACCGCCATGATCGCCAGCAGCGGGAAGCCCACCAGGCCGGCGATCCGCAGCGGCAGCAGGCTCGGGATCAGCCCCCACACCATGCCCAGGCCGGCACCGGCGATGATCAGCACGATCTCGCCGGTCTCCCGGTTGCGCCCGATCGGCGCGTTCGGGCGCGCCTTCCCGATCAGGTAACTGCGGCGCTGATGGGCGTACTGGGTGCCGTACTGGCCGAACTGTTCGCTGCTCACTCCCCGTCACCCTCCCTTCGGGTTGTTGACCGGAGCCTGGACGGAGGTCTGCGGGGGCGGGCCGGCCGGGCGGGCGGGGGTCGCCGGGCGGGCGGCGTGCGCCGCGATCCCGGCGCCCGCCCCGCTGCCGCTCGCGCCCGGCGAGGCGGTCGCGGTCTGCGGGCCGCCGCCACCGCGCGAACCGTGCGTCGAGATGCCCTGCTTCACGAAGTTCGCCGGGCCGTTGATCATCGCGCTGCCCGCCGAGACCGCGCTCGACCGGGCCCGCCGCATCGCCATCAGCTCGTCGCCGAAGCCCGGCACGAACCGGTACACCGCCGCGCTCGCGAAGATCGACAGGAACAGGATCGCCAGCCCGCTCAGCACCCGGGCGAAGTCGTCGTCCGCGCCGGAGCCGGTCGCCACCGCGCCCGCCAGGCCCAGGATGATCACGATGATCGGCTTGGCCAGGTCGACCGCCAGCATCATCGCGGCCCACCGCCGCACGTGCTTCCACAGCTGCTTGTCCACCAGGCCCGCGTACACCGCCGTCCCCAGCAGCGCGCCCACGTAGAGCATCGCCGCCCGGATCACCAGCTCGATCCAGAGCACCGCGGCGGCCAGCACCGCCACCAGCGACACCATGATCAGGATCAGCGGGCCGCCGCCCATGCTGCCCTTCTCCAGGGTGTCCGCGAACCCGCCCAGGTAGGTGCCGGTGTCGGACTTCGTGCCCGCCGCGATCGCGGCCGTCATCCCGTCGGTGACCGTCACCACCGTGTACAGGATCAGCGGCGTGAACGCCGAGGCGATCACCGTCAGCCACAGGAAGCCGACCGCCTCCGCGAACGCCTGCCCCAGCGGGGCCCCGCGCACCGCCCGCTTCGTCACCGCCAGCAGCCACAGCACCAGCGTGACCACCGTCGACACCGCGAACACCACCGCGTACTGCTGCAGGAACGCCGCGTTGGTGAAGTCGACCTTCGTCGTCCCGTCGATCGCCCCCGACAACTGCCGCACCACCCAGGCCGCCGCCTGCGCGCACCCCTTCGCCAACGACCCCAGCGGGTCCGTCACGTTCGACACGGCCCCGTTGCCCGGGATCACCGTGACGTCGGGCGGCAGGCACTGGCTGCCCGCCCCGGGCAGCGGCACGTTCTGCGCGGCGCAGGTGTTCTGCGGCGTCGGCGAGGGCTCGGCCCACACCCGCTGCGCGACCATCAGCGCGGCGAACTGAAGACCGCTCAGCCCGGCGGCGAGCGCCCCGGCCCGGCGCAGGAAGCGGACTCTGGACACCTCAGCGGGCATAGCGGAACCCTCCGAACTGCTGGACGGCATCGGCGATCTCTTTCGCGGTGGCCGCCTGCTGGTCGCCCGGGAGGGGGGCGGGGCCCGCGGCGCGGGAGAAGTCGGTGAGCTTCCAGTCGCTGCCGGTCCAGCGCATGGTGACGCTCAGGGTGTACCAGTCCTGGGTGACCGGGACCGTCGAGTTCTCACCGGCGAGCCCGTAGACCCCGACGCACCAGACGTCGACCCGGGTGGCGGTGTCCGCGCTGTTGGTGGTCCGGGTGCCGATCGGGGAGATCCGGCTGACGAAGGTCTGCCCCTTCGGTGCCTTCCCCTGGGCGTCGAGGCCGTAGCGGGTGACGGTGTCCGCCGAGAAGGCCTGGTCCAGGCGGGCCTGGAGGGCGGGGAGGACGGTGGGGTCGACGACGGTGGCGAGGACGGTGTGCCGGGTCTCGGTGCGGAACATGTCGGTGGAGCCCAGCGCCACCGCGTAGTTGGCGGCGGCCGACTGCGCGCCCTGGTCGGTGTGCGGGTAGCCGGTGCCGATGCCGTTCTGGGTGGTGGTGACGGGCTGCCGGCCGCTGTTGCCGGTCCGGTCGGTGGTGCCGCCGGCCCGGTCGGCGGAGCTGCCGCCGGTGCCGCGGCCCGGGTCGGGTTTGTCGCGGTTGGCGATCGAGACGGCGACCACCAGCAGGGTGACCACGGCGAGGACCGTCAGGAGTGTGCGCAGCGGCCGGGCCTGACGGCCCGTCGCCCGGTCGTTCTGTTCGGCGACCGGTAGCCGCGTACGGGTGTGCGGCTGGTCGTCGGACAACGGCACGGGGGCCCTCCTGGTGCGGCGCCACCGCGCGGGGCGCGCGGTGGCGGTGGGGGTACCCCCGGCCGGAGGCCGGGGGAGGGTTCTCGGTGTGGGGGTGCGGGAGTGGTGCGCGGCGCCCGGGCCGGCTCATCCGGGCGGGAGCTGTCCGCTCGTCAGATGGCCATGCCGTAGACAATGGTGAACAGGGTGCCGAGCGAACCGATGATGAACACGCCGGTCAGGCCCGCGACGATCAGCCCCTTGCCCTGTTCGGCGCTGAAGGTGTCGCGCATCGCGGTGGCGCCGATCCGCTGCTTGGCGGCGCCCCAGATGGCGATGGCGAGGCAGACCAGGATGGCGACGGCCATCACGACCTGGACCATGACCCGGGCCGAGGAGCCCAGCGAGGCGAACGGGCCCCAGTCGGGGGCGATGCCACCGATGATGGTGTCGATGTCGGGCTTCTTCGGCGGGTCCTCCGCCAAGTGCCGGATCACTGCGCTGTCCACGTTCAGGTTCATCCCGTCTCACCGCCCGCTCAGGAAATTCAAGGCCCCGGACCACGGTCGAGCGAAGGGGCTGGTCCTATTCTTGGCCGGAACTCGCGTCGACTTGGCCGCTTCTGGCGGATTGCTCGTGGGAACCGGGCACCTCCGCCATGATGTCCGGTGGTTCGAGGATACTGCCCGGACTTGGTATCTGTGATGATTGCACCGGGCAATAACGCAACGGGACATGACAGCTGACGATCCGTCGGGGATGGTGCTGGATGGCGCTCGGGAAGGCACGCTTGGCGGGCGCCGCGACGGTGGTGCTGGCCATCGGCTTCGTCGGTGTGGTGACGCTCGGCACTTATGCGGCCAGTGGGGTTTCCGGGCAGTCCTCGGGCGATCCGGCGCTGTCCGCCGGAACGGTGCCGGCCGTCTACCGCCCGCAGATCCAGAACTGGGGCAAGCTCTGCCCGGAGATCTCCGCCCCGCTGCTGGCCGCGCAGCTCTACCAGGAGAGCGGCTTCGATCCACGGGCGAAGAGCCAGGTCGGGGCTTCGGGTTTGGCCCAGTTCATGCCGGACAGCTGGAATTCCTTCAGTGTCGACGGCGACGGCGACGGCAAGCGGGACGTCTGGAACCCGATGGACGCAATCGCCTCCGCCGCCAGTTACGACTGCCGGCTCGCCAAGGAGATCGCCCAAGTACCCGGCGACCGGCAGGCGAACATGCTGGCCGCGTACAACGCCGGCCCCGGCGCGGTGGTCAAGTACCAGGGCATCCCCCCGTACAAGGAGACCCAGGGCTACGTGCGCAGCATCCAGTCCCTGGCGAAGTCCTTCACCGCACCGGCCGCGCCGGGCGTGCAGTTGGCGCTGTCCAGGGAGGCGGCGGGGGCGATCTGGTTCGCGCAGGGCAAGCTCGGCATCGACTACCTGTGGGGCGGCACCGGACAGACCTGGGAGAGCGGGCGGTTCGACTGCTCGGGCCTGACCCAGGCGGCGTTCCAGAGCGTGGGCATCGAGCTGCCCCGGGTGGCCAACGACCAGTGGTACTCGGGCCCGCACCCGTCCCGGGACCAACTCCGGCCCGGCGACCTGGTGTTCTTCGCCAACGACCTGGACGACCCGCGCACCATCCACCACGTCGGCCTGTACGTCGGCGGCGGCTACATGATCGACGCGCCGCACACCGGGGCCAAGGTCCGCTACGACCCGATCGATCAGAAGGACTACATCGGGGCGACCCGGGTGACCTCCGACGGCGCCGCCGCGCTGCCCAGCCGGAACCTGAACGACGGCACCATCACCAGGCCGGAGGGCCCGAAGACCGGCTGACGGACCGTGTGCGCGAGTGGTGCACGGTCAGTCAATTTTCCATAACACCGGGTTCTGCCGGAAACCAGAACGCCCTTGATCGCGTTGGATCAGGATGCTGCCGGTCCTCCGCCCCGGGAGCGCCCGCCCGGTGGTCCCCGGCCGGGAAGCACCGCGGAGCGCGGACAGGGAGGTGCGGCGTGCCCACGCTGCTCGCCGACGCGGGAACCGGCTCCGGCGATCCCGACCTCGGCCTGCTGAAGGCCGTCAACAGCCTGGCCGCGGACGCCCCGGCCTGGCTGGACTCGCTGGTCGCCTGGACCGCCGAGTACGGCATCCTGCTCGGCCTGGCCGCGCTGGGCCTGACCGCCTGGCTGGTCGCCCGCCGCCGCCCGGACGCCCCGGTCGCGGTGGCCAGCGTGCTGTGGGCCCCGCTCGCCGTCGCGCTGGCCGAGCTCGCCAACCTGCCGATCTCGCGGATCGTGGACCGGCCCCGCCCGTTCGTCGACCACCCCGAGATCGACGTGCTGGTGCCCGGCAAGGAGGACACCCTGTCCTTCGTCAGCGACCACTCCGCGATGTCGATGGGCATCGCGGTGGCGCTGTTCCTGGTCAACCGGAAGCTCGGCGCGGCCGCCGGCGCGCTCGCCCTGCTGCAGGGCTTCTGCCGACTCTTCGTCGGCGTGCACTACCCGACCGACGTGCTCGGCGGCTACGCGCTGGCCACCGCCGTCGTACTGCTGCTCGCCCCGATCGCCATGGCCGTGCTGGTGCCGCTGTGTCACGCGCTGTCCCGCACCGCGCTGCGCCCGCTGGTGGTCGCCGCCCCGCCCGGGGCCGCGCGGACCGGTCGGCGCGGGGGCCGGGCGGCTGACGCGCCGTCCACCGCCCGCCCGGCGCGGGCCCGGCGGCACCCGGACCGCGCGGCGGACGGCGACTCGGACCTGGCGGCCTGAGACCGGAGCGCGCGCCGGGGCGGCTCAGCCGGGGTCGGCGAGGTGTTCCGCGGCATCCCGCCGGGCCTTGTCGCGGGAGCGCCGCCCGGGGGCGAACCAGCCGCAGGCGCAGGACGCGAAGGTGAAGGAGCCGCGCTCCACCACCTCGGTGCGGTGTGCGCCGTCGAGGGGGTCGGTCCGCGTCGCCGTGCCGGTCGCCTCCGGCCGCTGCTCTGCCACGGTTTTCACGGTAACCCGGCCGGACGACGCGGCGAAACGCGCGCCGGTTGAACACCGGCGTAACCTTCCGGGCCCCAACTCGTTTGCCTGGCAAGCGCTCTGCCCATCCGGGGCGGCTGCTTGCCGGGTCGTCCGGGGCCCGAGGGGGTTGTCGAAGAAGTGAAGAAGCTCAACCTGGCCGCCGCCGCGGCGCTGCTCGTCTCCGCGCTGGCCGCCTGCTCGACCGGCGGGCAGGACCGGGGCGCCTCCGTGGACCAGCTGTCCGCCGACCCGCTGACCGCGGTCCGCTCCGCCGCCGACCTCACCGGCCGCAGCGGCTCGGTGCACGCGGCCACCGAGCTGATCACCGAGTCGGCCGACAAGAAGGCGGTGTTCCACGGCACCGGCGGCTACGACTACGTGAAGCGCCTCGGCCGGCTGGAGATCGACGTGCCGCCCGGCGCCGCCACCACCGGGAAGATCACCGAGGTGGTGCTGCCCGGCACGGTCTACCTGCAGAACAGCGGCGCGAAGATCCCCGAGGGCAAGTGGGTGAAGCTGGACGTCCGCCAGCTCCCGGACGGCAACCTGGTCAGCTCCGGCGCCACCGACCCGGCCACCGCCGCGGGCGCGCTGCGCGGCGCGCAGACCGCCGAGGTGGCCGGCACCGAGACGGTGGACGGCGTGGAGCTCAAGCACTACAAGGGCGTCCTGGACCTCGCCAAGGCGGCCGACGCGACCGGCGGCCGCGGTGCGGACGGCCTGCGGATGGCGGGCCAGACCTTCACGGTGAAGGAGGTCCCGTACGAGGTCTGGCTGGACGGCCAGGGGCGACTGCACAAGCTGGTGGAGAACTTCACCTTCGCCGGGGTGGCCGGCTCCACCGCGCCGAAGGACCAGGTCAAGGTCGTCTCCACGCTGGCGCTGTCGCAGTTCGGCGCCCCGGTGGAGGCCGCCGAGCCGGCCGCCGCCGACATCTTCTCGATGAAGGCCACCCCCTCGCCGAAGTGACCGCGGCGGCACCGCCGGGGCGCCCCGGGCCACCCGTTCCGGTGGCAGAGATGGCCCGTCCGTGCCATGTGGCCCGGCCCCGCGCTCCCTACGCTGGTACGGGAGCGGGCTCGGAGGGTGCACGGACGGGGCGCGGAAGGGGTGGGGGCCATGGCATCCGGGGCATCCGGGGAGGACGGCACCGGCGGCCACGACCGAACCGCGCTGGACGAGATCGACCTGACGGGCGAGCTGATGATCGCGGCCTCCGCCAGCCGCGCCGACCGGCTGGGCGCCGAGCAGATCGACGAAGTCCTGCTGGCCCGCCGCCCGGACGACGCCTCCGCCGCCGGCCCGACGGACCGTCAACTCCCCTGAGCACGAGGGCTCAGCTGCACGGACGGCTCGGGCGCGCAGCGGCCTCAGGTGCGCAGCAGCCGGGCGATCGCCGCGCTGGCCTCGGCGACCTTGGCGTTCAGCTCCTCGCCGCCGTCCTCCGCCGCGGCCGCGGCGGCCACGCAGTGCCGCAGGTGCTCCTCCAGCAGGGAGAGCGCGAAGGACTGCAGCGCCTTGGTGGAGGCGGAGACCTGGGTGAGGATGTCGATGCAGTAGACGTCCTCGTCCACCATCCGCTGCAGGCCGCGGATCTGACCCTCGATCCGGCGCAGCCGCTTGAGGTGGGCGGCCTTGTCGCCGCTGTAGCCGTGCGGTCCGGCGTCCGACGGCGCGCCGTGGCAGGCCGGTGCCGTGTCGGCGCTCGGCGTGTCGATGGTGGTCATCCGGTCCGCCCTCCTGGTCTCGGTGGTCGCCCCATCTTCCAACACCCGGCGGCCGGCCGGTGTTCCGCCGTCCGAGCGTCAGCACAGGGATCCCCGTGCAGGGCGGGAGCAAACCGGCGTGTCGTGGGACACACTTAGGGCGCGCGTCGGCAACCCCGTGGCCATCCGCGGCGGGCGTGCGCCTAGCATCGTCAAGTACCGACCCCGCACATCGGAGATTTCCGTGCGTTTTAGCCTGACCCCGAAGGAGACGAGCTTCTACGACATGTTCGCCGCCGCGGCGGAGAACCTGGTCGTCGGATCGAAGCTCCTGCTGGAACTACTGGGCTCGGACGTGTCAGCCCGCGCGGAGATCGTCGAGCGCATGCGCGCCGCCGAGCACGCCGGCGACGACACCACCCATGCGATCTTCCACCAGCTGAACTCCTCGTTCATCACCCCGTTCGACCGGGAGGACATCTACAACCTGGCCTCCTCGCTGGACGACATCATGGACTTCATGGAGGAGGCCGTCGACCTGGTCGTGCTGTACGACATCGAGACCCTCCCGAAGGGCATCGAGCAGCAGATCGAGGTGCTGGCCCGGGCGGCCGAGCTGACCGCGGAGGCGATGCCCAACCTGCGGTCGATGTCGAACCTCACCGAGTACTGGATCGAGGTGAACCGGCTGGAGAACCAGGCGGACCAGATCCACCGCAAGCTGCTGGCCCACCTGTTCTCCGGCCAGTACGAGGCGATCGAGGTGCTGAAGCTCAAGCAGGTCGTGGACGTCCTCGAAGAGGCCGCCGACGCGTTCGAGCACGTGGCCAACACGGTGGAGACCATCGCCGTCAAGGAGTCCTGACCTCCGTGGACATGGCAGCACTGATCGTCGTCATCGGCGTCGCGTTCTTCTTCACGTACACCAACGGCTTCCACGACTCCGCCAACGCGATCGCCACCTCGGTCTCCACCCGGGCGCTGACGCCCCGGGCGGCGCTGGCGATGGCCGCGGTGATGAACCTGGCGGGCGCCTTCCTCGGCAGCGGGGTGGCGAAGACCGTCTCCAAGGGCATCATCGAGACCCCGAGCGGCAGCAAGGGCATGGCGATCCTGTTCGCCGCCCTGATCGGGGCGATCGCCTGGAACCTGGTCACCTGGTACTTCGGCCTGCCGTCCTCCTCCTCGCACGCGCTGTTCGGCGGCATGGTGGGCGCGGCGCTGGCCGGCGGCATCGGGGTGGTCTGGCACGGCGTGGTCGAGAAGATCATCGTCCCGATGATCGTCTCGCCGGTGATCGGCCTGGTCGGCGGCTTCCTGGTGATGCTGGCGATCCTGTGGATCTTCCGGAAGGCCAATCCGCACCGGGCCAAGCGCAACTTCCGGGTGGCGCAGACCGCTTCGGCGGCCGCGATGGCGCTGGCGCACGGCCTGCAGGACGCCCAGAAGACCATGGGCATCGTGGTGATGGCGCTGACCATCTCCGGCCACCAGTCCGGCAACGGCATCCCGATCTGGGTGAAGATCTCCTGCGCCACGATGCTCTCGCTGGGCACCTACGCGGGCGGCTGGCGGATCATGCGCACCCTGGGCCGGAAGATCATCGAGCTGGACCCGCCGCAGGGCTTCGCGGCCGAGGCGACCGCCTCCGCGGTCATGTACATCACCTCGTTCGTCTACGCCGCGCCGATCTCCACCACCCACGTGATCACCTCGGCGATCATGGGCGTGGGCGCCACCAAGCGGGTCCGCGCGGTCCGCTGGGGGGTGGCGAAGAACATCGTGATGGGCTGGTTCATCACCATGCCGGCCGCCGCCCTGGTGGCCGCCGCGGTGTACGGGATCACCAGCGTGCTGGTGCTCTAGCCGCCCGCCGCACCCCGCGCACGGCGGAAGGGCCCGCCCCCACAGCACGGGGGCGGGCCCTTCCTTCGGCTCCGCGGCGGCACCGCCATGCAGCACCGCGGAGCAGCTCGCGGGGCGCGGGGCGCCGATCAGCCGAAGCGGCCGGAGATGTAGTCCTCGGTCGCCTGGACCTGCGGGTTGGAGAAGATCCGCTGGGTGTCGTCCAGCTCGACCAGCTTGCCGGGCTGGCCGACGCCCGCCAGGTTGAAGAACGCGGTGCGGTCGGAGACGCGCGCCGCCTGCTGCATGTTGTGGGTCACGATCACGATGGTGAACTGCGACTTCAGCTCGCCGATCAGGTCCTCGATGGCGAGGGTGGAGATCGGGTCGAGGGCCGAGCAGGGCTCGTCCATCAGCAGCACCTCGGGCTCGACCGCGATCGCCCGGGCGATGCAGAGCCGCTGCTGCTGACCGCCGGACAGGCCCGCGCCGGGCTTGTTGAGGCGGTCCTTGACCTCGTTCCACAGGTTCGCGCCCTGCAGGGACTTTTCGACCACGCCGTCCAGGACGGACTTCTTCTTCACGCCGGCCAGCTTCAGGCCCGCCACCACGTTGTCGTAGATCGACATGGTGGGGAACGGGTTGGGGCGCTGGAACACCATGCCGACCGAGCGGCGGACGGCGACCGGGTCGACGTTCGAGCCGTACAGATTCTCGTCGTCGAGCATCACCTTGCCCTCGACCCGGGCGCCGGGGATCACCTCGTGCATCCGGTTCAGGGTGCGCAGGAAGGTGGACTTGCCGCAGCCCGAGGGGCCGATGAAGGCGGTCACCGAGCGGGGCTCGATGGTCATCGAGATGTCCTCGATGGCGCGGGTGGAGCCGTAGTAGGCGGACAGTCCGCTGACGTCGATGCGCTTGGCCATGATCCTTGGTCTCTTCTCGTCTGTTCGTACGTCAGTCGGTGTCAGTGCCCGCCCTTGGGCGAACGCCAGCGCGCGATGCCCCGGGCGACGAGGTTGAGCCCCATCACGAAGGCGATCAGCACCAGTGCCGCGCCCCAGGCGCGCTCGTAGCCGAAGTCGTTGTTGATCTGCGAGTACTGCTGCCAGATGTAGAGCGGCAGCGACTGCTGCGGGCCGTTGAACGGGTCGCTGTTGATGAAGTCGGCGCCGAACACCAGCATCATCACGGGGGCGGTCTCACCGGTGATGCGGGCGACCGCCAGCATCACACCGGTGGTGATACCGCCGATGGCCGTGGGGAGGACGATCCGCAGGATGGTCTTCCAGCGCGGCACACCGAGCGCGTACGAGGCTTCCCGCAGCTCGTTCGGGACCAGCTTGAGCATCTCCTCGGTCGAGCGGACCACGACCGGCATCATCAGGATGGCCAGCGCGAGGCTGCCCGAGAAGCCGGAGTACTCGAAGCCGAGGGCGATGTTCCAGAGCGAGAGGATGAAGAGACCGGCGACGACCGACGGGATGCCCGTCATGACGTCGACGAAGAAGGTGACCGCCTTGGCGAGCCGGCCGCGGCCGTACTCCACCAGGTAGACGGCGGTGAGCAGGCCGATCGGCGCGGCGATCAGGGTCGCCAGCAGCACCTGCTCGATGGTGCCGATGATGGCGTGGTAGATGCCGCCGTCCGGGGAGAGGGTGGCGACGACGCCCTTCATCGAGTGGGTCAGGAAGTCGATGCTGATCGCGCCGGCGCCCTGCTGCACGGTGTAGAAGGTCAGGGCGATCAGCGGCACCACGGCGCAGATGAAGGAGACCCAGACCAGCGAGGTGGCGAAGCGGTCCTTGGCCTGCCGGCGGCCCTCGACCGAGGCCGAGACGGCGTAGCTGACCACCAGGAACAGCAGGGCCGAGATCAGCCCCCACTGCACGTGGCTCCGCAGGCCGGCGGCGGCGCCGATCCCGCAGCCGACCGCGATCGAGGCGGCGGCGATGCCGGCCAGCGCCCAGCGGGGCAGCCGGGCCGCGGTCAGCCGGTGGCCGAGCTGCGGCGGCGTGGCGTCGGTGACGGTGGAGATGGCACTCACGCGGCGGCCCCCGAGTACTCCTTGCGACGGGCGATGATCATGCGGGCCGCGCCGTTCACCAGCAGGGTGATGACGAACAGGACCAGGCCGGAGGCCATCAGGGCGTCCCGGCCGAACGGCTGGGCCTCGTTGAACTTCAGCGCGATGTTCTGCGCGAAGGTGCCGCCGCCCGGGTCGAGCAGGTGCAGCGACAGCTTGTTGTTGGTGGACAGCACGGTGGCGACGGCGATGGTCTCGCCGAGCGCGCGGCCGAGGCCGAGCATCGAGGCCGAGATGATGCCGGGGCGGCCGAACGGCAGCACCGCGGTGCGGATCATCTCCCAGCGGGTCGCGCCGAGCGCGAGCGCCGCCTCCTCGTGCATCCGCGGGACCTGGCGGAACACCTCGCGGGTGACCGCGGTGATGATCGGCAGCACCATGATCGCGAGCAGGATGCCGACCGTGAACAGGTTGCGCGGCGGAACGCCCTTGCTGCTCTGGTCGAAGATGTACGTCCAGCCGAGGTACTGGTCCATCCAGCTGGTCAGGCCGTCGATGTGCGGCACCAGGAACAGCACGCCCCAGAGGCCGTAGACGATGGACGGGACCGCCGCCAGCAGGTCCACCAGGTAGGCGAACGGCTGGGCGATCCGGCGCGGCGCGTAGTGCGAGATGAACAGCGCGATGCCGACCGAGATCGGGACCGCGATCAGCATCGCGATCAGCGCGCTGACCAGGGTGCCGAAGGTGAGCACGGCGATGCCGAACACCGGCTTGGCGGCGTCCGGCGCCCACTCGAAGGTGGTCAGGAAGTTGCCCTCGTTCTTGCTCAGGGCGAGGGCGGAGCGGTAGGCGAGGAAGCCTGCGATGGCGGCCATGATGACCAGCAGCAGGATGCCCGAACCGCGGGAGAGGTTGAAGAACACGCTGTCGCCGCGGCGGCTGTCGCCCCGGCCCCGTCGAGTCCGTCCCCGCGCGTCGGCGGGGGCTTCAGTAGTCATGATCGTTTACTCCGGTCTGGCGGCGCAGCCCCGCGGAGGGCGGCACCATGGCGGCGGTGCCCCGGACGTTCTGGTGTGGTGGTGGTGCGGTGGTGCGTGGTGCGTACGGACGAATGACCCGGCCGGGCGGCCCCTCCCCCCTCCGTCGGAGGCCGCCCGGCCGGTCGTCGCTCAGCCTCAGGCGAGGGCGTCGATCTGGGTCTTGACCTTGCCCGCGAGCTCCTTCGGCAGCGGCACGTAGCCGACCGCGCCGATGGCCTGCTGGCCGGCGTCGCTCACGGTGTAGTTCAGGAAGGACTTCAGGACCGGCAGGGTGTCGGCCTTGTTGCCCTTGTCGCAGACGATCTCGTAGGTGACCAGGGTCAGCGGGTAGTTGTTGTCCGCCTTGGTCGCGTAGTCGATCTCCAGCGCGAGGTCGGCACCGGTGCCGGTGACCTTGGCGGCGGCCAGGGTGTTCGCGGCGTTGGCGGCGGTGGCCTCGACCGGCTTGGCAGCACCGGTGTTGATCTGGGCGCTGTTCAGCTTGTTGGTCTGGGCGAAGGAGAGCTCGACGTAGGAGATCGAGTTCTTGACCTGCTTCACCTGGGCCGCGACACCGGCGGAGCCGGTCGCGGACTGGCCCTTCTGGCCCGCCCAGGTCTTGGAGGCCGGGTACTTCCAGGCGCCGCCGCCGGCCTTGGCGAAGTAGCCGGTCAGGTTGGCGGTGGTGCCCGAGTCGTCGGCGCGGTGGATCGCCTGGATGTCGGCGTCCGGCAGGTTCACGCCCGCGTTCAGGGCGGCGATCGCCGGGTCGTTCCACTTGACGATCTGGGCGTCGAAGATCTTCGCCAGGGTCGGGCCGTCGAGGACGAGCTTGTCGACGCCGTCCACGTTGAAGACGATCGAGATCAGGCCGCCGACCATCGGGAGGTCGATCGCCTGGCCACCGGTGCAGACGGTCTTCGAGGCGTCGACCTCGGCCGGCTTCAGGGCGGAGTCGGAGCCCGCGAAGGCGACCTTGCCCTGGTTGAACTGGGTGACGCCGGCGCCGGAGCCGCCACCGCCGTAGGTCAGGGTGGCGCTGGAGCAGGCGGCGCTGTAGGCGGCCTTCCAGACGTCGATGGCCGGGGTCTGCGCGGTCGAACCGGCGGCGAGCAGCGAGCCGCCCTTGTCGGCGCACACGATCTTGCCGGCGGCGGGGGCCGCACCGGAGGCGGAGTTGCCCGAGGTCGTCTTGGTGTTGTCGTCCGTGCCGCAGGCAGACAGCGACAGCGTGGAGACGAGCGCGACGGCACCGATGGCGAGGGCCTTGGAGCGGCCGTTCCGCAGGTTCACAGGGTGTCCCTTTCTGAGGCAATGCCGGTCTCGGTCGTGACCGGATTTGCTGTGGTCCGGGGCCCTGGCGGCCCTCCGGTAGTCCAGAAGTTAGGCAGGGCAGGTGACGCGTCAGCCGGTCACAAATGAACGGGGAGTGAACCTCGGAGGGATGTCAGGAAACTGCGGCCGGTAGTAACGGTTGCGTCACGGTGCGGGCGCGGGCGGATCACCCGCCCGACCGGCCCGAACGAACCGAGCCCGCCGGGGGTCACCCCAGCAGCAGCGAGAGCAGCGCGTCGATCAGCACCCGGTCCCGCGGATGCGTCAGCCGCTCCTTGGCCCGCCGCGGCGGCAGCCACTCCAACCGGTCCACCTCCCGGTTCGGCCGGAACGCCCCGCCGGTCGGCACCGCCGACCAGTACCGGACCTCCTTCGGCCGGCCGTGCGCCAGGTAGTGCTGCGCGGGCAGCTCCGGGCCCAGCACGCAGCGCAGGCCGGTCTCCTCCAGCACCTCGCGCAGCGCGGCGGCCCGCCACCCCTCGCCCGGTTCGAGCTTGCCCTTCGGCAGGCTCCAGTCGTCGTACTTGGGCCGGTGCACCAGCGCCACCCGGGGCTTCTTCCGGCCACCGTCCTTGCGCAGCGGCCCCGGCACCCACAGCACCGCGCCCGCCGCCAGCACCGTCGAGCGGAAGCCCGCCGCCGGACCGCCGCCCGGGCGGGCGTCGGCGGAGCGGGCACGGCGGGGCGAGGTCGGGCGAGCGGGCATCAGCTGGTACGCGGCCTATCCGGGCGAGGGGTGTGAGGGAGGGGGGTTCAGTCCGACGCCACCGCGACCGGGCCGACCAGCCCAGGCGCCACCGCCGGCCACTGGCGCCCGAAAGCGTACCGGGCCGCCTCCACCTCCAGGCGCTGATCGGCGTGCACCACGCCCAGCACGTACGCCGTCGCCGGGGTGATCCGCGGCGTGCGGGCGGCCGTCGCCACCGTCGCCGCCGCGTCCGCGGCCTCCTGGTGGCGGCCCAGCACCGCGTCCAGCTCCAGCAGCCCGTCCCCGGTCGCCCCGCACACCTCCAGCGCGTACCTGGCCCGCTTCACCAGGATCCGGGCCCGCAGCCACGGGGCGTCGTCGGCGGCCAGCGCGCTGTCCGCGTCCGAGGCGGCGCTGCGCGCGACCGGCACCCGGCCCGGCTCGGTCTCCTCCGCCGGGCCCAGCCGGTGCAGGCCCGACCCGGCGTACGCCTCCGCGGAGCGCCGCCAGGGCAGCCGCTCGGCCGCGGCGGCCAGCGCGCCGAGCGCCGCCCCGGTCTGCGGCAGCAGCGCCTCGACCGGCTCGGCGGCGGCCCCCGCGACCAGCGGCACCTCGCCGGCCATCAGCGTCATCCGGTCCGCCAGCGCGTGCAGCCGGGCCGAGCGCAGCTCCTGCAGCAGCGCGGTGTGCGCCCTGGTCCGGGCCAGCGTCAGCTGGCGCTCCAGCAGCGCCCGGGCCTTGGGCGCGCCCGCGTGCCCGGCGAGCATCCCGGCCGTCGCCGGGTCGGTGTCGGCGAGCGAGTCCAGGGCGCCCAGCAGCCGGGTGGCGCGGCGCTGGTAGCCGGGTTCCAGGGCGAGCAGGTTGAGCAGCCAGCGCAGTTCGGTCCGGGACTCCTGCGCCCAGGCCGGGTCGAAGGCCGCGGCGAAGGTGTGCAGCGCGCCGCCGATCCGGCGCACCGCGCGCAGCAGGTCGTCCGCGGCCTGGGCCGACGCCGGGAGCGCCCCCGGTCTGGAGCCCGCCTCGCCGACCGCCTGCGGCAGGGCGCGCAGGAACGCGCCCGCCCGGTCGGTCAGGTAGCCGGCAAGGACCTCCCCGGCGGTCGCGGCGTGCGCCACCGGGGCCGTCGTCGGCGCATCGGTCATGGCTGTGGCTCTCCCCGATCTCCTCCCTGGGCCTCCCCCAGGGATGCGGTCCGCCCGCGCCGGTGCACGTCCGGCGCGGGCGGGGTGCCGCTCAGCGTGCGGCGGCGGAGCCGCGGTTGCGGCGGCGCGAGTCGATCAGCAGGTCCTGGACGTGCCGCAGCGGGCGGCCCTCGGCGTCCTGCGCGTGGCGGGTCCAGGTGCCGTCGGCGCCCAGGTGCCAGGAGTCGGTCTCGTCGGAGAGGCCGAGGTCCAGCAGCCCGTTCAGCTCGGCCCGGTGCGCCGGGTCGGTGACCCGCACCAGGGCCTCGATCCGGCGGTCCAGGTTGCGGTGCATCATGTCGGAGCTGCCGATCCACACCTCCGGGTCGCCGCCGTTGCCGAACACGAACACCCGCGAGTGCTCCAGGAACCGCCCGAGGATGGAGCGCACCCGGATGTTCTCGCTCAGCCCGGGCACGCCCGGCCGGATCGCGCAGATGCCGCGCACCCACACGTCCACCGGCACCCCCGCCTGCGAGGCCCGGTACAGCGCGTCGATCACCACCTCGTCGACGATCGAGTTGACCTTGATCTTGACGAAGGCGGGCCGCCCGGCCCGGTGGTGCGCGATCTCCCCGTTGATCCGGGCGACCAGGCCGTCCCGCAGCCCGCGCGGCGCGGTCAGCAGCCGGCGGTAGGACTCCCGCCGCGAGTACCCCGACAGCCGGTTGAACAGGTCCGACAGGTCGGCGCCGACCTGCGGGTCCGCCGTCAGCAGGCCCAGGTCCTCGTAGAGCCGGGCCGTCTTCGGGTGGTAGTTGCCGGTGCCGACGTGCGAGTACCGCCGCAGCGTGTCGCCCTCCTGGCGGACCACCAGCGACAGCTTGCAGTGCGTCTTCAGGCCGACCAGGCCGTACACCACGTGGCAGCCGGCCTCCTCCAGCTTGCGGGCCCACTTGATGTTGGCCTGCTCGTCGAAGCGCGCCTTGATCTCCACCAGCACCAGGACCTGCTTGCCGGACTCCGCGGCGTCGGTCAGCGCGTCCACGATCGGCGAGTCGCCGGAGGTGCGGTACAGCGTCTGCTTGATCGCCAGCACGTGCGGGTCGGCGGCGGCCTGCTCCAGGAACGCCTGCACCGAGGTGGAGAACGAGTCGTACGGGTGGTGCAGCAGCACGTCGCGCTCGCGCATCGCGGCGAAGATGTCCGGCAGCGTCGCCGACTCCACGTCGGTCAGGCCGCGCGCCGTGCCCGCCACGAACTTCGGGTACCGCAGCTCGGGCCGGTCCAGGTCGGCGATCCCGAACAGGCCGGTCAGGTCCAGCGGGCCGGGCAGCGGGAAGACCTCCGCCTCGGTGATGTTCAGCTCCCGCACCAGCAGGTCCAGGATGTACGGGTCGATCGACTCCTCGACCTCCAGGCGCACCGGCGGGCCGAAACGGCGCCGCATCAGCTCCTTCTCCAGCGCCTTCAGGATGTTCTCGGTGTCGTCCTCCTCCACCTCCAGGTCCTCATTGCGGGTGACCCGGAACGCGTGGTGGGCGAGCACCTCCATCCCCGGGAACAGCTCCTCCAGGTGCGCGCCGATCACGTCCTCCAGCGGCACGAACCGCTGCGGCGAGGCCTCCAGGAAGCGGGTCAGCAGCTGCGGCACCTTCACCCGGGCGAAGTGCTTGTGCCCCGACACCGGGTTGCGCACCACCACCGCCAGGTTCAGCGACAGTCCCGATATGTACGGGAACGGGTGCGCCGGGTCGACCGCCAGCGGCGTCAGCACCGGGAAGATCTGCTGCCGGAACAGCGTGTGCAGCCGGGCCTGCTCGGTCTCCGCGAGCTCCGCCCAGCGCACCAGCTCGATGCCCTCGGACGCCAGGTCCGGCAGCACCTCCTGCTGGAAGGTGGCCGCGTGACGGGCCATCAGCTCCCGCGACCGGCGCCAGATCTGGTCCAGCACCTCGCGCGGCTGCAGCCCCGACGCCGAGCGCTGGGCGACACCGGTGGCGATCCGGCGCTTCAGCCCCGCCACCCGCACCATGAAGAACTCGTCCAGGTTGGACGCGAAGATCGCCAGGAACTTCGCCCGCTCCAGCAGCGGGACGTTCGGGTCCTCGGCCAGCTCCAGCACCCGCTCGTTGAACGCCAGCCAGCTGCGCTCGCGGTCCAGGAAACGGCCCTGCGGCAACTCGGCCTCCTCCGCGCTCCGGGCGTCCACCGGGCCGGCCGGGAAGGCCGCCGACACCGCGGCGGGCAGCGCCGTCGTCGCGCGCACCGGCTCCGCCGGGGCGGGTTGTTCCGCGGCCTGGGCGGGCGCCACCGCCCGGGCGGCGGCCGCGGGCGCGGGTTCGGCCGGCTTCGCCTTGGCCCGGGACGCCGCGCGGGGCTTCGCCTCCTTGGCGGTGTCCTTGGCGGCGGCCCGGGACTCACTCCTCGCACCGGACCTCGCGGCCGGCTTCTGCTCGGTGCTGCGTGCGGCCGACTCGGCCGACTCGGACACGGGGCGGGGGATGCTCATCGGTTCCAGCTCCTCCAGCAGGACACGGTCCCGGCGGGCCGGGGGACATGCCGTCGCGCCCCCGCCCCCGCCGACCCGGTCCACCCGGCCGGCGGAACCGGGATCCGCCCGACCGGGCAGCGGGTGGAGCGGTGACGTGGACCGGGCAACACGGGCGACATTCTGTGATCTTCGCGGCGACAATTGAATCCACGGTAAACACCGCATGGCCAGGAGGAAAGCTGAGTCCGTCACCCCCGTAGCGGCTACCGGACGCCTCCTTCCGTCCGCCTCCCGGCCACGTCCTTCCTGCTCAGCGACCCGAGGTCGGCTCCCAGCGGTACATCAGGTCCACCTCGTGGACCGCGAACCCCAGCCGCTCGTACACCCGGACGGCCGCAGCGTTGTCCGCGTCCACGTACAGCATCACCGTCGGCAGTCCGCGCTCCAGCGCCAGGTGCCGCAGCCCCGCCGCCGTCAACGCCTTCCCCAGACCGTTGCCCTGCTCCGCCGGGTCCACTCCCACCACGTAGACCTCGCCCAGCCCGTCCGGCTGCACCTTGGTCCAGTGGAAGCCGACCAGCCCGCCGTCCCGCTCCGCCAGGAAGAACCCCTTCGGGTCGAACCACGGCTCCGCCATCCGCTCCGCCAGGTCCCGCGCCGTCCACGCCCCCTGCTCCGGGTGGTGCGCGAAGGCCAGCGCGTTCAACGCCAGCCACGCCTCCTCGTCCCGCCCCGGCTCGAACGTCCGCAGCTCCACCCCCGCCGGCACCGTCACCGCCTCCGGGGCCGCCGCGGTGCGCCGCATCTGCCGCAACTCCCGCACCAGCACCGCCCCGTGAACCTCCGCCAGGTGCCGGGCCGCCGGCAGCCCGCCATGCGCCCAGAAGTCCAACGCCCCGTCCGCCCCGGCCAGCACCGCCCGCACCAGCTCCGCCCCGAGCCCCCGCCCGCGCTCCCCCGGAGCCACCGTCAGCTCGACCGTCCCCGGCCGCTCCCCCTCGACCTGCCCGTACCCCGTCACCACCCCGTCGACCGACTGCACCAGGTGCGACACCCCCGCCCGCGGACTGTCCGCCCGCACCCGCAGCCGGCCCGCCTCCGAAACCGCCTCCCGCCCGTCCGCCGCGGCCGCCGCGGCCAGCAGCTCCCGCACCTCCCCGGCCCGCTCCCCCGTCAGCACCTCGACGCGCTCGACCCGGCCCGCACCTGACGTGTTCTCAGAAGTCCGCATACCCGCGAGCGTACGTCCTCCGTCACGGCGGTGTGGCCCCGGAAATGCGAAAAGGGCCCCGGCCTTTCGGCCGGGACCCTTCCCTGAATGATTGTTCGGCGGCGTCCTACTCTCCCACAGGGTCCCCCCTGCAGTACCATCGGCGCTGTGAGGCTTAGCTTCCGGGTTCGGAATGTAACCG
>NZ_JBIUTD010000013.1:0-198317 GCF_044741705.1 Kitasatospora sp. NPDC088134 | reverse complement strand
GACCAGGTACGACAAGCGCGTGTACGTCTTCCTCGGCACCGTCACGGCCGCCGCCCTGGCCATCTGGCTCCGCTCATGATCGCACGGACAGAACCCCTAGTCGGCGGGCCCCGGCCGGGCGGGCAGGGGGCCGGGGCGGGTGGCCGGGGTGCGGCCGCGGACCTTGCGGGAGACGGAGGCGGAGCTGCCGAAGTTGGCGTCCCGGCCGAGCGAGGCGTGCATCCGGCGGAGCAGGGAGCCGAGTTGGGCGCGTTCGCCGCGGCTGAGGGCGACCATCAGGCCGTCCTGCACGGCCTCGGCGTCGGCGTGCAGGTCGGCCAGCGCCGACTCCCCGGCCGGGGTCAGCAGCAGCACCTCCTGCCGTCCGCCGCCCAGCTGGACCGCCATCGTCCGGACCAGCCCCCGGGCCAGCAGGTCGTCCAGCACCGCCGCCGGGGCCGCCAGGTCGGCCCGGCCGTGCGGGCCCGCCCGGTGCAGCACCGTCAGGACCTCGTGGTGCGCCCGGCTGCTGCCGCGCGCGGCCAGCCGTTCGTCGATCCGGGCCGCGGACTCCCGGGCCAGCACCGCGAGCAGGTGGACGGGCTGCTCGAAGGGATCGGACGACTCTCTCCTGCTGTCGAACAAGCCGGGTCCAATCGCGGGAACGGGAACGGGGTGGCACGCTCCCGGCGCCGACGGCCGGACCGCGGGCACGGCGGCAGGCCGGAACCGCGACGGGGCGGGGCCGGTGAGGTGAAGGTGCCCTCACTCTAGTGAGCGGGAGGGCCGCCGGTCTACATCGATGTCGTCCGCCCGCCCCGGGCCCGCCTCGTTCGCCCGCCCCCGGACCCAACGGGGTGAGGGGGCGTCAGGAGGCCCGGTCCGCCTCGTCGAGCAGGGCGCGCAGGGCGCTCTCGTCCTCGGCGGAGAGGGCGGAGACGAAGCGGCGCAGCACCAGCCCGCGGTCCGGCTCCCGTTCCAGCTCGCGGCGCATCCGGCCGGCCGCCAGGCCCGCGGCGTCGGCGACCGGGGCGTAGGCGAAGGAGCGGCCGGGGCGGGTCCGGGTGAGCCGCCCGCTCTCGTGCAGGCGGGCGAGCGTGGTGGCGACGGTGGTGCGGGCCAGCGGTCGGCCGAGCGCGGCCTTCACCTCCTGGGCGGTGAGCGGGCGCCCCGCCGCCCACAGCGCCGCCAGTACGTCGGCGACCAGTTCGCCGTGCGGCCGCCTGCCGTCCAGGCCGTCGATCGACATGCTTCTCCCGTCCCGCTCCCCGCGGACCCGCCCCGGGCCCCCGCCCCAGGGTACTTAGGTTTGCCTCATCTAACCTCATGCCCGGTCGGAAGCGCCACGGCGGCGGCTAGTTCGGCGGCGGTCGGCGGGTTGGCCCCGGCCCGGGACACCGTGACCGCGGCCGCCGCCGCGGCCGTCCGCAGCGCCGCCGCCAGCTCGGCCGGGCCGGGGCGGGCCGGGTCGAGCGAGGCCAGCACCGCCGACATGAAGGAGTCCCCGGCGCCGACGGTGTCCACCACGGCGGTCGGCGGCGCCGCGACCCGGACCTCCCCGTCGGCGCTCAGCGCGAACGCGCCCGCGCCGCCGAGCGTCACCACCACCGCCGCCGGGCCGAGCGCCAGCCAGCGGGCCGCGCTCTCCCGGACCGGCACGCCCGGGTACAGCCAGGCCAGGTCCTCGTCACTGGCCTTGACCAGGTGGCTCAGCGCCACGCACTCCTCCACCGCCGCGACGCCCGCCGCGTGCTCGCCGAACAGCGCGGGCCGCACGTTCGGGTCGTAGGACACCGTGGCCCCGGCCGCCCGCGCCGTCCGCAGCAGCTGCCGGGCCACCGCCGCGCCGGGCGCCTGCACCGAGGCCAGCGACCCGAGGTGCACGTGCCGGGCGGCCGGCACCGCCACCGGGCCCAGGCTCCACTCCACCGCGAAGGCGTACGCGGCCCGCCCCTCCGCGTCCAGTGTGACGACCGCCGTCGGCGTCGCCACCGCCCGCCCGTCCGTCCGCACCACGACCCCGCCCGCCGCCAGGTGACGGCGGATCAACTCGCCGTACGGGTCGGCGCCGAGCTGGGTCAGCAGGGTCACCGACCGGCCCAGCCGGGCCAGCCCGTAGGCGACGTTGGCCGGACTGCCGCCCGGGTGCGGCTGGTCCGGTCGGCCGGGGACGCGGACGATGTCGGCGACGCACTCGCCGATGACGAGGAACTCGGTCTCCGTCGGGGTGGGCTCTGCCATGGCGCTCGGCTGCTCCTGGATCGGTGTCGGAAGGTGAGTGTCGAGAATGGGGGTCGGGCGGCGCACCCGGCAACCGGACGCGCCGCCCGAGGGGTTGACGGACGGTCAGTCGCTCAGCACCACCTGGTCGACCATCAGGTGCCCCCACCCGCCGGTCGCGTCGTCCCGGACCTGCAACTGCGCGGTGCGCCCCCGCAGGTCGGTCAGGTCCCAGTCGACGGGGCGCAGCGCCCCGCTGTCGGCGCCGGTCGCGGTGCGCACGGGCTGCCCGTCGACCAGCAGGCTGACGGCGGTCGCGCCGGGTGCGCCCAGCGGGTGGTTGCCGCCGGCCACCAGCAGGTGCAGGTGGTCGCGGTCCAGGGTGAAGGGCGGCGAGGTGAGGGTGCCGGTGGCGCTGTCGCGGCCGGCGAAGGTGTCCAGGACGGCCGCGCCGACGGTGCCGGGCAGCTGCTCGGCGGTGGGGGCGGTGCCGGCCAGGTCGCCGGTGCCGGTCCAGCCGGGGGCGTAGCCGCCGCCCTCGAAGTCGGCGAGCAGCCGGGCGGGCCGCTGGGCGAGGTCGGCGTACTCAGTGACGGTGAGGTGGGCGAAGGTGGCGGGGCCGCCGGCGGTGAACAGCTTCAGCCCGTCGTCGGCGGGGTCGGCGAACACCTCGTCGGAGTGGACGTACCGGCCGTCGTCGACGAAGTACTCGACGCTGGTGCGGTCGACCAGCACCGTCAGGTGCGCGGTGGTGCGGGCCGGGTCCCACGGGGCGTGCGACTCCAGGTGCGCGCCGTCCGGGGACGGGTTGCCGGTCTGACGGCGATTCAGGTAGCTGTAGTCGTGGTAGATCCCGGCGTCGGCGTGCCGGGTGCCGTCGGCGGAGACCCGCAGCTGGACGCCGAGGTTGTCCAGGGCGCTCCAGCTGACGTCGGCGTCCAGCCGGTACGCGGTGCCCCGGTAGGGCAGCGTGCTGAGGCCGTTCACCTGCACGGTGCCCAGGTCGAGGGTCCGGGCGGCGTGCCCGGCGAGGGCCGGGGCGGGGCGGGAGGCCAGCGCGTAGCCGTCGGGGTAGTGCTTCAGGTCGAGCTGCCGGGTGATCGCGTCGGTGCCGTCGAAGCCGTCGGCGGCCCAGGTCGGGGTGGTGTACGGGTAGGTCCAGTTGTTCAGCCAGGCGGTGGCGTACCGGTGGTCGAGCGGGGCGGCCGGGTCCTCCCAGCTGACGCCCGCGTACCAGTCGAAGCCGTGGTCGAGCCACTGCGGGGCGGCCCGGTCGGGGGTGAAGGAGGTGCCGTCGAAGTCGCCGGTCCAGTAGGCGTAGGTGTTGGGGTCGCCGGTCAGGTAACCGTTGGCGCTGGCGCCCAGCACCCAGTGCAGGGTGCCGTCGTCGGCGCGCAGCCGGAACAGGTCGGGGCACTCCAGGGTGCCCAGGCCGGGGTGGGTGGAGTCGGAGGCCCAGGTCCAGTGCTTCAGGTCGGGCGAGGTCCAGAGGCTGACCTTCGTCCCCTCGGCGAGCAGCGCGACCCAGCGGTGCCGGTCGCCGTCCCAGACCAGCTTGGGGTCGCGGAAGTCCTTGCGGCCGCCGTTGGGCAGCACCGGGGTGTCGCCGTAGGGGCGGAAGTTGCGGCCGCCGTCGGTGGAGTACCAGAGGAACTGGGCCTGCGGGCCGGAGGCGTCGGCGATCTGCGCGGGGGTGGGGTGGTCCATCTGCGTGACCAGCACGACGACGGCGTTCGCGCCGAACCCGGCGGTGTTGCCGGTGTCGACGACCGCGGAGCCGGACCACAGGTCGTAGTTGGCGTTGCTCTGCTTCGGGGCGGCCACGCCCTGGTCGTGGAAGGCCACGCCGTCGGTGCTGGTGGCCTGCCGCCAGGCGGTGCCGATCGCCTGCCCGTAGTCGGCGTTGTAGAGGTAGTAGTAATGGAGGGCGCCGTCGAACCAGACCGGCCGCTGCGGGTCGTTCTTCCAGCGGTCGGGGACGGTGAAGTGGTAGCGGGACCGGTAGCTGTCCGCCGCCCGGGCCGGGGTGGGGGCGGCCCGGCCCGGGGCGACCACGGCGGCGGCGGTCAGCAGCAGTCCGCACAGGGCGGCGAGGCCGAGCCGCAGGGCGTGGCGGGGCCGGTGGAGCGAGGAGCGCGGGGTCATGCTCGACTCCTGGGTGGGGGAGGTGACGATCCGTCAGTTTGCTGGTGCGAGATGGTTGTTCAGGTTCTCGACGGTCAGGCGGTGGCCGTCCCAGGCCACCGGCATCGGGTCGCTCACCCCGCCGGCGAAGCCGCCGTCGGGGCCGGTGTGGTGGAAGGCCAGCAGGGCCCAGGACCCGTCGCGGCGGCGGACCAGCTTGCCGCTGTAGTAGCGGTCGTCGGTGACCTCCCGGGCCGCGTCGAGGTCGAACGGCCCGAGCAGGCTCTCCGCGGGGGCGGCCCAGATGCCGCCGCGGGTGCCGGTGGCGCGGCGCCGGTCGGAGGCGTGCTCGGCCAGGCAGGAGAACAGCAGCAGCGGCTTGCCGTCGACGATCTCGGTCTGGGTGACCTCCAGTTGGCCGAAGCCGTCCGCGGTGGGCGCGGACAGCGGCGGCCGCAGCTCCCAGTGGCGCAGGTCGGGCGAGACGGCGTGGCCGACGACGCCGCGTTCGAAGGCCGGGCCGGTGGTGGCCCGGGCGGTGATCAGCATGTGCCAGCCGTCGCCGTCCGGGTCGGGGAAGACCCACGGGTCGCGGAACGCCTCGTCGTGCCACTGCCCGCTGTCGAGGGTCTCGTAGTGGGCGGGGTCGGCGCTCAGCACCGGGTTGGCGCCGCACTTGTGCCAGGTCGTCAGGTCGTCGGAGGTGGCGTAGCCGATCCGCTGGACGTTCTTGCCGCCGGGGGCGCGGGTGGAGCCGGTGTAGAACAGGAACCAGGTGCCGTCCGGGTGCCGCACCACCGACCCGGTCCAGGTGGCGAGGTCGTCGAAGGCGGGGGCGTCGGCGCGGACCAGCGCGTCGGGGACCCGGGTCCAGTGCGTCAGGTCGGTGGAGACGGCGTGGCCGATCGAGGCGCGGTAGTGCCGGGCCTCCGGGTCGTGCAGGGCGCGCGAGGCGTACAGGAAGAACAGGTGGTGCCGCTCGCCGTCGTCGGCGAACCAGAAGTCCCAGACCCAGGAGTCGGGCAGCGCGAACATGGGGGCCTTTCGGGCAGGCCGCGCGGACCCTCGGCCGCGGTGGGCGGCGGGGTCGGCACGGGGGAGAGGAGAGGGGAGGAGGGCGTCAGCCCTTGACGCCGCTCGCGGCGACGCTGCTGACGAAGGCCCGCTGGAAGGCCAGGAAGACCACCAGCACCGGCAGCGTGATCATCGACGTGTACGCCATGACCTCGCCCCAGGCCGGGTTGTCCTGGAAGAAGTACTGCATGCCGACCATGACGGGGCGCAGCTTCTCGTCCTGGACCACCATGGTCGGCCACAGGTACTGGTTCCAGGCGGGCAGGAAGGTCAGGATCGCCACGGTGGCGAAGGCCGGGCCGGACAGCGGCACGACGATCCGGCGGTAGACGGTGAACCAGCCGGCGCCGTCGATCCGGGCCGCCTCGTCCAGCGAGGTCGGGATGGTGGAGAAGTACTGGCTGAACAGGAAGATCGAGAAGGAGTTCGCCACGAACGGCAGGATCTGCACCTGGTAGCCGTCCAGCCAGCCGATGTCCCAGACCACCGCGCCGTCCTGCAGGAACACGATCGGCAGGTGCGCGACCCAGTACACCAGCGGCACCGCGATGGTCTCGAACGGGACGATCAGGGTGGCGATCACGACGGCCGTCACCAGGCCCCGGCCGCGCCAGCGCAGCCGGGACAGCGCGAAGCCCGCCATCGAGTTGACGACCAGTCCGAGGCCGACGATCGCCACCGTCACGAACAGCGAGTTCAGCAGGAACCGGCCCACCGGCACCCGGTCGAAGACCGCCCGGTAGTTGTCGGCACCGATGTCGCCGACCGGCAGGAACGCCCGCCAGCCGCCGATGTCGGACAGCAACTGCCCGTCCGGCTTGAGGCTGGAGACGAACATGAACACCAGCGGGAACAGGAAGAACACCGCCAGCCCGACCAGCACCAGGTAGGACCACACCCGGCGCCGGCGGCGCAGCTGCCGCTCGGTCGCCCCGGTGCGCGCCCGCGGCGCGCGTACGCTCTCGGCCATGGGTCAGTCCTTGTCGCGGGTGAGGTGGCGCTGGATCAGCGCGACGGCGAGCACGATCACGAAGAAGACCAGGGACAGCGCGGAGCCGTACCCGATCTGCTGCTGGCGGTAGCCGGTCAGCACCGCGTGGTGGACGAGGGTGGTGGTGGAGTCGACCGGGCCGCCCTGGGTCATCACGTCGATCTGCACGAACAGGCCGAGCGCGGCGATGGTGATGGTGATCAGGACGAAGATCCTGGTCGGGCGCAGGCACGGCCAGGTCACGTCCTTGAACTGCCGCCAGGTGCCGGCGCCGTCCATCCGGGCCGCCTCGTACAGCTCGGCCGGGACGGTCTGCAGGCCGGACAGCCAGATCAGCATGTGGAAGCCGACGGCCTGCCAGATCGACAGCACGATGATGGCGAACAGCGCGGTGTGCGGGTTGTTCAGCCAGGCGGTGCCCTGCCAGGCGCCGAAGGTGACCGAGTCGATGAAGGAGTTCACCACGCCGTTCGGCTGGTACATGAACTTCCACAGGATCGACACCACGACGATCGAGGTCACCACCGGAATGAAGAAGATCACCCGGAACGCGGTGACGCCGCGGATCTTCTGGTTCACCAGCAGCGCCAGCAGCAGGCCGAACCCGGCCTGCACCGGCACCACGACCGCCGCGAAGGCGAAGGTGTTGGCCAGCGAGCGGAAGAACGCCGGGTCGACGGTGAACGCCCGGACGAAGTTGTCCAGGCCGACGAAGCGCAGCGGCTCCGGGGAGACCAGCCGGGCGTTGGTGAAGGACAGGGCGAAGCCCAGCAGCACCGGCACGATCAGGAACGCCAGCAGCAGCAGGACCGCGGGCGAGACCATCGCCAGGCCGGCGGCGGTCTCGCCGCGCCGGGTGGAGCGCCGGGACGGGCCCCGGGCGGGGGCCGCAGGGGGTACGGGGGTCATGGGGGGTGATGCCTTTCCGGCGGCGGGGTCCGGCGGCCGGGCGGGGGTGCGGGCCGCCCGGCCGCCGTCCGCCGCCGCGTCAGTTGCCGTGGCCGTCAGTTGCCGTAGCCGTTGTTCGACTTGATGTCGCTGTCGATCGCCTGCACGGCGGCGTCCAGGGCGGGCTTGACGGGGGCGCCGTTCATGATGTCCTTCGCCGCCTTCTCGAAGCTGGTCGAGACCACCGGGTAGCCGGGGGTGGCAGGGCGGGCCAGCGCGAACTTCTGCGACAGGACGGCGAACTGGCGCAGCGCGCCGTTCGGGCCGAAGTACTTGGAGGCGGCGGTGGCGCCCGCGGTGGCCGGGATGACCACCTGGCTGTCGGCGAACCGGGTGAGGTACTTGTCCTGGAAGCTGAACTCCAGGTACTTCCGGGCGCCTTCGGACTGCTCCTTGCCGCAGCCCGCCGAGATGCCCCACTGCCAGGAGCCGCCGCCGATCTTCGCGCCCTTGCCGAAGTCGACCGGCGGGAGGATCAGCAGGTCGGAGCCGACCTTGTCGAGGGCGTCCTTGGCGTTCCACACGCCGGTGTAGCTGAGCGCGACCTTGTCGTCGATGAAGTTCTGGTTGCCGACCGGGCCGTCGCTGTTGGCCCAGCCGTTCTTGAACGCCTGCTGGAACCAGCCGAAGAAGGACACCGCCTCCGGCCCGTTCAGCGCGCCCTGGGCGGTCTTCAGCCCGGAGCGGTCGATCTCGTCGCCGCCGGCGCTCTGCAGCATCGGCGAGTAGGCGTAGCTCCACCACTCGCCCTTGTCGGCGGCGCCCAGGTCGAGCGGGGTGCGGTAGCCGGCGTCCTTCAGCTTGCCGACCGCGGCGTCGAACTCGGCCAGCGTCCACGGCTGTTCGACGGTCGGGATGCGGATGCCGTTCTTCTCCAGCACCGACTTGCGGGCGAAGACCGACAGCGCGGCGTCCCAGTAGCCGGCGGAGTAGACGGTGCCCTTGTACCGGCCGACGGCGGTCGGCAGCAGCGAGTCGGTCAGCGCGGTCGGCAGCCCGAGCGGCTGCAGGTAGCCGGCCCAGGCCCAGTTGGGCATGATCGGGCCGTCCATGTCGATCAGGCAGGGCAGCTTGTGGGCGGCGGCCGCCGCGGTGACCGCGTCGTTGTACGAGCCCTGCGGGAAGTTCTGCTGGACGACCTGGTACTTCTGCTGCGAGCCGTTGAAGTCGTCGATGATCTGCTGGTAGACGGCCAGTTCGCCGGGGTTGCCCGCCGAGTGGGTCCACATGGTGATCCGGGTCGGCCCGCCGTCGGCGGCCGCGCCGTCCTGGCCGGCCCGCGCACAGCCGGTGAGCGCGACCGTACCCAGCAGGCTCGCCGCTGCTACCATCACGAGGGGATTGCGCACAGGTGGTCCCTTTCCGGGGGTCGACCGCCAAGCCGGTCCCCGAGTGAACGGCAGCGCCAACTGCCGTGCGGTTGTTCGGAAATACCGACAGTGCCAACTGCCGGTGTACGACGGCAGCGCCAACTGCCGTGTGCCGGGCGGCGGCGCCGACCGCCGCCCGTGGTTCTCGATCCACGGCAGGGCCAACTGCCGTGGTAATGCGAGGAGTTCGCCGCCGCTGTCAGCCCTCCGGCGGAGGCGGCGGCGGACCGACCGAGCTCCGGCGGATCACCGGGCACGGCATCCGGTGCGGTACGGCCGGGTCGGCCGCCCGCTCGCCCAGCGCGACCTCCATCGCCCACCGCCCCATCTCGTAGTGCGGCAGCGCCACGGTGGTCAGCGGCGGGTCCAGCTCGGCGGCGATCAGCTGCTGGTCGTCGTAGCCGACGATCGACAGGTCCTGCGGAATGCGCAGCCCGCGGTGGTGGGCGGCGGTGTAGGCGCCCATCGCCATCCGGTCGTTGAAGCAGAACAGCGCGGTCGGCCGGCGGTCGGCCGGCAGGTCGAGCAGCTCCCCGGCGGCGGCCCGGCCGCCCCCGGCGTCGGTCTCGCCGTGCGCGTGCAGTGCCGGATCGGCGGTGAGGCCCGCCTCGGCCAGCACCTGCAGGTAGCCCTCGTACCGGAGCCCGGAGGCCACCACCCCGGCGCCGCGCGGCGCGTCCAGGTAGCCGATCCGCCGGTGCCCGGCCGCCACCAGCTCCCGGGTCGCGGCCACCCCGCCCGCCCGGTCGTCCGGCACCACGGCCGGCCAACTCCCGTGCGCGGGGCGGCAGTCCAGGAAGACGCTGCCCTCGGCCAGCCCGGCCGGGGCATCCACCACCTGGTGCCACATCCGGGCGTACACCATCGCGTCCACCCGCTGCCCGGTCAGCGCCTCGACCGCCTGCCGCTCCTGCGCCGGGTCGCCGTCGGTGTCCACCAGCACCACCAGGTGGCCGTGCGCGCGGGCCGCGTCGTTCGCGCCCGCCAGCATCCGCCCGGCGAACGGGGTGGTGGCGATGGTGTCGGAGATCAGCCCGATCATCCTGGTCCGCCTGGTCCGCAGGCTGCGGGCCACCGAGTTGGGCGCGTAGCCGATCGCCTCGGCCGCCTCCCGGACCTTCGCCTGGGTCTGCGCCGAGATGCGGTCGCTGCCCGCCCCGCTCAGCACCATCGACACCGTGGCCGTCGACACCCCCGCCGCGGCGGCGACGTCCGACATCCGCACCCGAGCCATCGCCCACCCCCCGTGCCGTCGCCCTGTTTAATCGATTAACCGTCGGGAAGTGAGTATGCAATCGCGCCGAAACCCGGTCAAGGGGCGGGCCCGGCAGCGTTACCGCACCGCAATGCGGGCCGGGAACGCCCGCGCGCCGCCGCGAGCGCCCCGGACACGCCGACGGCGCCGCCCGCCCGCTGGCGGAACGGCGCCGTTCGTGCGCGTACCCTCCGTGTGGGTGCCCTCGTGGCGGGTACCCGAGGCGTCGGTGCCTCAGAGCACGTCGTGATGCCGGTGCTCCTCGACCACCACCTCGTCCACGCCCCGGCCCAGGTAGCGGCGGCGGCCCAGCACCCGGGCGTACACCACGACGCCGACCAGCCCCGCCGCCATCAGCACCACACCGACCACCGTCAGGTTGACGCCCGCCAGGTGCCAGTCCACCCCGAACGCCAGGATCGCCCCCACCGCCAGCAGGATGATGCATCCACCGATCCCCATGATCGCCTCCGTCCTCCACGCACTCCGGCCCCGGACCGGGGCCGCCCCGCGTCTACCCCGACCGCGCCGGGCAATGCCCCCGCCCGGGAAGGTCGCTGACACCCCGTCGGGCGCGGGTGCGCCGGGGACGCCGGCTCCGGGCCCCGGCTCCGGGACGCCCGCTCCGGGGCGGTCGCTCAGGCGGGGGAGGAGTCGCGCCGGTCCTCGACGTGGACGACCCGCAGCTCGGTGCCGTCCAGGTGGCGCTTGGCGCGCCCGCACAGCCCGACGGCCAACTGCTCCCGGCCCCCGGGCTCCTCGGGACCGACGTACGTGAGGACGTCGTCGTGGTGGCCGGTGACCACCCACCCGTCGGCGCCCTCGACGTCGATCACGCCGAAGTCGGCCGCCGCGGAGCCCACGTGCACCGGCCCGACCTCGCCGAGCAGCCGCACGGCCTGCTCGGCGAGGTCGCCCTCGGGGGCGGGCAGCACCACGCAGGTGCCGTGGGCGAACAGCACCCACGAGGCGCGGGGGTCGAGGAGAAGGCGCTTCCAGACATCGACGAGCAGCTCGGTTTCCATGGCCGCCATCGTGCCGCGGGGCACTGACGCCCGGCCGGGGCCGGTCGGGGCCGGTCGGGGCCGGTCGGGGCCGCCGGGGCCGTCGGCTGGGGCCGCCGTCGGCGCGGACGCCCGGGCTCCGGCGTGGTCATGAAGGACCTTCATGGGAACGGTCGAAAACATGCCTTGGCCCTATCGGGTCGGTTCGGGGGAGGGTCGAGGGGCGGCGGGGCGGTCCCGCCGACTGCTCCCGCACCTGCCTTCGAAGGGGATCCCCGTGCGTTTCCGTACCGCCACCGCGCTCCGCGCCGTTCTCGCCCTCACCGCCGCGACCGCCCTGGCCGCCGGCACCACCGCGGCCGCGCAGGCCCGCGACACCGACCGCCGGGCCGACCGGCACCGCACCGACCGGGCCTGGCCGCAGCGGCTGGTGGACCGCTCGCCGGAGCTGGTGCAGCCGAAGGCGCTGACCGTGGACCGGGCGCTCGGCGAGCGGCGGGCCGCCGAGCTGGTGCGGCTGACCCAGCAGCTCTACACCTTCTGGAACACCGGCCGCACCGAGTACCTGGACGCCGCCGTCGACCCCGCCTTCCGGGACAACACCCTGCCCGCCGGCCGCCCGCAGGGGCCGACCGGGCCGGCCTTCGCCTCGCAGGCGTTCCGGGCCGCCGTGCCGGACCTGACCTGCGAACTGTCCGACGTGGTGATCGCCGGCGAGAAGATCACCGCCCGGCTGGTCTTCCGCGGCCACTTCACCGGCACCTTCGACGGCCACCGGGGCCAGGGTCAGCCCGTCGAGTTCAACGCGATCGACATCCAGCACGCCCCCGGCGCCCGGATCACCGAGGACTGGCACCTGGAGGACAACCAGACCCTGCTGCGCCAGCTCGGCATCGCCTCCTGACCCGCCGTCAGGGGCCCGCCGCCAAGGGCCTGCCGTCAGGGGCCCGCCGGGGCGCCGTCGCAGGGTCCGGCCTCCAGGGCCGTGCGGAGGGCGGACAGGGTGCCGGCGAGCCGGGCCAGCTCGGCGGGGGGGACGGAGGCGGTGAGGGCGCGGAGGGCGCCTTCGATGACGGGGCGCCCGGCGGCCAGGCGCTCCGCGCCCTCGGGGGTGAGGCGGAGCAGCGAGGAGCGCCGGTCCTGGGGGTGCGCCTCGCGGCGGCACCAGCCGGCCTCGACCAGGCGGTCGACCGCCTTGCTGACGGCGCCGACGGTGATGGCGAGTTCGCCGACCAGGTCCAGCACCCGGCAGTCCGGCACCCGGTCGATCACCTCCAGGAACTCGAACTGGCCCAGACTCAGGCCGAGTTCCTCGCGCAGCCGGGCGCCGACCGCGTTGTAGAGCCGGGTCTCGACCCGGACCAGGTCGGCGAAGAGGGGAGTGATGCGGGTCACAGCACCTCCAATAGATTCCTTGGAATCATCTTCCGGGGAATGTGGTTGGATCGAGCAGAAGGATTCCACGGAATCAAGTTTCGCACCTCGAACCCCCGGAGGCCGCCATGTCCCGCCAGCAGCGCGAGCACCTGAACGCCGCGTACCGCTCCCGCCCCCGGCCCGTGACCCCGCCCACCGCCGAGGAGCAGCGGGCCGGCTTCGCGGCCGCCCTCACCCGCCCCGCCCTGGAGGACGTCGCCGTTCGCCGGACCGCCCTCGGCGGGCGCCCCGCCCTGGAGCTGGCGCCCGCCGGGACCGCCGGGCCCGGCCGCCTGCTCTACCTGCACGGCGGCGGCTACCTGGTCGGCTCGCCCGACACCCACGCCGGCCTGGCCGGCGAACTCGCCCGCCGCGCCGGGCTGCACGCGGTCTCGCTGGACTACCGGCTCGCCCCCGAGCACGTCTTCCCGGCCGCCGTGGACGACGGCCTGGCCGCCTACCGCGAACTGCTGGCCACCGGCACCGACCCGCGCACCCTGGTGCTGGCCGGCGACTCGGCCGGCGGCGCCCTGGCCCTGGCGACGCTGCTCGCCGCTCGCGCGGCGGGCCTGCCGCAGCCGGCCGCCGTGGTGCTGTTCTCCCCGTGGGTCGACCTCGCCCTGCGCGGCGGGAGCCTGCGCACCAAGGCGGACGCCGACCGGATCTTCACCGAGGCGGACCTCCGCGCCTACGCCGCGCACTACCTCGGCGCGGCCGACCCGGAGAACCCGCTGGCCAGCCCGCTGTACGCCGACCTCACCGGCCTGCCCCCGCTGCTGATCCAGGTCGGCGCCAACGAACTCGTCCTGGACGACGCCGTCCGCCTGGCCGCCCGCGCGGGCGCCGCCGACGTGGACGTCACCCTGGAGATCGGCGGCAACCTCCCGCACGTCTTCCAGCACCACTACGGCCGCCTGGAGGAGGCCGACGCCGCCCTCGACCGCGCGGCCGCCTTCCTCACCGCGCACCTCGGCGCGGCCGTCACCGCCGTCACCGCCGTCACCGCTTGAGGACGCGCCTACTGCTCCGCCTCGGCCGCGACCACGGTCCAGGTGTCGGCCGAGGCGTCGTCCATCCGGAGGTCGAACGCGAAGGCGAGCGGCCGGCGCGCGTGGGCGTCGCCGCGGAGCACCTGCTCGCTGCGCCGGTCGACCTCGTAGTAGACGCCCTCGGCGGCGACCGCGACCCGGAAGACGATCGGGTCGCGGGAGAGCAGTGAGCGCACCGTGACGGACTTGACGACGGCGTTGCGCAGCACGGTCCGGTTCGGCGTGCGGACGGAGGTGAAGTCCAGGCTGCCGTCGTTGAGCACCCACTCTTCGAGGAAGCGCTCGACCGCGACCTCCAGCACCGCCCGGTCGAACCGGCCGTCGAGCACGCTCAGGTCGCCGACGGCGGCGTCGGCGTCCGTGCTCCACGAGATGTTGGTGAGCGACAGCAGGTCGCCCGCGCCCCGGACCGCGGTCTTCCCGGCCACCTCCAGCACCGCCTCGCGGGCGACCTCCCGCTGGTCCCAGCCGTCGGTCTCGATCGCGGCGGTCAGGTGGTGCGCGCCCTCGGCCGCCTGCTCGATCGAGGAGACGATCCACTCCCCGGCCTCGTTCTTGCGCAGCGTCCAGTACTCGACCGGGTCGGTCGAACCGTCCTTGCGCGCGACGTCCGCCCCGTCGGCGCGGCGCACGTAGTCGTTGAGCGTCGCGGTGATCCGGAAGGTGACGGTGTCGTTCACCTCGCCCGCGCGGTTGGCGACGTCGACCAGCTCGACCACCGGGCCGGAGACGATCTCCACCACGTTGACCTCGCCGCGCGACGCGTAGTCGTCCAGCTCCTCGGCCCACTTGCCGTAGAGCACCGGGGACAGGATCTGCCGCAGCATCCCCCGGTCGTTCCGGGTCCACGCCTGCTGGGCGGTGGTGTACAGCCACCCGGCCCGCTGCTCCAGCGCGGTGCGCTCGAAGGTCGGGTCCGTCTCGGCGAGCGCGTCCACCCGGGCCCCGACCTGGGCGGCGCGCTCCCGGGCCTGCTCGTCGGCGCGGTGCGCCGCCCGGTCGGAGACCGTGTTCAGCCCGGCCGCCTGCTTCGCCTTCCGGCGCCGGTGCCGCAGCCACAGGAACAGGACCAGCAGCGCCACGATCACCAGCAGCACGAGGAACCCGCCGCCCCCGCCGCTGCCCGCCCCGAAACCGTGCACGAAGCCGACCCCGCCGCCCGTCCACCCGTGCGAACCGCCACCGCCGCCGCGGCTGCCGCCCCCGCCCCCACCGCCGTTGAAGCCGTGGCTGCCGCCTCCGCCGCGGGCGTACGCGAGCGTCGGGCTGCTCAGTACGACGACTGCAGCAACCACCGTTGTCCAGCGACGGGCGTGCACCGGGGCCCCCTCCAGAAAAAGAAACCTTTCTCCACGAGCCTACAAGCCACCCCGCCCACCCGACCCCGAGGCGGCGCATCGCACTTCCGTGCGCACCGGCACCCTCGGCCTCCGGCCGGAACCGTCCGCCACAGACCGATTGCCCCGCCCGCCGCGAACCGCCAGGGTGTGCCCCGTGCCGGGACAACGGAAGCGCAAGCGCAAGCAGGACGAGGAGCAGCGCCGCCACGCCGACCCGTACGCGGGCCGGGAGCGGCACCCGGTCGGCCGGTTCGCCGACCGCGCGGCCCTGCTGCAGCACGTCCGGCTGCTCCACGACCGGCACGGCCTCGGCGAGACGCAGCTGCGGGCCTCCGTCCCGCGCACTGACCCCGGCACCCCCGCCAGCACCCGCCCGGAGGTGCTCCTGCCGCCCGGCTGGACCCTCGGGCCCGACGGCACCCCCGTGCCGGCCCCACCCGGACGGGAGGCCCCGTGACCGGGGCGGCCTCCGGCGGCGGACGGCCGAACCGTCGCGGCGAACCGGGCAGGAGCCAGCAGGACCGGATGGGAGCGGGCGGGCGGCGGGGGTCGGCGCGAACGGACGGCCCCCGACCGGACACGCCTGCGGTGCCGGTCACGCGCGGAGACCGCCAGCAGGACAGGGCCGCCCGACCGGGCGGTCCATCGACCGCCGTCCCCCGCGGCGCAGCCGACCACCCCCGCCCCGACCGGCCAGGACGCCACCATCGACCGCCCCGGGGCCATCCGGACCCACGAGGTCGGCCCGGGCCCCGGTCGCGGGTCGGGCCGGGGGCTCAGCCGCCGGTGAACGCGATGCCGATCCCGCCGACCGGGACCTCCCCGCCGGACCGGTACTGGACGATCTCGAACGGCGCGAACGTCCCGGCCACCACCGGCCCGGGATCGATCGTGACCTCCAACGGCCGCCGCTCCCCGCCATCCAGGGTGAGCACGCAGGACAACTCGCCCTCGTGGCGGGCCAGTTCCCGCCCGTCCCGGTCGGTGAGCACCAGCAGCCGGGCCTCGGCCTCCACCGGCTGCGGGTCGCCGTCGAGGCGGAAGGCCCCCCGGCGCGACGGGGGGACGGGCCCCACGCCGATCAAGCAGTCGACCGGCTCCGGCAGCGGGTTGGACGCCAGGAACGGGAGGGTCCCGGTGCCGCCGGACGGCAGGGCGACGAGGTTGTGCTGCGCCCAGTGCCGGTCGTTGACGGGGTCGGCGATGTTCGTGCCCGGCGGGTCGAGCGGGTGCCAGACCTTGGCCAGCAGGCAGACGTGGTCGCCGGCGTTCGCGGGGACGAGCCCGGTCAGCGGGTCGGAGACTGCCTGCCCGCCGTGCGGCGGCACCTCCACGGTGGTGAAGCCGAGGAACTTGTCGGCGTCCGGGACGAGCGGGCCGCTGACGGGGGGCGACCACCACAGCCCCAGGTAGGCGATCGACTCGCTGTTGCCGCCCTGCCAGTTCCCGACCGTCACCTGGACGGTCAGCTCCGCCCCCGGCCGGAAGGCGGTGAGCGGCTGGATGCCGGAGCACAGGTACCAGCAGACCTCCGGCGGCACCGGCCGCACACCGTTGTCGACCGGGTGGGAGCCGGCCGGCAGGACCGGCGGCGGGTAGCTGTGGACGAACAGGTACGGCCGGTCGTCGCCGGTCCCCTCCGGCTCCTGGCCGTCGTTCCGCGCGGGCATGGCCGCCCTCCTCACGTCTCGCCGTAGTCGAGGACCCGTACGTCCACCGGGTCGTCGTCGATCGACCCGACGGCGGCCCAGCAGCCGTAGCGCTGGAACCGGTCGGCGTCGAGGTCCGGGTTGGCCTCGCCGGGCGCGCCCTCGGCGATCCCGGTCCACAGGGCGGTGGCCGCGGCGGTGGACTCCCGCAGCAGCCAGCCCGGGTCGGTGCCGACCGGCAGCCCCTCGCCGCCGTCGGACGACTCCTCCAGCGCGGTCGGCGGGTAGCGGTAGAACACCGCCACCGGATCGGCCTCGGGACGGTGCGGCGTGATGTTGTCACCGCTCGACGGGACCTTCAGGAACTGCCGGTACAGCGGGTAGCGCAGCCGACCGTCCGGCGCCGCCACCCCGCACCCGGCCAGGTGGCCGCCGGCCTTCCGCAGGCCCTCCCACAGCCGGATCTGGAAGTCGAACAACTGACCCACCAGTTGGGTGAGCTGGTCCAGTCCGGCCCCGTTGGCGAACTCCGCCGGGGTGAGGGGCTGGGACTGCGAGGCGAGGGCCGCCTGCTCCTCCGGGCCGAGACCGGTCTCGAACGCGTGCTGGAAGTTGTCCGCCACGTGCTTCTTCCAGAAGGTGCAGGTCCTGCCCTGCCCCCACTCTTCCCAGCACGGGCCGCCCAGCAGCCCGGCGAAGGCGAGGAACGCCAGCACGCCCAGCCAGAAGCTGCCGCACTGGTTGTCGCTGTCCCGGGTGCTGTCCGTCGCGGTCGGCGGGCGCTGGTACGGGGGCACCGCCGGCCCGGAGTACGAGGCCGGCCCGAGCCCGGAGCCGGCCACGGCGGGCGGGGTGGCGGTCCCGGTGGTGATCACCGGGGTCGGCGGGTTCGCCGGGTCGGCCCACAGCTTCCGGACGAACACGTCGGCGGGCGGCTCCGGCCGGGGCGGCTGCCGGAAGGTGTCGAGCAGTTCCAACTGCCGTACCAGGCGCCGGTATCCGAGCTGGAGGTCCGGCGGCGGCGCCGCCGGACCCAGGTCGTAGGTCTTCCCGAGCACCTCGGCCAGGAACGCCGCCGTGTCGTCGGGCAGCCGGGCCTCGGGGGCGTCGTCGTACCGCAGTTCGGCCGCGAGTCGGCCGAAGTCCCTTACCTCCGGCCGCAGTTGGGCGAGGTAGGCGCCGACGGTGTTTCGGGCGATCCGGTCCCGGAACCGGTGGCTGCGCCGGGGCCCGCCGACCACCTTGCCCAGGTAGGCCGAGCCGCTGGCGTTCGCGGTGTGGCCGGACAGGATGCCGAAGGCCGTCGCCCGGGCGGCGGGGGTGCTCGCCGTGGCGAAGGCGGTCCGGACGAAGGCGTCGGTGCGCCGGGCCAGGAAGACGTCGCCCCAGCCCCAGGCGTCCAGCGGGACGTCGCCCTGCCGCGGGTGCTCCGGGACGTGCCGCATCTCGCCGAGCCGTCGGCCCAGGTCCTGGATCTCCAGGTGCTTGCCCTGCACCCCCTCGCCCAGCGCCCGCAGGCGCACCGTGGCCGCGCAGTACTTCGCCGCCGCGTCCGGGGCCGTCGGGTCGGCGAGGGCGGCCTCGATGTCGGCGCGCACCGAACCGATCCGCGTGCAGAGGTCCAGCCCCTCGGTCCACATCGCGGCGGCCTCGGCGAGCAGGTCGAGTTCCAGGCCGTCCGACTGGGCGTGCTGGAGCAGGTGGTCCAGCAGGCTGCCGAGGGCGGCGTCCGCAGGATGGTCGGCCACCTCGGCGAGCAGGCCGTCCAGGGCCGGGCGCAGCGCGGGGTCGACCGGCGCCGCGGCCAGGCCCTCCCGGTGCTCGGCCAGCGCGGCGGCATGAGTTCTGGCATCGATCATGGGGAAGTCACCCACATCCCACTGTCGGACGGGCGCCCTGCGGCCGACCGGCGGCCCAGCGCGGTGGGGCCGGCGCGGTGCGGCAGGGTGTGGAGCGGTGCGGCGCGCGGACCCGCGGTCGAACCGACGCGTACGGATCTTCGAGCCGTCTCCAGCGTCACGCCGCCCGCCGCTCCCGGCAACCTCCCACGGCCACCGGGCCACCGGCGCCGTCCGCTAGAACGCGGGCCGGCCGAGTTTGTACACGTCGCCGATCCGGAGGTCCGACGGGGTGCGGTGGCGGCCGTGGGTGGCGACGAAGGTGACCGAGACCTGTGAGTCCGGCTGCCGGAAGGTCCGGAAGTACGGGGCGTTGGCCGGGAGTTCGGGGACCTCGACCAGCGGGACGCCCCGGCGCTCCAGCAGGCGCCGCAGCTTGTCGAAGCGCAGCCGGGGCGCGAAACGGCCGTACCGGGCCCGCAGGGCGCTGTCGGCGGTGCTCCGGTCCACCCGGGCCAGCCGGTGCACCTGGAGCGAGAAGTGGTGCCCCGACCAAGGCAGTCCGGGCCGGGCGCGGTCCCAGTGGAACTCGGTCAGGCCGTAGTCGCGGATCAGGTGGTGCGGGTCGAAGGAGTACTCGGCGAAGTCCGTCCCGAGCAGCTCGGCGACCCGCTCGGGGGAGTCCCCGGGCCGGGCGCCCAGCACGGTGCCGGTGGTGACGACGTCCAGGTAGAACGCGAGCGAGTACGGGGTCAACGGGGCTTCCTCGGCGGGGTGTCGGCGCGCGGCGGTCGGCCACGAGTCTGCCGCACCCCGCCGGGCCCCCGGCGGGCGGGCGTCAGAACCGGCGCCAGCGGGCCGAGGCGAACGAGAAGGCGCCGTACAGCACCAGCCCGGCCGCGACCCCGACCAGCAGCCACGGGCCCGCCGCGGTCTGCGTGAAGCTGCGCAGGGTGTCGTCCATGCCCTTGGCCCGCCCCGGGTCGAAGCGGACGGCCGCCACCACCACGAAGGCCCCGGCGGCGGTGTAGACCGCCCCGCGGGCTAGGTTGCCCGCCACTCCGACACCGGTGACGGCCTTCCGGACGGGCAGCCGCATCGCGGCGGTGTCGAGCTTGCGCAGGAAGCGCCGCAGGACCGCGCGGACGCCGATCGCCACGCCGACGCCCGCCAGCACCAGCCCCGCCGCGCCGACCGCCCAGCGGCCGCCCGGCCACCCGAGCGCGGTCGCGGTCCAGTCCCGGGAGGAGGCGTCACCGCCCGAACCGCCCGAACCGCCGCCCGTACCCGCCGCGTACGCGCCGGTGCCCCAGGCCACCGAGGCGTAGAACACCGCCCGCCCGGCCGAGAGCAGCCGGGAGCCGGTCTTCTTCTCCCCGGCCTCGCCGAACACCGCCGTCGAGGCCCGCCACACCGCCATGCCGGCGAAGCCGGCCGCCAGCGCCCAGAGCAGCGCCGTGCCGAACGGCTGCTCCGCGACCTGGTGCAGCGCCCCCTGCCGGTCGGCCTCCTCGCCGCCGGAGCCGAAGGCGATCCGCAGTGCCAGCACCCCCAGCAGGGTGTAGAGCACGCCCCGCGCCACGAAGCCCGTGCGTCCGGCCGCCGTCGCCGCCCGGTCCACCCGGGGACCGCCGGCCCGCTGTGCGTCCGTCATCGTCGCCTCCTCCGCGTCCGCGCCGCGCGCTCAGTCGAGGGCCCGGCCGCGAGTGGCCAGGTTGCCGAGGGCGACGTAGACCACGGCCGGGATGCCGTAGTCGAGCAGGATCTGCCCGGTGCGGTCGGAGACCGTGAACAGGCCGCGCGACCACGCGGACAGCCAGTCGGCGGCGCGGTGGAACCAACTCACCAGCGGATTGCCCCCGTTGGCTTCGAAGAGGTCCAGCAGGATCCAGATCACCAGGACGGCGGCGAGCACGTGCGCCACCACGGAAATGATCGAAGTCGTTCGTCTCATGGGCGCCGCTTTGCCCGGCCGGGCCGTCCCAAACCCGGTGCGCACGCGGGGAGTTCGGGAGAAGCGGACGGATCCGGAGGTTCCCGGGGATTCCCGGAGGAATCCGTCGGAACCCCGGCATGGATCGTCCGGCGGCCAGCAGACGGATCCGGTGATCACCCGTCCGAGTGTTCCCGGGACGGCGGTGCGTGCGGTGCGGCCACGGGCCCGCTGCGCCGCGCTGAACCGCTCGGAAACCGGGGTCGAAGCAGTTGACCGGACCGGGCGCGTGATTTCGATGCGGCACGGCCAAATGCTGCACACGGGGAAAGGCGGTCCGGCTGTCAATGGATTTCCGGTGAACATCGGCGAAACCCTGCATGCGGGGCGTCCCGCCGGGTTGCCGGTCCGGTGGATCCGCACGGGAAAGGACCGGAACCGATCGGGCAAGGTCCAGGACGTGCAGGTGGGCTACGCTGACCCACCCCGGACGTCCGGCCAGGACGAAATCCGGGTGAGACATCGTGCGCGATGCGCCCCGTCTATCGAGGAGACCACGATCAACCGATATTGGAGAACCACTGCGGGCGCCCTGCTGTCCGCGGTGCTCGGCTTCGGGACACTGACGCTGCCCACGGCCGCCCCGGCGCACGCGGACAGCATGATGAGCACCCCGTCCTACGAAAGCCTGAGCTCGGCCAAGGCCGGCCCGGACTGGATGCAGAGCATTCCCGACAGCACGAATCTGGCCGCCATGTCCATCCCCGGGACCCACGAGTCGCTGTCCACCTTCGGCGGCGACTCCACCCAGACCCAGGAGGGCGACTCCACCCAGGCCGGCAACCTGGCCGACCAGCTGGCAGCGGGCATCCGGGCCTTCGACATACGGGTCAGGGTCGTCGGCGGGGAGACCGACCCGAGCGGCACCTATCGCGCCGGCTCGTACGCCATCCATCACGGGATGGTCTATCAGCACGCGATGCTGGGCGACGCCTTCAACCAGTTCCGGACATTCTTGAGGAGCCATCCCGACGAGACGCTGCTGCTCCACCTCAAGGAAGAGTGCACCGGCCAGGGGGTCTCGTGCACCGATGACCTCACGGACGTCGTGACGCCGCCCGAGCCCGACGGGGACGGAAATCTCCTCACCGTCCCTATCTCCGACAATGCCAAGTTCGAATACCGGGAGAACCTCTTCAAGAAATACCTGGAGGACAACTCCGATCTGTTCTACCCCGAGTCGGTCGTCCGGGACCACCAGACCGTGGTCCCGACGCTCGGTGCCGTCCGCGGCAAGGTGGTCCTGACGGCGGTCCACGGTCCGGGCGGCGGCGACTTCGGTTGGGGGTTGAAGCAGGCTGCCGACCTGAACGCCAACAAGGACGACAGCCTCGCTGGCGGGAGCTGCGGAACCAACACCGACTCCGCCTACCACGGCTGCTTTCTCCAGGACGAGTACGGCGTCCCCAACATGATGGCCATCGCCAGCAAGCGCGACTACGTGCGCCGGCATCTGGACCGTCAGAACAGCGACCCCGACCAGGGCAAGAAGCTGTACATCAACTACACCAGCGGAGGATCGTCCGGGGCCTACCCCTACTCGGTCGCCAGCGGCTGCGCCGCCGGGATCTGCACCAGTCAGGGCGTCAACGAGTTCCTGCTGACCTATCTCAACGAGGGCCCGGACGTTCACGCCCCGGTGGTCCGCACCGGTGTCGTGATGATGGACTTCCCCGGCGGCGCTCTCATCGACAAGATCGTCAGCTACAACCCGGTCGCCACCATGGCCCCGAGCGACTCGACGCGCAAGGCCGCCGGTTTCCTCCGGAATGCCATCGACCAGCACGGCTCCCCGGGCTCCCTCCGGATCCCGCAGAGCTACACCGGCGGCCACTTCGGGCCCGGCGGCACCTTCGGCGACACCGGGTACCAGTCGTCGTTCACCTACGACAACGCCGTGACGATCGCCGCGCTCCTGAAGAAGGGGACCGAGGTCGACGTCTCCCACGCCAAGGACCTGGGCGACAGCCTGCTGTACGCCCAGGACCACGACCCGGTGAACGACGGCCGGATCCGGGCGTCCTACCTGCCCGACCCGTTCGTCACCACCCTGGGCCGGGACTATCCGGTCGGCACCCCCTACATCGGCGGCTGGTCGGTGTACACGGGGAACATGGCCTGGGCCGGGATGGCCTTCGCCCACCTCTACCAGGCCACCGGCGACAGCAGGTACCTGGAGGGCGCGAAGCGCGCCGCGAACTGGATCCAGGCCAACTCCGCCGACACCCGCGGCGCCGGTGGCTACACCGGCGGCTACGCCGACACCTCCACGAAGGAGGACGGCAGCGGCATGGTCCAGCGGACCTGGAAGGCCACCGAGCACAACATCGACGTCGGCGCGTTCTTCGCCATGCTGGGCCGGCTCACCGGCGACCAGACCTGGAAGGACCGCTCCGACAACGCCTTCGCCTTCGTCAAGACCATGATCAGCGACGACCACAACCACCTGTGGACCGGCACCGGACTGGACGGCGTCACCGTCAACGAGGACGCCATCCCCGAGGACGTCCAGACCTGGGCCTACCTCGCCACCCTCGATCCCGCCTACGCCCGCACCACCGACTGGGCCGCCGGACGCATGGCCGTCACCGACAACGGCTTCACCGGCGTCAGCTTCAGCGCCGTCGACACCACCGGCGTCTGGTTCGAGGGCACCGCCCACCTCCTGGCCGCCTACAAGGCCCGCAACGCCCCCGGTGACGCGGCCGGCATCGCGGCGCTGACGGCCGCCATGGAGAAGGCCCAGGCACAGGCCCCCCACACCGACGGCAAGGGCATCGTCGCCTCCTCGCACGACGGCCTCGACACCGGACAGGGCGACAAGTACTACGCCTCCCTGCACACCGGCGCCACCGCCTGGTACCTCCTCGCCGCCCTGGGCGGCAACCCCTTCCGGCTCTGAGACGAACGACCCGCTGAAACGTCCGTGCCCGGCACCAGTCCCCCACCGGTGCCGGGCACGGGCATTCGTCCGACCCCGAAGGAGTCGGCATCCACGACTGCAACCCCGGCCGGCTCCACGGCGGCGGCACCCTCCCGGCCTCCACCCCGCCGTGCGACCTCCGGGACAGCCTCGTCAGGATCAACGACTCGCTCCGCGCACTGATCGCGCCGGAAGGGCGGTCCACCGCACCGGGAAGCCCGGAACCGGACGTTGCACGGCGGGCTCAGAGGAAGTGCCGGATCGGCGCGGTGGCCGCCTCCAGGGCGCGGCGGGCGGGGCCGCGGCGGTGCCAGCGGGCCGGGGCGAGGGCCTCGCTGCGGGTCAGGTCCCGGTCGAAGTCGCGGTCCAGCCGGGCGGTGAACTCCTCGTCGACCACGGCGAGCACCACCTCCTCGTCGTGGTCCAGCGAGCGCCGGTTGAAGTTCGCCGAGCCGACCACCGACACCACCCCGTCCACGGTCAGCACCTTCGCGTGCATCATCGTCGGCGCGTACTGCCACACCGTGACCCCGCAGGCCGTCAGCCGCCCGAAGTGGCGCTCGCCCGCGAGCTGGCAGACCCGCTTGTCGGTGTGCCGCCCCGGCACCAGCAGCTCGACGGCCACCCCGCGCCGGGCCGTCTCGCACAGCAGGTCGACGAAGTAGTCGTCGGGCGCGAAGTAGGCGGTGGCCAGCCGCAGCCGCTGCTCGGCGGAGGAGATCACCACCCGCATCAGGGTCTGCAGGTCCTGCCAGCCGACGGCGGCCGACCCCCGCACCACCTGGACCACGGCGCCGCCCGGCTGCTCGTGCTCCTCGAAGCGGTCGGCCTCGTCGTACAGCGTGCCCGGGGCGCACTCCGCCCAGTTCTGCGCGAACGCCGCCGCGATGCCGTCCACCGCCGGGCCGACCACCCGCACGTGGGTGTCGCGCCACTCGCCCGGGTGCCGGGCGTCCCCGCACCACTCCTCGGCGATGCCGACGCCGCCGGTGAACGCGATCCGGCCGTCCACCACCAGCACCTTCCGGTGGCAGCGGTGGTTCTGCTTGAACGGCGACAGTCGCACCGGACGCCGGAACCAGGAGATCCGCACCCCCGCCGCCGCCATCAGGTCCAGCAGCTCCGGCTCGATCAGCCGGCTGCCGAACCCGTCCAGCAGCAGCCGCACCCGCAGGCCCTGTTCGGCCTTGCGGGCCAGCGCCCGGGCGAACTCCCGGGCGATCTCGCCGCGCCAGTAGACGAAGGTCATCAGGTCCACGGTCCGCCGCGCGTCCGCCACGGCTGCCAGCATCGCGGGGAAGATCTCGTCGCCGTTGCGCAGCGGCGTGAGCAGGTTGCCCTCGGTCGCGGCGATCCCGAGCAGTCCCTCCAGCCGGCGGCGCAGCACCTGGCCGCGCCCGGCCACTGGTGGCGCCACCGCCGGCGCCACCGGGGCTTCGACGGACCGGAGTTCGACGGGCGCCGGTTCGGCGGGCAGGGGTTCGGGCGCGGTCTCGGTGGTCATGGGTCTCGCTCCGTCCGGGGGATCTCGGGGGTGGCAGTGGCGGGCGCTCGGCTACCCGTTCCCGCACGGTCGACGCCTCCGGGAGGGATGAGAACCGCGGATCGGGGGACACGGCGTCCATGACGAGGACTCGGAGGCCCGCCGCGCGGGCCGGTGCACTGGCGGTGGCGGCGGCCGGACAGGGAACGCTGCTGGTGGCGGCGGGGCTGCTGATCACCCACCCGCCGGCCGGATGGTGGGACCCGGGCGAGAACGGCGCGACCTCCTGGCTGGCCGCGCACCGCACCGCCGCCCTGACCACCGGCAGCGAATGGCTCTCCGCGCTCGCCTTCACCCCGGCGATCGTCACGGCCACCGCGCTCGCCGTCGTCGTCCTGCTGCTCCTGCGCCGCCCGCGCCCGGCGGCGCTGCTGGCCGGCGCGGTCGCGCTGCAGGCGGCGCTGTTCGTGACCGCCGCCCACCTGGTCGACCGGGCCCGGCCGGACGTGGACCGGCTGGATGGGGCGCTGCCCACCTCAAGCTTCCCGTCCGGGCACGTCGGCGCCGCCACCGCGCTGTACGGCGGCCTCGGCCTGCTGGTGCTGCGCTCGGCCCGCGGCCGGTGGCGCGTCGTGGTGTGCGCCCTGCTCTGGACGGTGCCGGTGCTGGTCGCCGCCAGCCGCCTCTACCGGGGCATGCACCACCCCACCGACGTGCTGGCGGGCGCGCTGAACGGCGCGGCCGCGCTCTGGGCGGTCTCCCGGGCGGTGGCCGCCCCCGCCCGGCCCCCGGCGCGGCCCGCCGCGGCGCCGCGCGGCCCCGTCGCGCTGGTCCACAACCCGGTCGGCGTGGACGACGCCCTGCTGGCGCGGCTGTCCGCCGCCGTCACCGCGCACGGCCACCGGCCGCCCCTGCTGCTGCCCGCCGCCGCCGAGGACGGCGGCCGGGCCGCCGCCGCGCGGGCCGTCGCCGACGGGGCCCGGCTGGTCGCCGCCTGCGGCGGCGACGGCACCGTCACGGCCTGCGCCGAGGCGCTCGCCGGGACGGACACCGCCCTGCTGGTCGTCCCCTGCGGCACCGGCAACCTGCTGGCCCGCAACCTCGGCCTGTCCACCGACCCGGTCGAGGCGCTCACCGCCGCCCTCGCCGGGCGCCCCCGCCGGATCGACCTGATGCACGCCGAGGGCGACGGCCTGCCCGCCCGGGCCGCCGCCACCATGGCCGGGATGGGGCTGGACGCCGCCGTGATGGCCGCCACCGACCAGGGCCTCAAGCGTCGCCTGGGCTGGCCCGCGTACCTGCTCGGCGCCGCCGGGCACCTGACGGACCGCCGCTTCGTGCTGACCGTCTCGGTGGACGGCGCCGCCCCGGTCCGCCGCCAGGTCCGGACGGCCGTGGTCGGCAACGTCGGCACCTTGCAGGGCGGGGTGCGCCTGCTGCCCGACGCCGCGCCCGACGACGGGCAGCTCGACCTCGTCCTGGTCCAGCCGTACGGCCCGCGCGGCTGGGCGGGCACCGTCCTCGCCCTGCTCACCGGCGCCCGCCGCCCCGGCCCGGCCGCCCCGCTGGAGCACTTCCGCGGCCGCCGGATCGAACTCACCGCCGACCGGCCCCACCCGCGCCAGTGCGACGGCGACCCCGTCGGCGACGGCCGCACCCTGGTCCTGACGGTCCGTCCGGCCGCCCTGCTGGTCCAGCTCCCGCACCCGGCGGGGGAGGAGACCGCGCCGCGGCAGGACGCGGGGCACGACGCCGCCCGGGACGCCGCCCGGGACGCCGCCCGGGACGCCCTCCCGGCCGCGCGGACCGGCGCCGGGCAGGAGGTGGCCTGAATGGGGACCGCCAGCCGGGTCGGGGCCGGCGGACCGGAGCACCTGTCCGCCGACGAGGCCGTCCTGACGCTGCGCCGGCGGCCCTGGTGGCCGCTGGCCCGGGACGCCTTCCTGCGCTTCCGCTACGCCGACGGGTTCAGCCACGCCCGGGCGCTCGCCTTCCAGGTGGTGCTGTCGCTGGTGCCGTTCGCGCTCGCCGTGGTCGGCCTGGCCTCCTCGCTGCACGGCGGCCCGGTCGGGCAACTGGTCGCGGCCGGCATCGAACGGATGGTGCCCGCGTCCAGCGCCGACCTGGTCCGCGAGGTGCTGGACCGCAGCCGGTACCGCACCGGCGGCACCCTCGCGCTCTGGTTCGGCGCCCTGTTCGCGCTCGCCAACCTGGTCACCGCGATGTCCCAGATCGAGCGCGGCGCCAACCGGATCTACGGCATCGAACGGGACCGCCCGTTCGACCGCAAGTACGGGCGCAGCCTGCTGATGGCCGCGGGGGCGGGACTGCCGCTCGGCACCGGCTTCCTGGTGCTGGTGGCCGGGCCGCAGGTCGCCGCGGCCGCCGAGGAGGTGTTCGGCCTCGGCCCGGGCACCGCCGCCGCCTGGACGCTGCTGCGCTGGCCGGTCGGCCTGCTGCTCACCCTCACCTCCTCCGCCGTGATCTTCCGGCGGGCCCCGCGCCGCCGCCAACCCGGCTACAGCTGGCTGGCGTTCGGGGCCGGCGTGCACCTGGTGCTCTGGCTGGCCGCGACCTGGCTGCTGACCCTCTACCTGCGGCTCAGCGGCTCCTTCGACGCCGTCTACGGGCCGCTCAGCGTGGTCTTCTCCTTCCTGGTGTGGGCCTACCTGACGGCGATCGCGCTCTTCCTCGGCCTGTCCTTCGCCGCCCAGCTGGAGGCCGACCGCACCGGACGGCCGGGCCCCGTCCTCCCCGACCCGGAACGGAGCGCCTCCTGATGACCCGCCCGATGACCCGCCCCGCCCTGCTGCCCGCCCTGCGCGACGCCGACCTGCGGCTCGGCGAGCGCCTGCTCGCCGCCGTCGCCGCGTTCGGCGTCGCGGCCGTCCCGGCCGCCCTGCTGCTGGTCCTGGTCGAGGCCAACTGGCCGCCGCTGCACCGGCTGGACGCGGGCGCCGCCGGGCGCCTGCACACGCTGGTGCGGGAGCACCCCGGCGCGCTCGACGTGCTGCGGGTGCTCAGCGACGTGGTGTGGGACCCGCTGACGATGCGGCTGCTGGCCGCGGCCGCCGTCGGCGTGCTGCTGTGGCGGAGGGCCTGGCGGCTGGCGCTGTGGGCGGCCGCGACCGTCACCGCCTCCGGCCTGATCGGCTGGGGCGTGAAGGCCGCCGTCGCCCGGGCCCGGCCCGCGCTGCCCGACCCGGTCGCGCACGCCCCCGGGTTCTCCTTCCCGTCCGGGCACGCCATGACGGCGGCGACCTGCTGCGCCGTGCTGCTGCTGGTGTCCCTGCCGGTGCTCGGCCCGCGCGGACGGCGGGCGGCGTGGGCGGCGGCGCTGGTCAGCGTGCTGGGCGTCGGGTTCACCAGGGTCGCGCTGGGCGTGCACTGGGTCAGCGACGTGCTCGGCGGCTGGCTGCTCGGGACGGCGCTGGTCGCGGCCACCGCCTGGGCGTTCCGGGGCTGGCGGCGCGACACCGGCCGGGACGTCCCGGCCCCGCTCGCCGAGGGGCTGGAGCCGGAACTGGCCGGACCCGCCCCCGAGCGGGACTGACGGCCCGTCGGGCGGCGCGGGGCCGACGGCCCGTCAGGCGGGCGGGCGGAGCGCCTCGACCGCCTCCGCCACGGTGGCGCGGCGGGGCAGCACCCGGTCCACGCCCGTGAGGGCGAGCAGGTGGCCCAGGTCCGGGGCGACGGCCACCAGCACCAGGGCGGTCCCGGCCTGCTCGGTGCGCCGGAGGGCGTGCAGCAGTGCGGCGACGCCCACGGAGTCGCAGAAGCCCAGCCCGGCCAGGTCGAGCACCACCGGGAGGGCCGCCGGGACCTGTTCGAGCATCCGGTGCAGGCGCGGCGCGGTGTGGTGGTCCAGTTCCCCCGCGAGCACGACGACGGTCGCCCCGGCGGGATGGGGGCGGACCTCGATGGTCAGGTCGTACTCGGGCACGCGGGCTCCGTACGGTGCGGGAGGAGGGAAGGGCAGGGCGGGAGGAGGGAGAGGAGGGAAAGGCAGGGCGGGAGGCGGGGGAGGAGGGGTCAGTGCAGGCGGGCGACCAGCAGCGCGACGTCGTCGGCCTGCCGGCCCGCGAACGCGGCCAGCAGCCGGTCGCCGGCCCCGTCCGGGTCGGGCGGGGCGGCGGCGAAGGCGTCCCGCAGCGCGGCCAGGCCGGTCTCCAGGTGCTCGCCCGGCACCTCGACCAGACCGTCGGTGACCAGCAGCAGGTCGGTGCCGGGCGGCACGTCGACCCCGACGGCCGGGGGCTGCGGCATGTTCAGGCCCAGCAGGATGCCGTGCTCGGTCAGGTACCGGGTCGAGCCGTCGGGCAGCCGCAGCAGCGGCGGCAGGTGCCCGGCGTTGGCGACCAGCAGGCGGCGGCGGTCCGGCGAGATCAGCACCAGGCAGACGGTGACGGTCAGCCCGGGGCGCAGCCGGGTCAGCAGGGTGTCCAGCCGGGTCAGCAGCGTCCGCGGGTCGTGCCCCTCGATGGCGTAGGCGCGCAGCGCGTGCCGCAGCTCGCCCATCGCCATCGCGGCCGTCAGCGAGTGCCCGGCCACGTCGCCGATCGCCAGCAGCAGCCCGTCGGGGGTGTCGATGGCCTCGTAGAAGTCGCCGCCGATCTCGCTGCGGGCCGAGGCCGGCTCGTAGCGCACCGCCAGCTCGACGCCGGGGACGGCGGGCAGCCGGTCGGGCAGGAAGCTGCGCTGCAGGGTGAGCGCGAGGGCGTGCTCCTCGGCCTGGCTGCGCTGCGCCTCCAGGGCGAGCGCGGCGGCCTGGGTGAGCTGGGAGAGCAGGCTGCGGCCGTCCGCGTCGGCGGTCGCCGCCGGGTCGACGGCCAGCGCCAGCAGCGGCCGGCCCGGCTTGGTGCGGGCCACCACCAGGGCGGTCGGCCCGGCCGGCAGGCCCGCCGCGCCCAGCCCGTGGTCGGCCAGCACGCCGCGCCAGGTGTCGGCGTCCAGCAGCGTGCTGTCGGTGCCGGTGGCGTCGCCCAGGGTGTGGTGGGCGAGCACGTCCAGCAGCACCGGCGGGGCCTGCAGCAGCCGCACCGGCGGGTCGCCGGGGCGGTCCGGGTCGTGCTGGGCCAGGTACAGGGTGTCGCGGTCCGGTCCGAGCGCGATCGCGGTGGCCCGGGCCGCGCCGACCCGCACCGCGCCCAGCGCGGCGGCGGTGACCAGCCCGTCCGCGTCCTGCGCGCCGTACAGGGCGAGGGTGGCGCTGTGCAGGGCGGCGACCCGGGCGGCGAGCTGCTCGGCGCGCCGCCGGGCCCGGGCGTAGCGCAGCACGGCGGTGACGGTGGCCTGGAGCTCGGCCGCGTCGATCGGCTCGGTCAGGTAGGCGTCGGCGCCGCGGTGCAGGCCCTGGGTGCGGTCGCTGGCCTCGATCGCGGTGGCGGAGATGTGCACCACCGGCAGCGCGGCGGTGCGCGGGCGGCGCTTGATCCGCTCGCACACCTCGAAGCCGGTCATGTCGGGCAGGCTGATGTCGACGACGGCGATCTCCGGCAGCTCGGCCGCCGGGGTGCGGTCGAGCAGCGCCAGCGCCTGGGTGCCGTCGACCGCCTCGACCACGGTGTGGCCGGAGCGGCGCAGCCAACTGCCCACGATGTAGCGGGTGGTGTCGTTGTCGTCGAGGACCAGCACGGTCGCCGGTCCGGCGTCGGGGGCGGCCGCGCTCATGCTCCGTCCCCGGGCGGTGCGGGCCGGCGGTCGGCGGGGCGCGGCGCGTCCAGGGCGGCGGCGATCCGGGCGCCGGTCAGGCCGGACTTCGGCAGCACGGCGCGGGCGTGCGCCAGCCGTGCGCGGTCGGCGGCGGTCAGCGTCGCCGAGCTGAGCACCACCACGGGCAGGTCCGCCAGCTCCGGGTCCGCGCGCAGCCCGGCGAGCACCTGGTACCCGTCCACCTCCCCGAGCTGCAGGTCCAGGACCACCGCGTCGGGCCGGTGCGCGCGGACGGCGGCCAGCCCGGACGGGCCGTCGACGGCCTCCACCACCCGCTCGGCGAGGCCGTGCAGCAGCGGGCGCAGCACCTCCCGGAACACCGGGTCGTCGTCGACCGCGACCAGCAGGCTCCGCCGGGTCCCGGCCGGCGCGGCCGGGTGCGCGGGCAGCCGGACGGTGATCACGGTGCCCCGGCCGGGCTCGCTCGCCAGCCGCAGGGTGCCGCCGAGGATGCCGGCCAGCCGCCGGGCGTACGGCAGGCCCAGGCCGGTGCCCCGGCGGCCGCGCTGGTGCGCGCCCCTGACCTGGTAGAACTCCTCGAACACCCGCTCCTGCTGGTCGGCGGGGATGCCGACCCCGGTGTCGGTCACCGTCAGCACCAGCTCCGGCGGGCCGTCGTCGGCGGGTTCGATCCGGGCGTCCAGCGCTACCGAGCCCTGCTCGGTGAACTTCAGCGCGTTCGACAGCAGGTTGCGCAGGATCCGCACCAGCATCGTCTCGTCGCCGAGCAGCGTCCCGGCCCCGGCCGGGGCCGCGCCGATCCGCAGCGCCACGCCGGGGCGGGCCAGGCCGCGCAGGGTGCCGTCCAGGTGGGCCAGCACGGCGCGCAGGTCCAGCGGCGCCCACTGCGGCTCCAGGGTGCCCGACTCCGCCTTGGCCACGTCCAGCAGCTCGTCCACCAGGGACAGCAGGGTGCGGCCGGAGTCGGCGATCAGCGACAGCTGCCGGGCCCGCTCCGCGGGCGGGGCGTCCGGGTCGGTGCGCAGCAGCTCGGCCAGGCCGACCACCGCGTTGACGGGCGTGCGCAGCTCGTGGCTGACGTTCGCCCAGAACCGGCTCTTCGCCTCGCTGGCCTCGCGCAGCTGCTGCGACTTCTCGTCCAGCTCGGCGTAGAGCGCGACCACGCCCCGGTTGGTCTCCTCCAGCTCCTCCGACAGCTCACCGTACAGCGCCAGCACGCCCCGGTTGGTCTCCTCCAGCTCCTGGTTCAGGCGCCGCAGCTCCTCGCGCTGGGCGCGGGTCTGCTCCAGGGCGGCGATCAGGTCGCGGGTCTGCGCCCGGGAGTCCTCCAGGGCGCTCGGCCCGGTGTGCTCGGCGAGCAGGCGGCGGGCCCGGTCGACCAGCCCGTTCCCCGGGCCCGGGTCCGGGCCGAGCCGCTGCTCGACCCGGACCCGGCCGCCCGCGGCGTCCTGCTCGTGCTCGACCGTCAGCAGCCGGCCCGCCGCGTCCAGCGCCTCGGCGGGCAGCCGGTGGCCGCCCCGCCAGGCCAGCGTCACCCGCAGGGCGGGCACCGGCTCCGGGCACAGGTCGAAGGCCGCGCCGAGCCCCTCCGCGCCCAGCAGGCCCCGGCCCAGCTCGCTCAGCGCGGTGGCCAGCCGGACGGCGTCCTGCCCGTCCGCGCCGAGCAGGTCGGCGAGGGCGTGCGCGCTGCGGCGCAGCGCGAAGGTGTCCTGGACGGTGGCCACCGGCATCGCGTCCAGGGACACCGGGGCGATCTGCTCGGACCGGCGGTCCGCCGGGTCCCCGGCCGGTCCGGTCCGGTCCGCGTTCACCAGGAGCCCTTCGCCACGACCACGCCCGCGTCGTCCCGGCGCACGCCCGCCTCGCGCAGCAGCAGCGCGGCGGCGGTGACGGGCCGGTGGGCGAACAGGCCGGGCACGTCGGAGCCGCGCCAGCGGTCGGTCAGCCCGTCCGAGTGCAGCACGACCGCGCTGCCGGGCGGCAGCTCCTGCCGCACGGTGTGCGGGGTGGGCAGCTGGTGCCCGACGATGCCCGGCGCGGACGGCAGCGAGCGCCGGGTGCCGGCGGCGGGGTCGACCACGAAGGCGCTGACGTTGCCCACCCCGCAGAAGGTCAGCCGGGCGGCGGCCGGTTCGACCAGGGCCACCGCGACCGCGCCACCCCGGCCGGAGCGCAGCGCCCGGTGCAGTTCGGCGAGCACCTGGTCGGGCCGGTCGGTGGCGCAGCGGTGGAAGGCCGCGACGGCGTCCGAGGCGGCCCGGGCGGCCAGCGGGCCGTGGCCCAGCCCGTCGCAGAGCATCAGCACGAAGCCCCCGGACGGGTCGCGCGGCCCGGGGGAGAGGGGGTGGCGCGGCGCCCGGTCGGTCAGCACCGACCAGTCGAAGCGGCCGCCCGCCACCGCCGGGGCGGGCGGCGGCACGGGCGCGGTCACGGGCCCGCCGGCCAGCACCGGGCGGACCGCCCAGGCGTCGCCGCACAGCTCCTGGCCGCTCATCGGGCGGGTCAGCCCGGCGGCGACGGGTTCGCCCGCGGCGGCCGCGGCCCGGCCGGCCGGGGTGCGGTTCCAGAACCGGGCGGTCAGCACGGTGCCGCGTCCGGGCAGCGAGTGCAGGTCGAAGGCGTCGGCGAGCCGGGCCACCGCGCCCAGGCCGATGCCCAGGGTGGGGCCGGAGGAGTAGCCGTCGGCGAGCGCCGCCGGGACGTCCGCCATGCCCGGCCCGCTGTCGACGGTGACGAACTCCAGTGCGGCCTCGGTGTCGGTGCGCACCACGCGCAGCACCATCGCCCCGTCCACGGCGTGCCGCCGCAGGTTGGTGGCGGCCTCGCTGACGGCCAGCGCGACCTCGCCCGCCCGCTCCGGCAGCAGGCCGATGCGGTGGGCGAGCTGGCGGGCCGCGCCGCGCGCGGCGGCGGGCAGCGAGTCGGAGTGCCGGAACCAGACGGTGTCCTCGCACTCGGTGAGGGCGGGGTTCAGCGGGACCACTTGGTCACCGACACCTTCGTGCCCGCACCGGGCGCGCTGTGCAGCTCGAACTCGTCCACCAGCCGGCGGGCCCCGCTCAGGCCCAGGCCCATGCCGCTGCCGGAGGTCCAGCCGTCGGTGAGCGCGAGGTCCAGGTCGGGGATGCCGGGGCCGCTGTCCTCGAACACGGCGTGCACGCCGGTCCGGTGGCCGCTGCGGACCGTCGTGCAGACCATCCGGCCGCCCCCGCCGTAGACCAGCGTGTTGCGGGCCAGTTCGCTGGCGGCGGTGACCAGCTTGGTCTGGTCGACCAGCGAGAGGCCGCACTGCTGGGCGAAGGTCCGGACGGTCTGCCGGGCCCGCACCACGTCGTCGTTGGAGCCGATCGGCACGGTCTGCCCGTCCTCCGGCCCGGCCCCGCTCACGGACGGGCCGTACGCGCGGTACGGTCGCGTTCGAGCAGGGCGAGGCCCTTCTCCAGGGTGAGCGCGGTGCGGACCCCGCCCAGCGACAGCCCGAGCTCGACCAGCGTGATGGCGACGGCCGGGCGCATCCCCACCACCACCGTCCCGGCGTCCAGCAGGCGGGAGATCGCGGCGGTGTTGGCGAGCATCCGGCCGACGAAGGAGTCGACGATCTCCAGCGCCGTGATGTCGATGACCACGCCGGTCGCGCCGGTGGCGACGATCCGCTCGGCCAGGTCGTCCTGCAGGTCCATCACGATCTGGTCCTCCAGGTCGACCTGGATCGACACCAGCAGCACCTGGCCGATCTTCAGGATCGGGACGCGCTCGCTCACCGCTCGCCGCCGCCGACCGGGCGGGCGCCGCCGAGCTGCAGGACGTGCCGCAGCGCGTCCGCCAGGGTGGCCTTGGTGACGATGTCGCCGAACTGCACGCCGAGCGCGACCAGGGTCTGCGCGATCTGCGGCCGGATGCCCGAGATGGTGCACTCGGCGCCCATCAGCCGGGCCGCGACGACGGTCTTCAGCAGGTGCTGGGCGACCTCGGTGTCCACCGCGGGCACCCCGGTGATGTCGATGATGGCGTGCTCGGACTCCCACTCCACCAGGCTCTGCAGCAGCTTCTCCATCACCACCTGGGTGCGCGCCGAGTCCAGGGTGCCGACCAGCGGGACGGCGACCACGCCCTCCCACAACTTGATCACCGGCGTGGACAGTTCGAGCAGCTGCTCGGCCTGGGCGCTGATGATCTCCTCCCGGGTGCGGGCGTACGCCTCGATGGTGAACAGGCCGAGCGCGTCGAACAGCCGGGCCAGCTGCAGGTAGGCGGTGACGTCCTCCGCGCTGCTGTCCCCGGTCGGCTCCAGGACGTCCTTGCAGGCGAACACGCTGATCGCGGTCTCGGTCGGGGTGAAGCCGTGCCGGGCCCGGTTGCGGGACAGCTCCACCAGCAGGGCGCGCACCTCCGAGTACGCCTCGTCCCGCCAGTCCAGCCCGCCCTTGCCGAGCGCCTGCTGCAGCGCCTGGTAGAGCTCGGTCAGCTCGCGCTCCAGCTCGGCCCGGCTGATCCGGCCGCCCAGCGAGGCCGCCACCGCGGACACCCACTGGTCCTGCACCGCGTCGTCCCGGGTCAGCAGCTCCACGAGCCGTTCCGACGCACGCTCCACCGCCATCAGGCGTTCTCCTCGCTCACACGGCCCCCCGGGGATGCGGGGGCCCGGCCGTGGTCCGGCCGCACCGGCCGCCCCGGCCGGTCGGCCGGGGCAGCGGACGCCGTCTGCCCCGGCCCCGGAAAGGTATGCACCGGCCCGCGGAAGTTTTTCCCGCCCGGCCCTCGCCCGGCCCCCGCCCGGCAGCTCGGGGGGTCGGCCGGGCGGGCGGCGGTCCGGTGCGACCGGGTGAACCTCGGTAACGGTTCGGCAAAGCCGATGGTGGATCGTCGACGGACGGGTAGCCGGGGCGGCACCAGTCGGGGCACGTCGGCCCCACCGTCCCCAGGGGGTCCCCCACATGCCCGCCGCCGTCTCCGTCGCCGTCCCCGCCACCCTCCCCGAGAGCCCGTTCCCGCAGGTCGTGATCGCCGCCGAACTCCGTTTCGACCCCGCGCTCCCGTACGGCGTCGCGCTGGCCTTCCCACCCCAGAACGCCGGGGGCGAGATCGTCTGGTGGTTCGGCCGGGACCTGCTCGACGCCGGCTGCCGCGCCCCCGCTGGCGAGGGCGACGTCCGGGTCGAACCGGGCCGGCACGGCCGGGTCCTGGTCACCCTCGGCAACCGCCGTGACCGCGCCGTCGTCAGCCTCCCGTCCGGCACCGTCGCGGACTTCCTCGCCGGGGCCTACCGGGCCGTCCCGGTCGGCTCCGAGTCCGAGCACCTCGACCTCGCCCCGGTGCTGGCCCGGCTGCTGGCCTGACGCACCGTCAGCAGGCGTCGGCGCCGCGCCGGCCGGTCGGGGCGAGGGTGACGCGGATGCGCTTGCCGCCCTCCGGCAGCGGGTGGATCTCCCAGCTGCTGCTGAGCAGTTGGACCAGCGGCCAGCCCCGGCCGCCCGGCCGGGCCGGGTCCTGGAGCAGGTCGGTGCCGCCGTGCGGGTGCGCGTCGGCGGAGTCCTCGACCTCGATGGTCAGCGGACCGCCGTCCGGTTCGCCGCGGACGGCGAAACCGGTCACGCCCCCGGCGTGCCGGATCGCGTTGGTGACCAGTTCGGTGACGGCCAGGCAGGCGTCCCCGTGCAGGCGCTCGTCGGCCGCCGGGCGCCGTCCGAGCACGGCGGCGACGGCCGCCCGGGCCTGCGCGGCCGTCCGCACCGGCGGCTCCGCCGCTCCCGCTGCCGGTGTGCGGCACCGGGCCGGGTCGGTGTCGGCACGGGACATCTGGTGACCTCGAATCGGACGGAACGGACGTTCAGTGGTCCGGATGCCCGGACGCGGCGGTCTCACGCGGCCCGGTCCGGCCCGGCTGGTCCGGCCGTCCCGCCGAGCGCCGCCGCGGCGTCCGGGGCGAGGTGCAGGTAGCCGACGGCCGAGGACAGTTCGAGCAGGCGCCGGACGGGCTCGCGCAGCGGTCCGGCCAGCACCAGCCGCCCGCCGGCGTCCGCCGTCCGGCGGTGCGCGAGCAGCAGGCCGTGCAGCACCGAGGAGTCCGCGAACGTCACCTCGGCGAGGTCCACCACCAGCAGGCGGGGCGCGCGCTCCACCGCGGCCGACAGCCGCCGCACGAACTCCTGGCCGTCCTCCCAGTCGAGCTCGCCCGTCGGCCGCAGCGTCTCGACGCCCTCCGGCTCCGCCCCGGAGCCGCTCCGTACGTGATCGGTCATGCCCGGCATGGTAGGCGCTCCCGGGCGGCCGCCGCCGTCATGCCGGCCGCCGCCGCCGTGCCGACCGCTCCCGGCCGGGCCGCCGCCCAAGCTTCGGCAAAGTTGGGATGACAGATTTTGAAATCTGTCATCCCAACCCCGTACAGTGGAGGCATGGAGAACACCGAACTCGGCACCACCGGCCCCACCGTCTCCCGGCTCGGCCTCGGCCTGATGGGCATGTCCGGCATGTACGGCCCCGCCGACCGGGCGGAGAGCATCGCCACCGTGCACGCGGCCCTCGACCGGGGCGTCACCCTGCTCGACACCGGGGACTTCTACGGGATGGGGCACAACGAACTGCTGCTCCGGGAGGCACTGCGCGGCCGCGACCGCGACCGGGCCGTGATCAGCGTCAAGTTCGGCGCGCTGCGCGACGCCGACGGCGCCTTCCTCGGGGTGGACCTGCGCCCCGCCGCGATCAAGAACTTCGTCGCGTACAGCCTGCAGCGGCTCGGCACCGACCACATCGACGTCTACCGCCCGGCCCGGCTCAGCCCCGAGATCCCGGTCGAGGAGGTCGTCGGCACCCTCGCCGAACTCGTCCAAAAGGGCTGGATCCGGCACATCGGCCTGTCCGAGGTCGGCGCGGAGACGCTGCGCCGCGCCCACGCCGTCCACCCGATCACCGACGTCCAGATCGAGTACTCGCTGATCTCGCGCGGCATCGAGCGGGACGTCCTCCCGGCCGCGAACGAGCTCGGCGTCGCCGTCACCGCCTACGGCGTGCTCTCCCGCGGCCTGATCAGCGGCCACTGGAAGCCGCAGGCCGGGGCGCAGACCGCCGCCGGGGACTTCCGCACCCACCTGCCCCGGTTCACCGGCGACGCCCTCGACCACAACCTGGCCCTGGTCGAGCGGCTGCGGAAGATCGCCGACGCCAAGGGCGTCACTGTCGCCCAGCTCGCCGTCGCCTGGGTGCTCGACCGCGGCGCGGGCGTCGTCCCGCTGATCGGCGCCCGCCGCCGCGACCGCCTCGACGAGGCCCTCGGCGCCCTCGACGTCACCCTGGACGCCGACGAACTCGCCGCGATCGAGGCCGCCGTGCCGACCGGCGCCGCCGTCGGCGAGCGCTACGACGCCGCCCAGATGCGGCTGCTGGACAGCGAGCGGTGAAGCCCCGCCCGGTGCCGCGCGCGGGCGGCGGCCCCGGGCCCCGGACGGGCGATAACCTCGGGACCATGACCGAACAGCTGACCGCCGAGCGGGTGCTCGACACCGCCGAGGACGTCCTGCGCCGCTACGGCCCCGCCAAGGCCACCGTGGTGGACGTCGCCCGCGCGCTCGGCGTCAGCCACGGCACGGTCTACCGGCACTTCGCCACCAAGGCCGCGCTCCGCGAGGCCGTCGCCGAACGCTGGCTGCACCGCACCTCGGCCCCGATGGCCGCGCTCGCCGACGACCCCGCCCTCCCGGCCCCCGAACGGCTCCGCCACTGGGTCCGCACCCTCAACGCGACCAAGCGCCGCTACGCCACCGAGGACCCGGAACTCCAGCGCACCTTCCACGCGCTGGTCGCCGAGACGACCGGCGTCGTCACCGCCCACGAGGACGAACTCGCCGCCCAGCTCGGCCGGATCGTCGCCGCGGGCGTCGCCGCCGGGGACTTCGCCGCCCCCGACCCCGCCGCCGCCGGCCGCACCGTCTTCCTCGCCACCGCCCGCTTCCACCACCCCGCCCACGCCGCCGGCTGGACGTCCCCCGCCAACGACGCCGACCTCGACGCCGTCGTCGACCTCCTGCTGGCCGGCCTCGCCCCGCGCTGACGCACCGTCGGCTCCCGGGGCGGCGCTACCATGACGGTTCGGGTGCGGCCCGCCCGCTCCGCGGTACGACGGAGGCGGGGGCGCGGCGCCGAAGACGTCGGTCGTGCCGGACCCTCCGGGGTGCGGGCGGGTGGCGGAGCACGGATGCGAGGTGAGGGCCCGGCAGGGCCCGGACGATGGCATTTTCGACTTCTCCCGCCCCTCCGGCAGCGGCCGCGGACTGGGAGTTCCTGGCCGGTGCCCCGGTGCCGGTCGCGGTGCTCGGCCCCGACGGCGACCTGCGCTACGCCAGCCCCGGCGCCCGCCGGCTGCTGGCCGGGGCCGACGGCGGCTGCCCGCCCTGGCTGCGCCGCGCCCACCTGCGGCTGCGCCACGCTCCGGACGGCGCCGACCCGGGCCCGGTCGGGCCGGACGGAGCCGGAGCCGACGGCGCCCCCGCCCGGACGGTGCGGTACGCCGACCCGGTGGCGGGCACCGTCGAGGCGCACCCCTCGCCGCTGCCCGACGGCGGCGCCGTGTGGTGGTTCGTCGCCGCCGAGGGCTGCGCCGGGCTGCTGCCCCCGTCGGCGGCGGGCGGCCCGTGCGACTGGGAGCTGCTGACCCGGCTGTCCGGCCTGCTGCTGTCCTCGCTGAACGCCGACCGGATCATGGAGACCGCGGCCCGCCAGGCCGCCGAGCACCTCGCCGACGCCGCCGTGCTGGTCGCCCCCGGCTCGGGCCGCACCCTGCGCTTCGTGGCCTGCCTGCGGGCGGGCGACCCGACCCGGGGCCAGGTCCGGGCCGACCCGGCCGACGTCCCCGGCCTCGCCGAGGCGCTGCGCGGCTTCCCGCCGGTGCCCTCGCGCTGGATCGACCCGGCCGCCACCCCGTCCTGGCTGGTCCCGGACGGCTTCGGCCGGGTCGGCTCGGTGCTGGTCACCCCGCTGCCCGGCCACGGCGTCCCGGCCGGGGCGCTGGTGCTGCTCCGGGCGGCGGGCAACGGACCCTTCGCCACCGACGAGGAGGTCTTCGCCCGGATGTTCGCCGCCCGGGCCGGCGCGGCGCTCTCCGCCGCCGTCATGTACTCCGAGCAGGCCGCCGTCACCGACCTGCTGATGCGCGAACTGCTCCCGCCCCGGCTCGAACACCTCGACGGGGTGGACTACGCCGGCGGCTACCGGGCCTCGGTCGACCGCGACCGGATCGGCGGCGACTTCTACGACGTCCACCCCGCCGCCGACCCGGGCGGCGAGACCCTCGCCCTGCTCGGCGACGTCAGCGGCAAGGGGCTGGAGGCCGCCGTGATGACCGGCAAGGTCCGCAACACCCTGCACGCGCTGCTGCCGCTCGCCGACGACCACGGCCGGGTCCTGCACCTGCTCAACCGGGCGCTGCTGACCTCCCGTCACACCCGCTTCGCCAGCCTGGTGCTGGCCTCGGTGCGGCGCGAGGGGGAGCGGGTGCGGGTCCGGCTGTCGGCGGCCGGGCACCCCGCCCCCATGGTGGTGCGGGCCGACGGCCGGGTCACCGAGTCCGACACGCTGGGCAGCATCGTCGGCGTCCTGCCGGAGGCCACCACCCGTACCGACACCGTGCTGCTCGAACCCGGGGAGGCGTGCGTCCTCTACAGCGACGGCATCACCGAGGCCAGGGGCGGCCCCACCGGCCACGAGGAGTTCGGCCCCCAGCGGCTCGGCCGGGCGCTCGCCGAGTGCGCGGGCCTGCCCGCCGAGGCGGTGGTGGAACGGGTCCAGATGCTCACCGCGCAGTGGCTGCGCGACGGGCGGCACGACGACATGGCGGTGATGGTGATCGCCGCGCCCGCCCGCGGCGCCCGGCCCACCGACCGCGAAGGGCAGGCACGCACCGCATGACCGGCACCACGACCACCCGGGCCGCCCGCCCCGACGGCACGGAACGGCCCTTCCCCGACGGCGCGGGACTGCCGTTCCCCGACGAGGAGCTGTGGGAGGCCGTGCTCGGCGGCGACCAGGCCCGGGCCACCGCCCTCGCCGCCGCCGCCCTCGACGCCGGACTGCCCCCCGAGACGCTGCTGCTCGACGTGATCGGCGCGCTGCAGGCCCGGATCGGCCGCGCCTGGGCGGCCGACCGGATCAGCGTGGTGCAGGAGCACGCCGCCACCGCCGTCAACGAACGCGTGGTCGCCGCCGTCGCCGCCCACCCCGCGTCCGCCGCCGCCGGGCAGCGCCGCCGCGGCCGGATCACGGTCGCCTGCGTGGACGGCGAGTGGCACGCCTTCCCGGCCCGGCTGCTCGCCGAGGTGCTGGCGCTGCGCGGCTGGCAGGTCGACTACCTGGGCGCCCAGTGCCCGACCCCGCACCTGATCGCGCACCTGCACCGCACCGCCCCCGACGCGCTCGCCCTCTCCGCCTCGCTGGCCACCCGGCTGCCCGCCGCGCACACCGCCCTCACCGCCGCCCAGGCGGCCGGCGTGCCCGTCATGGTCGGCGGCGCGGCCTTCGGACCGGACGGCCGGCACGCCCGGCTGCTCGGCGCCGACGCCTGGGCCCGCGACGCCCGGGAGGCCGCCGAGCTGCTCGCCCGCGGCATCCCGGAGCCGGCCGGGCCGCACCTGCCGGTCGACGACCTGCCGCACCTCGCCGACCAGGAGTACACCCTGGTCAGCCGCAGCTCCCGGGAGCTGGTCGGCACCGTGATGACTGCCCTGGAACGGGAGTTCGCCCCCGTCCGGGCCTACACCGAACTCCAGCGCGAGCACACCCTGGACGACCTCGGGCACATCCTCGACCACCTCGCCGTCGCCCTCTACACCGGGGACGCCGACCTGTTCACCGCGTTCACCGACTGGACCAGGGAGGTCCTGCTCGCCCGCTCCGTCCCCGACACCTTCCTCGTCTTCGCCCTCACCGCCCTGCGCCACCAGCTGCGCGACCTGCCGCGCAGCGTCGCCGTGCTGACCGCCGCGGCCGCCCGCCCCGCCGGGGCGCCCGCGTGAACGACCGCCCTGTCCCCCCACCCCGCCCGGCCACCACCCTCGCCGCCGCCATCACCACCGTCACCGTCCGGATCGACGGCGAGCTCGACCACGAGAGCTGCGAGGACCTGCTGCGGGACGTCGCCGGCCGCCTCGCCGCCGACCCCGCCGCCGGGGCGGTCCGGCTCGACTGCGGCGGCATGACGCTCTGCGACTCGATGGGCCTGTCCGCGCTGCTCCAGCTCCGCCGCGACACCGCCGCCGCGGGCCTGCTCCTGCTGCTCGACCACCGCCCCGCCCACCTCGACCGCCTGCTCCGCCTCACCGGCACCACCGCCCACCTGCTCGGCGACACCCCCGGCGCCGCGCCCGGCGCCGCCCCCGCCGACCGGTAGGACCCGGTAGGACCCGCGAAAGCGGGCAGACGGCGGGAGGGGGACCGAGGAGCGCCGCACACCGGCGGGCGCCGGGACGAGGAGACGTGATGACCGAGTACGGCTACTTCCTGTCCTGCGAGGAGTTCACCCCGCAGGAACTGATCGCCCAGGCCGAACGGGCGCGGGACGCCGGGTTCACCCGGCTGGCGATCTCCGACCACTTCCACCCGTGGAACGAGGCGCAGGGCAACAGCCCCTTCGTCTGGTCGGTGATCGGCGCCCTCTCGCAGGCCGTCGACCTGCCCGTCACCACCCTGGTGACCTGCCCCACCGTCCGCCTGCACCCCGCGATCACCGCCCAGGCCGCGGCCACCTCCAGCGTGCTGCTGGAAGGCCGGTTCGCCCTCGGCGTCGGCACCGGCGAGGCGCTCAACGAGCACGTCCTCGGCGACCGCTGGCCCTCCTTCGAGGAGCGCGCCGAGATGCTGGAGGAGGCGGTGGAGGTGATGCGCGAACTCTTCACCGGCCGCCGGGTCAGCCACCGCGGCCCGCACTACACCGTCGACAACGCCCGCCTCTACACCGCGCCCCGGGGCCGGCTGCCGATCCTGGTCTCCGGCTTCGGACCGAAGGCCGCCGCGACCGCCGGCCGGATCGGCGACGGCTTCGTCACCATGGCGCCGGACGCCGAGCTGGTCGCGGTCTTCCGCGCGTGCGGCGGCGCGGGCAAACCCGTCGTCGGCGGCCTCAAGGTCTGCTGGGGCGCCGACCGGGAGAAGGCCGTGGACGAGGTGCACCGCCGCTGGCCGACCGAACTGCTCCCCGGCGAACTGGCCCAACTCCTGCCCACGCCCAGGCACTTCGAGCAGGCCAGCGAACTCGTCACCCGCGAGATGGTGGCCGACGCCGTCCCCTGCGGCGACGACGCGGACGCGCACGCGGCCGCCGTCCGGGCCTACGCCGAGGCCGGGTTCGACGAGGTGTACGTCGGACAGATCGGCCCCGACCAGGACGCCTTCTTCGACGCCTACCGGGACCGCGTGCTGCCCGCCCTGCGGGAGTCCGTCGGCGGCCCCGCCCCGGTGGAGACGCCCGAGGCCCGGATGACGGCGGAGGGCGCACCCGCGCCGGACGAGCGCGCCAAGGGCCCCGCGGACGGGCCGGAGTTCAGGCCCACCCGCTGAGCGGAACGTGGAGATCGTGCGAAAAACCGACCGGAGGCGCATGGTTCGTGGCGGACCGGTCAGACGCGGGGTGATCACCCAACCCCCTACGGAAGGCACCGTCGTGGCCAAGGTCTCCCGTCTCCCCGGCGCACAGGCTCACCACTGGGACTGGCAGCTGGAGGGCTCCTGCCGCACCGTCGGCGGCGCCGTCTTCTTCCGCCCCGCCAACGAGGGCCGCGCCGAGGCGCGCGAGCGCGAGGAGGCCGCCAAGCGGGTCTGCGCCGGCTGCCCCGTCCGCCTGGAGTGCCGGCGCCACGCCCTGGCCACCGCCGAACCCTACGGCGTCTGGGGCGGCCTCACCGAGGACGAGCGGCGCGCCCTGCTGATCCACCGCGAACCGGCCCGGGCAGCCTGAGCACCGCGCTCCGCACCCACCCGACGCGAAGGCCCGACCCCTGCCAGGGGTCGGGCCTTCGCGCTGTGGGCCGCCGCACCGGGAGAGGCCCGACCCCCGTGGGGGCCGGGCCTCTCCGTCGTGCGGTCGGTCGCCGCTCAGGGCGCGACGGCGTCGGCCGCCGGGGGTGCCTCCTCGTCGTCCTCGGCCTCGGCCTTGGCCCGGACGTCGGCGGGCGTGGGCGCGGTGATCTCGCGCTCCTCGGCCGAGCGCTCGCGCACGCTCTCCCCGGGCGCGTCCTCGGCGGCGCGGTCCTTGCCGTCCTGGGTGGTCATCGCGGACTCCTCTCGATCCTCGGTCAAGGTCCCGGGGCGGCTACCCCGAACCCGCCGGCCCACACCGGTCAGCGGCCGGCCGTCGGCCAGGTGCCCGTCACCCGCCGCCAGACGGTCGCCCCGGAGCGGTCCAGGGCGGCTTTGACCAGGGCGAAGACCGCGCCCTGGAGGGCGGCGGCGGTCAGCACCTCGCGCCAGCCGCGATCCTCGTCGGTCGGGTTCGGGGTGTCGTCCTCGTCCGCGACCCGTTGCCACACCCGCTTGAACACCGCCCCCGCGAGCACGCCGCCCAGCGCCCCCACCGCCAGGCCGACCGGCTTGTACACCACCGCCGCCACGTTCATCCGTCGCTCCGTTCCTGTTCGATCGGCGTCATCGGGAATGCCGGGCGGCTGCCCCCGGTCCCCGCAGGCAAACCGGCCCGCGCGCGGCGCCATGCGTGGGCGGGCGCGCGGGGCAGGCGGGAAGGCAGCTGATCGCACCGAACGGGAGGCCGCCGCATGGACACCGGGAGAAAACCCCTGAACGTGCACCGGGCGAAGGCGCTGCAAGGGACGGTCCTCTACGGTCTGCGCCACTTCTTCGCCTCGAACTGCCTCGGCCGCGGCATCCCGATCACCGACGTCGCGGAGTGGACGGGCCACCGCAGCATCGAGATCACCTTCAAGACCTACCGGCACCTCATGCCCGGCTCGATCGGGATGGCTGCCAAGATCCTTGATCTCGGCCTCGTCGCCTGAACATGTGTGGGGTCCGCTCGGTCAGGGCGGGCCCCACACATGTGTGGCACGGCCTGAGGACGGGTTCGGGCGGACGACACTTCCGGTCGGCCCGCCGCCCCGGAGCGCACGCTGGCCGCCCGGCCCGCTCCCGTGGAACTGCACATCGACCTGCAGGGGTGGACTTCATCAGCAGTTTCAGATTGAAGCAGGTGGAAGGCGGAGATCCCCGCGCCGCACAGGACCTGCTGAGCCCGGCGGGGCGGGCGAACATCCGTCCGGGCCGCAGCAGGGCGTGGCTTCCTTCCGGCGGAGTTCCGGGCCGGGACGCCGGGCTACTTGTCGAGGACGCCGACGGCGTGGGCGATGACGAGCAGGGAGGTGATGAGTGCAGCGATGCTCTCGACGGCCATCAAGGCCTTGGCCCGGGTGGAGAGCGGCATGGTGTCGGTGGGGCTGAAGGCGGTGGAGTTGGTGACCGAAACGTACAGATAGTCCATCAGAGTGGGTACCCAGTCGCTGGTGCGGGAGGAGCCGTCGGCGACCTCCTCGACGGCGTCGTCGTTCTCGTCCTGGGAGAACCGGAAGTCGGCGAGCGGCAGTTCGGAGCGGTCGGCCTGGGTGCGCACCACCGGGCCGCCACGGTCCAGCTCCCAGAACGCCAGGCCGAAGACGATGATGCCGGTGGCCCACACTTGGAGCGCTGCGAGCAGCAGCGGGCCGCCCTGCTGGGCCTTGCTGGTGACCATGGCGTCGACCAGCAGGCCGAGCGAGACGAGGTTGCTGAGGCCGATGAGGGCGACCAGGGTCAGCGACACGATCCGGGAGAAGCGGTTCTGCCGAGTCATCCGGCGTGGGTTGACCGCTATCAGCGGGACCAGCAGCAGGAGTTCCAGGCCGGGCAGGACGAAGCGCGGGACGAACAGCAGTTGCTCCGGCAGCGCCAGGTAGAGCAGCACGGCCGTCAGGGTGGCGAGCACCGCGGGCAGCCGGGCCTCGCCGCGCCGCTGATGGCGCGGGAAGTGCTGCAGTGCCCTTGCCCGGTGCTCCGGTGTCTTCCTGCTCATGTCCATGGAACCTCTCCTCCTGTGCGGCCCAGCTTTCACCAGCGGATTCCCCGCCGCGTAAGGTCCACCCTCCTTGCACCGGTCGACATCAAGGAGCCGACCACCGTTCGACCTACCGTCGCGGGGGCAAGGATGAGACGGACATCGGCCGAGTCGGTGGTTCGACAATCGGGGACATGTGACGGTGCCTGCGGTGGTGAGAACCCGCGCAGTACCGATACACGGGCTGTGGTGCGGTCGACTCGAAAGGTCGCTCATCCCGGCCTCGCCGAGCGCGCGGTAGCGGTCGGCCCACCGCTTGGCCGTGGTCGGCGAGACCTGGAAGCGCTCGGCGGCCCGCCGCAGTGGCCAGCCGTCCTCGACCCCGCAGCGGGCCAGACGCAGGCGTCCGGTCTCGGTCAGCGGTGCATTACGGTGTGGCATGAGGACCTTTCCGGTCGCCGGTCCAGATGCCGCAATCCACACCAGGCCAGAAGGCCCTCACTCATTTCAAGATCACTACGCCGTGAACCCCGTCAGCAACCTCCGTGGTCAGTACAACTAGGCCATGACCAGCCAGTAGTCCGGCAGACCCCCGCTCGCGCGGGGAGAACGACTGGGTCGACTTCGACAACCTGCTCTCCTGCGGCAGACCCCCGCTCGCGCGGGGAAAACGTGCTGCAGGAGACCGACGAGCGCGGCCTGTACGGCAGCCCCCCGCTCGCGCGGGGAGGACGGCGTGACACTCGTCACATTTAAGAGGTGGGACGGCAGACCCCCGCTCGCGCGGGGAGGACTCGACCGAGCCCCCGCTCCACCCCAACGGCACCGGCAGACCCCCGCTCGCGCGGGGAGGACCTCGGGGGCAGCAGGCCCTCCATGTCCAGGTCCGGCAGACCCCCGCTCGCGCGGGGAGGACCACCAAGGTCCGGGATTCGCCCCACCCTGAACTGGCAGACCCCCGCTCGCGCGGGGAGGACGCCATCCTGGTCCATCCCCCTCCACCCGGGCAACGGCAGACCCCCGCTCGCGCGGGGAGGACGTTTACTCCTCTCCCGGCACCTCGCCGCTGGACGGCAGACCCCCGCTCGCGCGGGGAGGACCTCTCGAACCGGCTCTCCGACCGGCACGACCCCGGCAGACCCCCGCTCGCGCGGGGAGGACGGGTCGCAGAGGTGGGCGCGGAGGTAGGCGGGCGGCAGACCCCCGCTCGCGCGGGGAGAACGTGTTCCTCGGCGCGGTATCCGATCCGCCGGCCGGCAGACCCCCGCTCGCGCGGGGAGAACTACGACATGCGCGTCCCCAAGGACCGCCAGGCCGGCAGACCCCCGCTCGCGCGGGGAGAACCGCCTGACCCCCGGCGCGACGTACACCGTCTGCGGCAGACCCCCGCTCGCGCGGGGAGAACCACTTGCTCTGCTGCCACAGGGTGTACGCGGCCGGCAGACCCCCGCTCGCGCGGGGAGAACATCACCGGGCCCGTCCTGACCCGTCAACACGACGGCAGACCCCCGCTCGCGCGGGGAGAACGGGTAGACGAGCGCCGCTGCCTGCCGGATGCTCGGCAGACCCCCGCTCGCGCGGGGAGAACCGGTCCAAGTCCGCGTCCCACTCCGTGTACGGCGGCAGACCCCCGCTCGCGCGGGGAGAACGGCCACTCGACCCGCCGGGGGAGCCGCTTCGTCGGCAGACCCCCGCTCGCGCGGGGAGAACATCGTCTGCTGCTCGGCGTCCAGGTGCAGCTCCGGCAGACCCCCGCTCGCGCGGGGAGAACGTCCCCTGTCCTCTCGAATCGGCACCCGCACGCGGCAGACCCCCGCTCGCGCGGGGAGAACTCCGCCGTACAGGTTGTCCGGCACCGGGCCGACGGCAGACCCCCGCTCGCGCGGGGAGGACGGGGTCTCGTTCGAGCCGTACCGCCACGCGATCGGCAGACCCCCGCTCGCGCGGGGAGGACCCGGGCCAGCGGCCGGCCAGCGGGGCCTGGTCCGGCAGACCCCCGCTCGCGCGGGGAGGACCCAGGAAGAGCCTCACCAGGGGACGGCCGCGCCGGCAGACCCCCGCTCGCGCGGGGAGGACCGCCGACGTCGACGCCATGAACCGCACCGGATCGGCAGACCCCCGCTCGCGCGGGGAGGACGCCGCCTGGTGGGGCGCCACCGGCTACACCGCCGGCAGACCCCCGCTCGCGCGGGGAGGACTTGGTGGAGAGCGCCACGAAGTGCTTGGCGACGGGCAGACCCCCGCTCGCGCGGGGAGGACGGGTCGCGGTTCGGGCCTATCCGGATTCGCGGCGGCAGACCCCCGCTCGCGCGGGGAGGACGGGTCGCGGTTCGGGCCTATCCGGATTCGCGGCGGCAGACCCCCGCTCGCGCGGGGAGGACCGCCGGTGCAGCAGCGCCAGCAGCAACGTCGTCGGCAGACCCCCGCTCGCGCGGGGAGGACATCTGGCCGTCCGAGCCGATCGGCACCGAGTACGGCAGACCCCCGCTCGCGCGGGGAGGACAGCACCTCCGCCAGCGGCCTGCTCCCCTCGTGCGGCAGACCCCCGCTCGCGCGGGGAGGACGCCACGAACGCCGTCTGGGGCGAGCCCCGCGGCGGCAGACCCCCGCTCGCGCGGGGAGGACGGACCCGCCATGCCGACCGCCATCACCACCGGCGGCAGACCCCCGCTCGCGCGGGGAGGACCCAACCCCTTTCACTGACAAGCACTTTCTGTGCGGCAGACCCCCGCTCGCGCGGGGAGGACCCCACGGACGCGCACGGCGTCGATCGAAATTGCGGCAGACCCCCGCTCGCGCGGGGAGGACTCCCAGCCGGGCACGCCGTTGGGCCGGGGGAACGGCAGACCCCCGCTCGCGCGGGGAGGACCCCACCCGCCTCAAGATCCGCTACACCCCCGACGGCAGACCCCCGCTCGTGCGGGGAGGACTCTATCGCATGTGACTAGCTAGTCTCACGTGACGGCAGACCCCCGCTCGCGCGGGGAGGACACGAACACCGTGGGGACCGACGAGGACCCGGCCGGCAGACCCCCGCTCGCGCGGGGAGGACGCGGCGGCCTGCGCGGTGGCGGCGGCCTCGGCCGGCAGACCCCCGCTCGCGCGGGGAGGACCATCGCCAGCCGGGCCTTGGGCGGGCGGGTGCCGGCAGACCCCCGCTCGCGCGGGGAGGACCCGGACTTGGTCTTGCCCCGCAGGTAGTCCAGCGGCAGACCCCCGCTCGCGTGGGGAGGACCCTTCGCCACCTGCGACGTTGCGGGGCCTTTGCGATCTCTTTGCGATTCGGGTCGGCGGAGATGTTCGGGCGCCAAGGGCAGCGTAGTAGGTCCAGCGCGGCATCGCGGTGAGACGTCTTGAAGCGACCCTCCCCGGTCGGCCGGCGGGGCACTCCCCGCAGGGTGAGCGCGGGCACCCGGCAGTCGGCGGTCTGTTCGTGCCGGGGTGTGGCCTGCGGAGGACTGGCCTGGTTGCGAGGCGGTTCAACCGCTGACCGCTCCGGCTTTCTCGTTGGTGACTGGCCGTCAGGAAGTGCTTTGTCAGTTGTAGTTGATATCTACCTGAGCGTGAATGATGTCGCGATGGAGGGGCGCTGTGCCCCCGTGGATCGTCGGTTGTGGGGCAAGCAGCGCGGTCTCTCGCGTGCGTACCCAGTGGTCTGTCACCTGCTGGATACGGCGGCCGTGGCAGGGGCGCTGTGGGACGGGGTACTGAGCGGTGCGGCGAGGGGCCGGATCGCTGATTCGTTGGGAGTGGACGAGGAGGGAGCTCGTCGGCTGGTGATGCTGTGGGCGGGGCTGCATGACGTGGGGAAGATCGTTCCGGGGTTCCAGGGATCGTCGAAGGCTGCGGCCGCCCCGTTGGCGGATGATCCGCTGTTCGCGGAGGCAGGTTCGGGGGAGTGGCTCGCGCACGAGGTGGCCACCCACTGGGGGCTGGTGGAGGTCTTCGAGGCGTGGGGCTACCCGCAGGGTGCTCGCGGGAGGATGCGGGCTTCGGCGGCGCACCAGGTGGCTCAACTGCTCGGTGGGCACCACGGGTGTTTCGGTGCCGTGTTGCAGCGCAAGGAGGTCGACCACGCGGCGAGCTACCGGCCGGGGCTGGGGAGCGCGGAGGGCTGGCACCGTCAGCGGGTGGCGCACGCCGAGGCGGTGCGCAGGGTGGTCGAGGCGTCGGCGGTGCCCGGCGAGGGGTTGCCGGGGTGGGTTGCGGTGCTGGTCGCGGGGCTGGTGGTGGTGTCCGACTGGTTGGCGAGTCAGGTGGAGTTGATCGAGCCCCGGATCCCGGCCGAGGGCTGGGAGGCGACGGACGAGGCGTTGCGGGAGCACTTCGCCGTTGCCTGTGCGGAGGCCCCGGAGTGGGTCCGGGAGGCGGGGCTGGGGCGTGCGGGGTTCCCGGAGCGCACGTTCGGCGAGATGTTCGACAAGTTCCCGCCGAACAGTTTGCAGCGGGATCTCGCCGAGCGGCTTCCCCCGCTGGTGGACGGGTCGGGGATGCTGGTGGTGACGGCACCGACGGGTGACGGGAAGACCGAGGCCGCGTTGTTCGGGGCGTCGGTGCTGGCGGGGGCTGCCGGGTCGGGAGGCTTGTACTTCGCGCTTCCGACGATGGCGACGGCGGACGCGATGTACCGGCGGGTCGCGGAGTTCGCCGGAGCCCATGTGACGGGTGACCGGTCGTTGGCGCTGCTGCACGCGATGGCGTGGTTGAGCCCGTGGTACGCGGGCGGGGCGGGCGGTACCCGCGACGGGTTCGCCTCCGACGACGCGGTGGCGTTGGTGGCGGGCGAGTGGCTCCGGACGCCGATGCGCGGCCTGCTGGCCCCGTTGGGGGCGGGCACGATCGACCAGGCACTGACGGGGGTTCTGCCGGTCCGGTACGGGTTCCTGCGCTTGTTCGGTCTGGCGAACAAGGTCCTGGTCGTGGACGAGGCCCATGCGTACGGGCCGTGGATGCACAGCCTCCTGGTGCGGCTGCTGGAGTGGATGGGGGCGATGGGTGCCCCAGTGGTCCTGCTGTCCGCGACGCTGACCGGGGCGGCGGCCGGGTCCCTGGTGGCGGCGTACCGCCGGGGCGCGGGTGCGGTCGACGAGGTGGACGTGCACCCCCGGTACCCGGGGTGGCTGTACGTGGACGGGAGGACGGGTGCGGTCTCCTCGGCCCGGCAGGTGAAGAGCGACCGGGCCCGGACGTTGGCGGTGGAGCGCCGCCCGGTGCAGTGGGACGTCAAGGAGGAGGGCGTTCCGCGGGCCGGGTCCCGGCGGAAGGCTCTCGCGGAACTGGTGGCGCCCGTCGCGACGGGCGGCGGGTGCGTGCTGGTGTGCTGCACCACCGTGGACGAGGCGCAGCGGACCTACCGCTACCTGCAACGGCGGTTCCCGGAGTTGGCGGAACGGGAGGGCGGCTTGCGCCTGCTGCATTCGCGGTTCCCCGCGGAGGAGCGGGAGCGGATCTCGGCGGAGTGCGAGCGTGCGTTCGGGAAACCGGGGGAGGGGGAACCCACCGACGTGGTGCGGGCGGCCGGGGTGCTGGTGGCGACCCAGGTGGTGGAGCAGTCCTTGGATTTGGACTTCGACCTGGTCGTGTCCGATCTCGCGCCGCTCGCCCAGTTGCTGCAGCGGGCGGGCCGCGGGTGGCGGCACGAGCGGAAGGTGCGGCCGGCATGGGCGGACGGAGAGCTGCGGCTGGTGGTGCTGGAACCCGTCGACGGCGCTTCGGGCAAGCTGGCGGTTCCGGGTTCGTGGGGGCAGGTGTACGACCCGGCGCTGCTGATGCGGACGAGTGCGCTCCTGGCGGGGGTGGACGAGGTGGCCGTGCCGGGCGACGTGCAGCGGCTGGTCGACGAGGTGTATGCCGAGGCGTTCGGGGCGCGGTTGGCGGAGTCGGCCCGGGCGGACTTCGAGCGCCGGGACGCGGCCCGGTTGGCGGCGGAGGCGGCGGAAAAGCAGCTGGCCCGTGTCGTGGAGGTCAGGGGGCCGCTCGACCTGGGGGGTGACTGGTCGAGGCTGTCGTCCACGGTGGCGGGAGCCGAGGATCTGCTGACGACGCGTCTGGGAGCGGACGGAGCACGCGCGGTGTGCGTGTTCGTCGACGCGGAGGGCGGGGCGAGCCTGGACGAGGCGGGCCGGGTGCCGGTGCCGGGCTGGGGGAGCGGCTCCCGGGTGGACCGGGAAGGGGTGGCGGCGCTGATGCGGCGCTCGGTGCCGATTCCCGGCGGGTGGGTTCGGGGCAGGGCGGAGGAGCACACCGTGCCGACGGCCTGGGAGCGGTGGGCCGTCCTCGCCGGATCGGTGCTGCTGCCGGTGCGCCAGGGAGGCGACGGACGGTGGACGTGCCGGATCGGAGGACGGGAGTTGGAGCTCTCGGATGTCGGAATTTCCTCCAACTAGCCACACAGCCACCAGACTTGTCTCTAGAGTCGGTCCTGACGGCGGCGGGTGGACGAAGTCCTTCCGCCCACCCGCCGCCTGACCCCCGCTTGCGCGGGGACAGTGCGCTCCGTCCGGCTGTTCCAGCCGCCAGACGGCTCACCCCCGCTCGTCGCGGGGAGCAGCCAGAGCCTATCCGCGCATGTTCGCCCGTTTGAGACGTCACCTCTTCTCGGAGACCTCATGCCGTCCACCGCACCACCGAGTTACAACCTGTTCGACGAACCGTGGATCCCGGTCCGCTGGCGGATCGACATCCCGGTCGCAGGCGAGCAACCCGCCGCGGTGGGGTTGCGTGAACTCCTGCTCCGCGCAGACGAGATCGAGGCGATCACCGTCGTCCTGCCTCCGGCGCTGTCGGCCCTGTACCGCGTGCTCTACGCGATCACGGCGCGCGTGACGGGACTGGACGAGCAGGGCCCGGGGGAGTGGGGCGACCGCCGGGCCGACGTCTTCGACGTCGGCCGCTTCGAGACGGCCGACGTCGAGAAGTACGTGAACGGCAACCGCCACCGTTTCGACCTGTTCGACCCTCGGCGTCCGTTCCTCCAGGACCCCCGGCTGACGGCGCAGTGCGACCCGGGCAACACCGCGGGCGTCGACAAGCTGGTGACCACCAGGCCCTCCGGCAACAACCACGCCTGGTTCGAGCACGTCGACGCACGTGCACCGGTGCAGCCGTCCGCGGCGGAGGCCGTCCTGCACCTGCTGGTGTGGCACTACTACGGCCCTTCGGGCCGCTGTTCGAGCCGCACGGTCGGCACGGTGAAGGCGGCCGACGCCAAGGCCGGCCCGCTGCGCAGCACGCTCTCCTACCACCCCGAGGGGGTGAGCATCTTCGAGACCCTGATGGCCGGTCTGCCGGAACCCGCGTCCGAGGTCGGACGGGACCGCGACCTGTGCGCCTGGGAGCGCGAGCTCGGTGACCCGACGGGTCCTCCTCCGGAACTCACCGGCCCCTGTTCGGAACTGACGGGCCGTTCGCAGCACGCACTGCTCCTGGTCCCGGACGCGAGCGGGCGGTACGTCACGGACGCGTTCATCACCTGGGCGTGGCGGGACAAGGTGGCGCGGGACGGGGACGCCTACCTGATCTGGCAGTTGTCGAAGGAGGGGAACTCCTACCCGCGGCCCGCCGATTCCGGGCGCGCCCTGTGGCGGGACGTGGACGCGCTGCTGCTGAGCGAGCTGCCGGGTGACAGCCGGCCGCAGCGGCCGGAGGTGTTCCGGACCGCGCCGGAGGTCTCGGAGTGGCTGCGGGTCCGGGCGCTCGGGTTCGAGCAGGACGGCCAGGCGAAGGACGTCCAGTTCGTCGACGCGTCGACGCCGCCCGTGCTGGGCCTGTCGGAGCGCCGCGCCCCGGACTCCGCCGTCCTGGTGAGCAAACTGCGAGCGGTCGGGGAGATGTACGGGCGGCGGCTGGAGCTGGCGGCGAAGAAGGCGTGGCAGCAGTGCACCGACGCCCCGAAGCTGAAGGACTGCTCCTGGGCGGTGGACGCGGGCGCCCGGTACTGGCCGGCCGCGGAGGCGGAGTTCTGGGCGCGGTTCGGCAGAAGGGACTTCGACGGCGCGGGGGCGGTGTTCCGGCGCCTCGCGGAGGAGGCGTTCGAGGCGGTGACCGTACGGGCGGTCGCGTCGGTGCGGGGCGCGCGGGCCTGCGAGGCGGCCCGGGTCGAGTTGTACGGCGGTCGGCGCAAGGGCGCCGCCGCGGCGGCGGGCGGTCCGGCCCGCCGGAGTGCGAGCAAGGCGGTGGCGAAGTGAGCGAAGCGGTGCTGATCGAGCAGGAACCGGCGGACGGTTCCGTGAAGGCCGACGAGGCACGCCCGAGCAGGGCGGAGGCGTTCACCGCGTGGGTGGAGCAGCGCTGCGCGACGGACCCGGGCGTGCGGTCGGCGCTGCGACGCGGCGCGGGCAAGGGACTGGACCAAGTGCCCTCGATGCACCGCTTGGTGGCACGGTGGCTGCCCGCCGACGCCGGTGAGGACGTGCAGCGGGCGTACTACACGGTGGCGGCGATGATCGCCGCCCAGCGCCGCAGCCAGTACGCGGTGCCCGCGGGCCCGGAGGACGGGGCCGCGGAAGCTCCCGGGAGCACCCCGGACGGTCCGGCCGCGGGGCAGCCGGACGACCAAACGCCCCCAGCACGGCGGCCTCGGCAGAGCCTGGGCCGGACGTTCGCGGACGCGGTGAAGGCCGACGGGGTGCGGGAGACCTCGGCGGAGACACGGCTGAACCTGCTGACACGCCAGAGCGTGGACGGCCTGCACCGGCACCTTCCGGGGGCCGTCAGGCAACTGCGCGAAGCGGGGGCACGGGTGGACTGGGCCCTGCTGCTGGCGGACCTGTGCCGGTGGCGCCGCTACGGGGGCGAGGTGAAGCGGCGCTGGCTGCAGGACTTCTACCGGGAACTCGATCCGGAGAAGGTCAAGCAGGCCCAGCAAGCGGACGACGCGGCGGACGACGGCGTCCGCGAGCAGTAGGCGCAAGGCCGGGCACCGCCCGTCGGGCGGACCCATCCCCTACGGATTCACGACGAGAAACGAGGAGAAGAGCATGGTGACGAAGGCTGACGCGGTCGCGCGGTTCGTGGACGTGCACGTGGTGCAGAGCGTGCCGTTCGCGAACCTGAACCGGGACGACAACAACTCGGTGAAGACCGTCTCGTACGGCGGGACCGAGCGGACCCGGGTGAGCAGCCAGTCGTGGAAGCGCGCGGCCCGGACGTACTTCCAGGAGGCGATGGGGGACGCCGCGCTGCGGACGCGTCGGATCGGCGAGCGGGTGGCGCGGCTGCTGGAGGAGGAGCGCGGCTGGCCGGGCCCCCTGGCCGCGCGAGCCGGGCAGCACGTGGCGGCGGGCAGCAGCATCAAGTTCGAGGTCGACGCCGACAGCGCGACGGTGACGACGAACGCGATGGTGTACGTCCCGCACACCGCGGTCGCCGAACTCGCGGACCTGGCCGAGGAGTTCCGGACCGAACTGGAGGCGGCGAAGGAGATCAAGAAGTCCAACGACAAGAGTGTGCTGCCCAAGGACCGGATCGACGCGGTGCTGCGCTCGCGCAACGGAGTGATCAACCTGTTCGGGCGGATGCTGGCCGAGGTCGACGACGCGGGCGTGGACGGAGCGGTACAGGTCGCACACGCACTGACCGCGCACGGCACCGACATCGAACTGGACTACTTCTCGGCCGTCGACGACGTGACCGACTTCTGGAACGACACCACCGGCAGCGCGCACATGGGGCACGCCGAGTTCTCCGCCGGCGTGTTCTACCGCTTCGCGACGATCGACCTGAAGGAGTTGGCGGACAACCTCGGTGGCGACCTGGTCGCCGCGCGCGAGTTGGCGGCCGGGTTCGTGGAGGCGTTCGTCCTGTCGCTGCCGCAGGCGAAGAAGACCGCGACCGCGCCGCACACCATCCCCGACCTGGTGCACATCGCGGTGCGCTCGGACCGGCCGCTGTCGTTCGCCGCCGCGTTCGAGAAGCCGGTCCGGGCCGGCCGGGAGGGCGGCTACTCCGGGCCCTCGCGTACCGCGCTGGCCGAGTACGCGGCGGTGGCGAACACGCTGCTCGGCAACCGCGGCGTCATCTCGGCGGGTTGGGCCGGGACCGACGCGAAGAGCCCGAAGGAACTGGGCGAGCGGGCCGCCTCCTTCCCCGCGCTGATCGCCGCCGCCATCGCCGCCGCCTACCCGCAGGCGGACCGGTGAGCGGTGAGGCGGGCCTGCTGATGCGGCTGGCCGGCCCGCTGCAGTCCTGGGGCGAGCGCAGCAAGTTCAACGAACGCGACACCGCGCCCTTCCCCACCCGCTCCGGAGTGATTGGCCTGCTCGCCTGCGCGCTCGGCCGCCGACGCGGCGAGGACATCGGCGACCTGGCCCGCCTGTCGCTGACCGTGCGCGCCGACCGGCCCGGAGTGGTGCTGCGCGACCTGCACACCGTCGGCGGAGGACTCCCCGCCCGGCACACCGTCACCACCGCCGAGGGCAAGAAGCGCCCCGCCGCCGCGGCGACGCTGCTCTCCCACCGCTACTACCTGGCGGACGCCGTGTTCACCGCGGCGCTCACCGGCCCCGCCGACGTCCTGGATGCCTGCGCCGCCGCACTGCGCGCACCGCACTGGCCGCCGTACCTGGGGCGGCGCTCCTGCCCGCCCGAAGGGCCGCTGCTGCTGGGCGAGTTCGACGACGTCCACCGCCACCTGGTGGAGCTGCCGCTGGCCCGGGCCCGCAAGGGGACCGCGGCCACGGTGCCGGTGCTCTTCCACGGCGACCGGCCCCTCACCCACCTGTCACCCGCCGTCGAGGGCACCGACAGCGGCAGCGAGGCGGTCGGCCAGGTCAACGACCAGCCGCTGAACTTCCACCCCCAGCGCCGCGCCTACCAGAGCCGCTCCCGCTACCAGCGCACCCTGCACCTGCCCGCCGAACGCTGCCAGGGCCTGGGCGCCGACCACCTCAAGGCCCTCGCCAGCTACCTCGCCCCCTGCTCGCCCCGTCCCGAAGGCTCACCGGCATGACCCTGTGGCTGACCCGCATCATCCCCGACCAGCGACACCGCGACGCCCGTTCCGAGGGCAGCGACGCCGTCAACCTCCACCACCGGATCATGTCGCTGTTCCCCGACGACGTCCCCAGCACCGAACCCCGCCGCCACCTCGGCATCCTCTTCCGCACCGAGACGGGTCGCGACGGCGAGCAGATCCTGCTGCAGAGCAACCGCGAACCCGACCTCACCCAACTCCCCACCGGCTACGGCACCGTCGCCACCAAACCCCTCACCCCGCTGCTCGACGCCCTGCGCAAGGGCCTGCCCGTGTGCTACCGCATCGCCGCCAACGCCGTCCGCAAACCCGGCGCGACCACCCGCGCCCTCTACCACCTCCCTGAGGTCGTCCCCCTCACCGGCGCCCACGCCGACGAATGGTGGACCCGTCAGGCCGAAACCTCCGGCCTCGCCCTCGCCACCCTGCACTCCACCCCCTTGGACGCCGCCACCGGCCACCGCCGCCAGGACAAGCAGCGCGTCCAGCACGCCCGCACCCTCTTCGAAGGCACCGCCCACATCACCGACCCCGACCTCCTGCGCACCCGCATCCGCGAAGGGATCGGCCGCGGCAAGGCCTACGGCTGCGGCCTGCTCAGCATCGCCCCCCGCCGGCAGCCCTCATGACGCCCCCGCGCCCCCGCAGCAGTGCCGGCAACCCGACCGGTGCCCGGCGCAGACTCGCCGCACCCACCGTCGCCATGCTGCCCCGCATCGCGGACTCCCTCTCCTTCCTCTACCTCGACCTCGTCCGCATCGTCCAGGACGACACCGGCGTCTGCGCCGAGATCAGCACCACCCGGCGCGGCACCGAAACCGTCCACCTCCCCACCGCCGCCCTCAGCTGCGTCCTGCTCGGCCCCGGCACCTCCATCACCGCCCGCGCCCTGGCCACCCTCGCCCGCCACGGCACCACCGTCCTCGTCGCCGGCTCCGGCGGCGTGCGCTGCTACGCCGCCACCCTCCCCGAATCCCTCAGCACCACCTGGCTCGAACGCCAAGCCCGGGCCTGGGCCGACGATCAACGGCGCATGGCCGTCGCCATCGCGATGTACCGCCGGCGCTTCGGCGACACTGACCTGCCCACCGACATCAACCTCGACAAACTCCGCGGCCTGGAAGGCCAACGCGTCAAGGCCCACTACCGCCTCCTCGCCCAGCAGCACCGCATCGGACGCTTCCGCCGCAACTACGACCCCGACTCCTGGGACACCCAGGACCCCGTCAACCTCGCCCTGTCCGCCGCCAACACCTGCCTCTACGGCATCGTCCACGCCGCGATCCTCGCTCTCGGCTGCTCACCCGCCCTCGGCTTCGTCCACAGCGGCAACCAGCAGGCCTTCGTCTACGACATCGCCGACCTCTACAAGGCCGAACTGACCATCCCCCTGGCCTTCTCCCTCCACTCCTCCACCGAACCCGAAGCCGAAGCCCGCCGCGGCTTCAGAGAGGGCCTGCGCCTCTTCAAACTCCTGCCCAGGATCGTCACCGACGTCCAGCGCCTGCTCGCTCCCGGAACCGCGATCGTGGCCCCCGACCCGGACGAACAACTCGTCGACCTGTGGGACCCGGTCATCGGAGTCGTCCCCGGCGGCGTCAATTACTCCACCGGGGACGCACTGTGAACCGCATCCCGGCCGGTGGCGCCGTACCCGAGGAGCTGCCGTGGCGTCCCTGACCGTCCTGTCCATGACCGCCGTTCCGGACCACCTGCGCGGCGCGCTGACGCGGTGGCTGCTCGAAGTCACACCCCAGCTGTACGTCGGCACCATCTCCGCCAAGGTCCGCGAAGAACTCTGGTCATCCGTCAGCAACTGCATCGCGGACGGAGTCGCCGTACTCGTCCACCCCGCTGCGAACGAACAAGGGTTTGCACTGCGGACAGCAGGAACCCACCGACGCCGGCCCGTCGACTTCGATGGGCTGCTCCTCATCGCCCAAACCCGAGCTACCGCACCAGAGGGCCAAGAAACGGCAAAGGCCTAGAGAAGGTGCAGGTCCAAAAGGGTCCTCCCCGCGCGAGCGGGGGTCTGCCGGACGGACGGGTCCGCCCACCTGCCCCTCGGCTGTCCTCCCCGCGCGAGCGGGGGTCTGCCGGGCGCCAACTCCGCCTCGGGCCTGCTGCTGGCGTCCTCCCCGCGCGAGCGGGGGTCTGCCGTTGTGGGTGGCGAGGGGGCCGACGGCGTGGCCGTCCTCCCCGCGCGAGCGGGGGTCTGCCGAACATCGGGGTCGAGTTCGAGATCCCGGTCGTGTCCTCCCCGCGCGAGCGGGGTTTGCCGTTTTCGATCAGGTCGGCGCGGTGGCGGATGGTGTCCTCCCCACGCGGGCGGGGGGCTGCTGGGTAACGCGTTTTCTGTTGTATCCAATGGAAAAGCGCGGATCGGTCCCGCTGCTGCTGACGGCTTCAGGTGCGGCCGAGGCGGAAGACGGTAGCGGCGACCATTGGATTGTGAACCTTGTCCGGAAGCGCCGGAGAACACTTGGATCCAGTCCCGTTCCGCTGTCGCCGATGGTGGAGCAGATGATCGAGTAGTACGCCGACCCTCAGGGCACTGTCGACGGCCGCCTGGGAGCCGGATGCCCGGTCGTGTGCTCTTCCGGGGGCATGATGCTGTGGGGTGCTGCTGACGTCGTCCCTGGTTGTGGGTTCGGGGTGACGGGCCGTCAGGCAAGGTCGGCAAAAGTCGGCATCAGTCCGAGTGCACCGTCACCCACCTGCTCGTATCCGGGAATCAAAGTCTCTGCGACTGTCTGGTGTCGACTGCGCGGTGAAACCGACCATCCTGATGGTGGGCTATCGGTGTGCCGCCGTGGCAGTCCTCGTCTGAGCGTCGGTTCCCGCAGGTCGGAGACGTAGCAGATGGATTGCCCGCGCTGGCGTGGGCAGCGTGAAGGATCTCTGGATCCCTTCGCTCGCCAGGCTTGGAGCCGCCAGGGTCCCGACACCGGATTGGTTGGTGTAGAACCTGTGCGTCTCGGTGACCAACTCCACGGCGTTCGGCCCCACCGACACCATGCCGCTCTCCACCCGGGCCAAGGCCCTGATGGCGGTGGAGAGCGTCGCCGCGCTGATCACCTCCCTGCTGGTGATCGCCCACGCGGTGGGCGTCCTGGACTCCTGAGGCGCCCTGGGGCCCCTGCTCAGCGGGCGCTGCCCAGGTCGCGGTCGGCGGCGGTGCCCGCCAGCAGCAGGGTGGTCTCCTCGATTCGGCGGAAGCGGCCGTCCGGGGCGAGGTCGGCGAAGACGTAGACCTCCATGCTGGCGGCCGAGCCGTCGGTCTTGGTGAGGTGGACGGTGTGGCGGTCGGCGTAGCGGGCGCCGTCCTGGAGTTCCTCGTGGACCTCGACCCGGCCGTCGGCGACCAGGGTGCGCAGGTGGGCGATGTGGGCGAGGAACTCCTCCCGGTCGGCCCAGGCGCCGTCGGTGCGCTGGCGGTAGTCGGGGGTGAAGTGGCGGTCGGCGGCCTCGGCGAGCGGGAGCCCGGGGGAGAACAGCAGGTCGGTGAGCGCGGCCTCGATGCGGGTGCGGGTCATGGCGGAGCCCTTCGGTAGGTGCGTGCGCTGCGCACGCTTCTCCCGCACCCTAGCCCATATGCGTGCGCGGTGCACGCATATGGGCCGAGGGGTGGGTCAGTAGACGTACAGGTGGAGGGTCAGGTCGGCGAAGGAGACCGCGCTGCCGCTCTTCCAGGCCCGGTAGCTGGGGGCCTTGGTGAGGTCGGCCTCGAAGGTGGGGCCGCTCTCCTGGCTGATCCCGTACTGGGTGGTGCTGCGGCCGGCCGCGACCAGCTCCCCGGCCATCTTCACCAGCTGGTAGGGGTGGGCGGTGGGGGAGTTCGGCGAGGAGAAGACGTCGCTCCAGCGGCTGCCGACCGTCCCGGTGGCGGGGGCGTAGGCGGGCTTGGCCGAGGTGGCGGTCCAGGTGGCGGGGCGGTAGGTGTCGCCGCTGGTGAGGTGGCTCCACTTGACGCCGTCGACCGACCAGTAGCCGCTGCGGGTGCCGACGGTGTCGCCGCGCAGGTCGAGGACCGACACGCCGTTGGTGCCGACCACGCTGTCGGTCTCGTCGGCGGTCCCGGGGTTGGTGACGACCAGGGCGGTGTCCTCGTCGATGCCGAAGGCGCGGGCGTGGCCGGTGGCGGCGGCGAGGCGGACGAGGCGGCCCTCGCGGCCGCGGGCGGCGAAGTGGGTGTCGATCAGGCCGGAGGTGAAGAGGTGGAAACCGCCCTCGGGGCGGTAGCTCAGGTCGTCGGGGTAGCTGCTGCTGATGCTGGTGTACGGCCCGTAGCGCAGGGCGTCCCAGCTCTCGCCGCCGGTGACCATGTCGCGGCCGTTGGTGATGGTGGTGCCGGCGCTGGTGCCCATGATCGCGGCGCCCGCGGCGAACCTGGCGCGGATCACGGCCAGCGCGGGGGAGTCGCTGTTGTCGCTCTTCAGCAGGGTGGCGACCAGGCGGCTCTGGTCGCCGCCGCCGAAGAAGAAGCCGGTCATCGAGTTCAGCTGGTCCAGGACGGCCTGGCTGGAGTTGTTGCCGACGTGGTCGAGGTCGATCGGGATCCACTGTGCGTCGGCCGCGCCGTAGGTGTTCTTCAGCAGCCCGGTGTAGTAGGCGCCGTTGCAGACGGAGTTGCTGCAGGTCGCCGGGTCGTTCGCGTTCGGGTCGTCGGCGGGGACGACGGAGGCGGCGGTGATGACGCCGATCCTCGCCGCCGGGCCGCCCGACCTGGCGACGAAGGTGCCGTAGACGGCGGCGTTCGTGTCGGCGATGGCGCCGCCGCCCAGGATCAGGGCGCCGGGGCCGGTGGCGGCGTGCGCCGCCCCGGCGGGTGCGAGGGCGCCGAGCGCCGCGGTGAGGGCGGCGGCGCGCACGCCGGGATCGAGCCCGAGCGCGGCGCCAACGCCGCCCTCGCCGCCGCCCACCTGGTGGTCGCCCTGCAGGCCCTCAACGGCATCTGGCCCGGCGTCACCCTGAACGTCGGCGTCGTCCGCGCGGGCACCCGCACCAACATCGTCTGCCCGCAGGCCGAGCTGTACGCCGAGGTCCGCGCCGCCACCACCGCCGGCCTGGACACCGCGATCGCCGAGATCCGCGCGGTCGCCGCCCGGACCGTCGTTGAGGGCACCGCGGCCCGGGTCGACCAGCTCGACCTGTGCCCGCCCATGGAGCACACCCCGCAGGCGGCGGCCGTCCTCGCGCTGGCCCGGGGCGCCGCCGCCGACCTCGGCCTCACCGTGGGCGCCGCCGCCACCGGCGGCGTCGGCGACGCCAACCTGACCTCCGGGCTCGGCATCCCCACCCTCGACGGCCTCGGCCCCGTCGGCGGCGCCGACCACACCCCCGAGGAGTGGCTCGACACCGCCGGCGTCCCGGACCGGGTGGCCCTGCTGGCCACCCTGGTCGAACGCCTCCGGCGGACCTGAGCCCGCCCCGCCGACCGGCCCGGCCCCGTCCGGACGCCCGCGCCCCACCGCCCGCCCCCGGCGGCCCGGACACCGCCGGGCGACCGGGCGGCGGGTACCACCGAACAAGATCTCCCCGGCCCGGCCTTTCGCTAGGCTGCGGACCACCACCCCTGCCGGACCGCCGCCGCCCCGCGCCGACGACCGGGAAAGGACCTGCGCCATGGCCCCCGTCACCCTCGCCGAGGACATCCGCCAGCGGCTCGGCGACTGCAGCCCCGCCGAGCGCAAGGTCGGCCGGGTCCTGCTCGCCGGATGGCCGGCCGCCGGCTTCGAGACCGTCGCCGCCCTCGCCGAACGGGCCGCCGTCAGCCCGCCGACCGTCATCCGCTTCGTCAACCGGCTCGGCTACAGCGGCTTCCCCGACTTCCAGGCCGCCCTGCGCACCGAACTCGACGACCGCCGGGCCTCCCCGGTCACGCTGTACAGCACCGGGCGGTTCGGCGCGGACGGCGGTGACGGCGAGGCGCCGCCCGGGGGGACGGCCGGGCTGCTCGCGCACGGCCGGCAGGTGTTCACCGCCGCCGTCGGCCGCACCCTGGCCGAGGTGAGCCCGCACGAACTGGAACGCGCGGTGCAGCTCCTCGCCGACCCCAAGCGCCGCGTCGTCCTGGCCGGCGGGCGCTTCACCCACCTCTTCGCCCAGTACCTCGCCCTGCACCTGATGCAGCTGCGGCCCGACGTCCACCTGCTGCCCGACCGGCCGGTCGAACGCACCGCCCTGCTCGCCTCGTTGGGCCGCCGCGACGTGGTCGTCGTCTTCGACTACCGCCGCTACGAGCAGGACAAGGTGACCCTCGCCGAACTCGTCCGGGAGGCCGGCGGCCGGATCGTCCTGTTCACCGACGCCTGGCTGTCCCCCGTCTCCACCCACGCCGAGGTCGTCCTCTCCAGCCAGGTCGACGCGCCCTCGCCGTACGACAGCCTGGTCCCCACCCTCGCCGTGGTCGAGACGGTCGTCGCCGGCCTGGTCGCCGCGCTGGGGGAGCGCGGGCACGAGCAGATGAAACGCGGCGAGCACACCGCCGACCGGATCGGCCTCACCTGACCCCGACCGGCCCCGCCCGACCCCGCCGGTGAACCGTGGCGGGGCCGCGCCGGGGGTTCGAAAGCAGGCCCTAGGGTGGGGGGATGGAGAACGACGCGGCCCCCGAGATCGCCGACGCGCTCGGCGTCCTGCTCCGCCGCACCACCCGCGCCCGCCTGCACGGCCGGCTCACCGAGGGCATGGGCCCCGCCCTGGACGAACTGACCTACCCCGTCCTCAGCGCCCTCGCCCGCACCGGCCCGCGCAGCGCCGCCGAACTCGGCCCCGAGATCGGACTGGACCGCTCCGGCGTCACCCGCCGCGCGACCCGCCTGGAGGAGGCCGGCCTGGTCCGCCGCGAGCCCGACCCCGCCGACCGCCGGGCCCAACTCCTCGTCCTGACCCGCCCCGGCGAACGGGCCGTCGCCGAACTCCGGCGCCGCCTCGCCGAGTTGATCGCCGACAGTCTCGCCGACTGGCCCCCCGGCGAGGCCGCCGCCTTCGCCCGCGGCCTGCGCCGCTTTACCACCGAGGGCCCGTTCGCCTGACCCGCCGTCAGCCCGGGCGGCGGTGCAGCAGGACCGCGACGTCGTCCTCGTAGCCCTCGGCGGGGCGCAGCGCCCGCACCACGTGCGCGGGCAGTTCGGCGGTCGGCAGGCCCAGGGCGTCCCCCAGGGCCCGGCCGGCGGCGGCGATGCCGGTGGTGATGCCGGTGCGGCGCCGCTCGACCAGGCCGTCGGTGTAGAGCAGCAGGACGGAGCCGGCCGGCAGCGTCCGGACGGCCTCCGGGCGCGGCTCCCCCGGGCGCACCGCCAGCGGCAGCGAGCGGCCGCCCGCCAGCAGCGACACCCCGCCGTCCGCCCCGACCAGGACGCCCGGCGGGTGGCCCGCGCTGGAGTGCCGCAGCTCCCCGGTGGCCGGGTCCAGGACGGCGCAGAAGACCGTGGTGCAGACCGCCCCCGGCACGGTCGCGGCGAACGCGTCCAGCGCGCCCAGCACCCGGGCCGGCGCCGCGTCCTGGAGCAGCAGCGCCCGGCAGGCGCTGCGGAGCTGGCCCATCACGGCGGCGGCGGGCAGCCCGCGCCCCACGCAGTCGCCCAGCACCAGCCCGATCCGCCCGTCCGGCAGCGGCACCGTGTCGTACCAGTCGCCGCCGACCTCCAGCGGCGGGGTGGCCGGCTCGTAGTGCACGGCGAAGCCCGCCGGCAGCCGGGCCGGGCCGAGCAGGGCGCGCTGCAGGGCGAGCGCGGTCGCCCGCTCCCGGTCGATCCGGTGCGCCCGGGCCAGGCCCGCGGCCAGCCGCCCGGCCAGCAGGGTGAGCAGCAGCCCGTCCTCGGCGGTGAAGGGCCGGCCGCCGCCCAGGTCGACCAGCAGCACGAGCGGCCCGTCGGGGTGGTCCAGCCGGATGCCGGCGCCCGCGGCGGACGGGACCGGCGTGAGGGTGGGCCCGGCGGCGAGCGCGCGCAGCGCGGCCCGCTCCGGCCCGGGCAGCTCCGCCCAGGCCGGGGCGGAGCTGCCCGGCCCGCCCCCGGCGGTGCTCGGCCGGGGCGGGCCGCCGTCGCGGTCGAACCGGACCGCCAGCACCCGCTCGGCCCGCCACAGCCCGCGCAGCAGGTCGAGGGCCGGGGCGAGGGCCCGCTCGACGCCGACCGCCTCGGCCAGGCACTCGGTGAGCGCGGCGAGGGCGCTCTCGCGCCGGACGGCGTAGTACTCGGCGGTGACGTCCCGGAAGGTGCCGACGACGACGGTCCGCCCGGTCGCCGGGTCCGTGGTGCGGTGGAAGGTGCCGTGCAGCCGCAGCCGCCGGCCGTCGCGGTGGACGGCGGGGACGGTGAAGCTGCCGCGCTCGGTGCCGGTCAGCGCGGCCAGCGCGTCGGCGGCCAGCCGGTGCCCCTCCGGGTCGGCCGCCGGATCGGGCCACCACGGGTGCGCGGGCCGGTACGGCAGCCCCTCGGGGCCGTGGCCGAGCAGGGCGGCGAAGGCCGCGTTGACCCGCAGCACCGTCCCGTCCCCGTCGCAGACGAAGAACGCGTCCTGCAGCGAGTCGACCAGCGCGCCCTGCCAGCGGGCGTGCTGCTCGCGCAGCCGGGCCAGCCGGAGCGCCGAACGGACCCGGGAGAGCAGTTCGGTGGCCGCGAACGGCTTCACCAGGTAGTCGTCCGCCCCCGATTCGAAGCCGTCGATCGCGTCGTCGCGGCCCGCCCGGGCGGACAGCAGCAGCACCGGCAGGGCGGCCGTGCGCGGGTCGGCGCGCAGCGCCGCGACCAGCTCCAGCCCGTCCGTGCCCGGCATCATCACGTCGCTGATCACCAGGTCGGGGGCCGCGGTCCGGACGGCGGCCAGCGCCTGCGCCCCGTCCCCGACGGCGGTCACCCGGTGCCCGGCGCCGCGCAGCACCCGGGACAGGTAGTCGCGCAGGTCGGCGTTGTCGTCGGCGACCAGCACGTGCCCGGTGCCGGGGTCGGCGGGGGCGGGGGCGGCCGCCTCGGGGGAGGCGGCGTCCGCGGGGTGCTCCGGGCGGTCGTCCCAGCGCAGCGCCTCCTGGAGGAACGGCTCGGCGTCCCCGACCGGCCCGGCCGGGGCCGCGGTGCGGCCCGGGGCCAGTGGCAGCTCGACGGTGAAGGCGGTGCCCCGGTCCGGGGCGGAGGACACCCCGACCGTGCCGCCGTGCAGGTCGACCAGCTCCCGGACCAGGGCCAGCCCGATGCCGCTGCCCTCGTGCGAGCGCGCCCGGCTGTTCTCCACCCGGTGGAAGCGGTCGAAGACGTGCGGCAGCTCCTCGGCCGGGATGCCGACCCCGGTGTCCTCGACCGAGACCAGCGCCCGCCCGTCCCGTTCGCCGACCCGGACCCGGACCTCTCCCTCGAAGGTGAACTTCAGGGCGTTGCCCAGCAGGTTGAAGAGCACCTTCTCCCACAGCGACGGGTCGACCAGCACCGGGGCGGACAGCGGCGGGCAGTCCACCACCAGCCGCAGCCCGGCCCGCTGGAGGGCGGAGCGGAACACCGACGCCAGCTCGGCCGTCACCCGCGCCAGGTCGACCGGCACCGGGCGGGCCCGCATCCGGCCCGCCTCCAGCCGGGAGAAGTCCAGCAGCGTGTTGACCAGCCGCCCCAGCCGCAGCGCGTTGCGGTGGACGGTCTCGGCGTCCTCCCGGGCCTCCGCGAGGACCGCCGCGTCCAGGCCCGGCAGCCCGGCCGGGTCGGCCTCCGCGAGCCGCTGCCGCAGGCCCTCGGCGGGGCCCGCGATCAGCGCCAGCGGGGTGCGGAACTCGTGGCTGATGTTGGCGAAGAACGCGGTCTTCGCCCGATCCAGCTCGGCGAGCTGCTCGGCCCGGCGCTGCTGCGCCTCGTGGCTGCGGGCGCTGGCGATCCCGGCCGCCAGCCGGTCCGCGATCAGCTCGACGAAGCCGAGCCGGCCGTCGTCGGCGGGCCGGTGCCGGTTCAGGCCGGCCACCAGGAAGCCGGCCGGGCCGCCCCCGCCGGGCGCGGGCAGCGGCACCACCCGGGCCTGCCGGGGCGGCTCCGTCCAGGCGCCGCACGGCAGTCCGGCGAACGCCGGGCCGTCCAGCGACACCGTCCGGGCCTCCCCGGCCCGGGCCGCCGCGACCGGCCACGGCCCGTCGTCCGCCGGCCGGTCGGGCGCCGCCGGGTGGCCGGCCGGGATGCCGGAGGAGGCGGCCAGCCGCGCGCCGCCCCGGTCGTCGAACAGGTAGGTCAGGGTGAAGGGCAGGTCGTACGGGTTGCGGCCGAGCTGCCGGGCGACGAAGGCCAGGAACTCGCCCTCGGTGCGCACCGCGTCCGGCTCCGAGCCCAGGTCGCGCAGGGTCGCCATCCGGCGCTCCGCGACCACCCGCTGGGTGTCCTCGCTGACCACGCACAGCACGCCGACCACCGCGTCGGCCTCGTCGCGCAGCGGGCTGTAGGAGAAGGTGTGGTACGTCTCCTCCCGGTAGCCGGAGCGCTCCAGCCACAGCAGCAGCGCCTCGTCCCAGGTGGCCTCGCCCTCGGTCAGGACGTGCTCGATCCGCGGCCGGGCGTCGTCCCAGACCTCCGGCCACACCTCCCGGAACGGGCGGCCGAGCGCCCACGGGTACTTGCCGGCCAGCGTGTCGCGCCGGTACGCCGCGTTGCAGAGGAAGGTGAGCTCCGGGCCCCAGGCCATCCACATCGAGAACCGCGAGGACAGCATCGTGTCCACCGCCGAGCGCAGGCTCTGCGGCCACCGCTCCGGGTCGCCCAGCGGTGTCGCCGCCCAGTCGACCCGGGCCAGGTCGGCGCCGACCACCGGGTCCGCACCGAACACGCCGTGCCCCGTCCTGCCGCTCCGACCACCTGCCACCGGGCACCTCCCTGCGCGCCTTCGCCTGCTCCTCCCCGCCCGCCCATTGTCGCGGGTCGGGGACCCTCCGACTGCCCGCTCCCGGCCCGCCCAAGCACCGCGGCGGGGCAGGACCGGGAGCGCAGGGCCTACCATGACCGGCATGACGGACACCACGCGAGATCCCGGCGGACCGCCCGGCCCGGCAGTGCTCCGCTTCCGCGGCGAACTCGACTTCGCCCACGAGCGGGAGCTCGCCGAGGCCGTCGACGCGGCCCTGGCCGGCGGGGCCCGGGCCCTGGTCCTGGACGTCTCGGCGGTCACCTTCGCCGACTCCTCGACGCTGCGGACCCTGGTGCTGACCCAGCAGCGGACCGAGGCCGCCGGCGGCGGCCTGGTGCTGCTCGGACCGCTCTCGCTCGCCGTCCGCCGCCTGCTGGAGATCACCGCCACCGACGGCTACTTCACCGTCGTCGACAGCCTGCCGCAGGCCAGGGCGGCCGCCGCCGACCTGTCGCTCCGGAATCCGCACGGTGCCGGAGCGGAGTGAGCCCCGGCCGCCCGCGTCGCATCATCCGTCCGCGCGGGGGCACACGCACCCCAACCCCCTCCGGCCGGCCGCGCAGGCCGACCCGTACCGCGCCGCAGACGATTCGAGGACGTTCATGCCGCACGACGACGACGCCCGGCCGCCGTCCCCGGCGGCTCGGGTTCCGGTGCGGACGGCCGGGCAGGCGAGGGCCGCGGTCACCCGCCTGCTGGAGGCCGCCGGCCACCCCGGCGGCCGGGTGCTCGCCGACGCCCAGCTCGCCGTCACCGAGCTGGTCGCCAACGCGCTGCGCCACGGCGGCGGCCTGACCGGCTTCGACGCCCGCCTCGGCCCGGACGGCACCCGGCTGGTGGTCGAGGTCGAGGACGGCGACGACCGCCACCCCGTCGGCCGGCCGCTCCCCGGCCCCGACCCGGCCGCCCCGGGCGGCCGCGGCTGGGCGATCGTCCAGGCCCTGGTGGCGAGCTGCCAGATCGAGGCGCTGCCGACCGGCGGCAAGCGGATCCGGGTCACCTTCGCCCTCTGACCCGCCCGTCCGCCCCCGCCCGGCCGCCGGCCAGGTCGGCGAGCAGCTCGCGGGCGGCGCGGGCGCCCGAGGCCAGGGCGCCCTGCACCGAGCCGGTGGTCCGGTGGTCGCCGCAGACGTACCGCCCGGGCGCGTGGCGGGAACTGCGGGTGAGGGGGTGCGGGGCGGGCATCGCGGGCAGGGCGTAGGGGATGCGGTACTCGGCCAGCGGCTGCCAGTCCGAGGTGTCGCACCCGTACAGCTCGGCCAGCTGGGCGCGCACCGCGCCCTCCGCCGTGCCGGTGCCCAGCACCGAGGTGGAGACCAGGGAGCGGCCCGGCGGCGCGCACCACGGCGCCACCTCGGTCGCCGCCGAGACGCCCGCCCGGCGCAGCGCGGCCGCCGTCGGCAGCGGGAGCGGGCCGTCCTCGGCGGCGGGCCTCGGGGGGCTGCGGCCCAAGCGGGCCCGGGTCACCGGCGGCGGCACGTGAGCGGGGCCGCGGCGCGCGGGGACGGGGGCGCGGGCCTCTCGCCCCGGGGCGCTGGAGGTGCACCCGGTTCCCCCGGTGCCCGCGGGGGCTGGCCTGCCCGCGTCCGTGCGGGCCGGACGCGTGGCGGCTGCGGTGGGCCAGGGGACTTCCCGTGGGCGTGCCGGTGTGTGGCCCGGGTGGCGAGGTCGCGCGGGTCGCTGCTGGTCAGGGTGTGGTCGAGGGGGGTCGTGCGGTGCTTCGGGGCGCGGGGCCGGTGGGCGGGGGGTCGTCGGTGAGGCCGGTGGTGCGCAGGGTGAGGTTGAGGCGTCCGCGGGTGAGGCCGGTGGTGGGGTCGCCGGTGCCGGGCAGGATCTTCGGGACGGCGTGGTGGGCGAGGCGGGAGGGGCCGCCGAACACCAGCAGGTCGCCGGAGGCCAGGACGAGGTCGTTCCAGGGGCGGTTGCGGTGCTCGGTGTTGCCGAGGCGGAAGACGCAGGAGTCGCCGATGCTGAGGGAGACGACCGGGGCGAGGGATTTCTCGTCCTTGTCCTGGTGCATGCCCAGGCGGGCGGTGTCGTCGTAGAAGTTGACGAGCGCGGCGTCGGGTTCGTAGGCGGCGCCCTGGGCGGGGTCCTGGTAGGCGTCGGCGACGGCGCGGCGGCCGAGGTCGGCGAGCCAGCCGGGGAAGGGGGCGACCCGGTGGCCGTTCACGTCGTCGGCGGTGCGGGTGTAGGCGTAGGGCTGCCAGTGCCAGCCCAGGCAGACGGTCTGGACGGACATGACGCCGCCGCGCGGCAGCCGGGTGTGCCGGATCGGGACCGGCCCGGCGGCCCAGGTGCGGCAGGCGGTGACGAGTTCGCGCTGCTGGTCGGTGCTGAGCCAGCCGGGCAGGTGGACGGCGCCCGGGGCGATCTCGCGGTGCCGGTAGCCGGCGGGCGGCGGGCCGAACAGGGGGAGCGCGGCAGAGGGGTTCACGCGGCGCCGCCGGGGGCGATGTGGGGGAAGGAGTCGGTCCAGCCGTGTTCGACGCGCCAGGTGCCGCCGTCGGCGTGGGCGCCGCGCAGGCCGTCCAGGACGTTGCCGGCGAGGGCGACGGCGACGGGCTCGGCGAGGGAGGCGAAGCCGAAGGTGCGCTCCGGGCGCCAGGGGGTGGAGTGGGCGAGGCGGCGGGCGAGCTGGGCCCAGCCGAGGGGGCGGCGGCGACGACGAGGGCGTCGGGGCCGGGGTCGGTGAGGCGGTGCGCGGGGCGCAGCCAGGAGGCGGCCTGCTCGGGCCAGTCGACGACGGCCAGGACCGCGTGGCCGGCAGCCTGCCAGGCGTCGGCGAACGCTTCGGCGGCCTCGCGGGATGCGGTGTCGCGGCTGTGGCCGACGGTGACGGCGTGCAGTTCCGGGCGGCGGTGGCCGGTGAGCAGGCGCAGCAGGGCGGCGAGTTCGGCGGCGGTGTGCGGGGCGGGTGCGGGCGGGGGGCCGTAGGCGGCGGCCTGGGGCGCGGTGAGCAGGGGCGAGCGGGCGGGTGCGGGGCGGGGGTTCACGGTCGGGGGGTCCTTCGGGTTTTCCACTGCCGGTACTTCTCGGGCAGGCACACGGCGCAGGGGCGGTAGCCGGCGGCGACGGCGGTGGCCTCGTCGGCGAAGAAGACGCGGTGGCGGACGTAGTGGCCGGCGGCGATGGCGCGCAGGGCGCAGGGGCAGTCGAGGCGGCCGTAGAGGCGGCCGGGGCGGTGGCCGCCGAGGGTGCCGGGGGTGGTGCTGGGGTAGGGGCGCCTGTCGGGGCCGGTGAGGGTGTAGGTGCGGGCCGGTGCCTGGGCAGGGCCGGTGCCGGGGGGTGTGCGGGTGGCGGCCATGGCGGGTCAGGCGTCGTGGAAGACGAGGCCGAGGGCGTGGCGGCGGCCGGTGCGCACGGTGCTGACGCCGTGGCGGACGGGGGCGGCGTAGTGGCCGCGGGCGGAGGGAACGGGGCGGTCGCGGGTGGTGAAGACCAGGCCGTGGCCCTGCGGGAGGGCGGTGGTGGTGCCGCGGGACTGGGCGCGGGGGCGCTGTTCGACGAGCAGGAACTCGCCGCCGGTGTAGTCGGTGCCGTGGACGTCGAGGCCGATGACGACCTGGAGCGGGAAGACGAGGTCGCCGAAGACGTCGCGGTGCAGGGCGTTCCAGTCGCCGGGCCCGTAGCGCAGCAGGATCTGGGAGCTCTTGTCCTGCCCGGCGGCGTGGCACATCGCGGTCCACTCGGCGAGGGTGTCGGGCCACGGGGCGGGGCGGCCCAGCGTGTTCGCCCAGGCGCGGGCGACGGTGAGCAGGCGGGGGTAGAGGGCCTCGCGCAGCGCGGCGACCGGCTCGGGCAGGTCGTGGGTGAAGTACCGGTACTGGCCGGAGCCGAAGCGGTGGCGGGCCATGTCGACGGTGGTGCGGAACAGTTCGGGCCGCTCGTAGAGGGCGGCGATCTCCCGGCACTGCCCGTCGTCGAGCAGGCGGGGCGTCAGCACGCAGCCGTGGACGTCGAGTTCGGCGGCCAGCGTGCTCCAGTCGGCGGCCTCCACGGCAGCGGCCGGGGCGGTGGCGGTGGTCGGGGCGGTGGCGGTGGTCATGGCGGGGTCCTCGGGGGTGGGTCAGGCGGCGGCGCGGGCGTGGGCGGCTTCGTGGTCGAGGAGGTGCTGCTTGGCGTCGGTGCCGGCCGCGTAGCCGCGCAGGGCGCCGTCGGCGCCCAGGACGCGGTGGCAGGGGCGCACGAGCAGGACGGGGTTGGCGGCGAGCGCGGCGCCGACGGCGCGGGCCGCGCCCGGGGAGCCGATGTCGGCGGCGAGGCGCTCGTAGGTGCTGGTGGTGCCGTAGGGGACGTGGGCCAGGGCGTTCCAGACGAGGTGCTGGAAGGCGGTGCCGCGGGCGGTGCACTCGACGGCGAAGGCGGTGAGGGTGCCGTCGAAGTAGGCGGCGAGCTGGCGGGTGATCTCGGTGAACGCCTCGTGGTCGGTGGGGCGGTGGGCGGTGGCGGCGGCCCGGTCGGGGGCGAGGACGGTCAGGGAGGCCAGGGCGGTGCCGCCGGGGGCGGTGGCGGAGGGTTCGCCGGTCAGCAGGAGGGTGCCGATCGGGCTGGGCAGGACGGTGGCGAGGAGCACGGCGGTCTTCCTGTTCACGGGGCGGTGCGGGGGGCGGCTTCGTGGTCGAGCAGCCACTGCTTGGCGGTGGGGCCGGCGGCGTGGCCGAGGGCGGTGCCGCCGGGGCCCAGGACGCGGTGGCAGGGGCGGACGATCAGCAGGTGGTTGGTGAGGATCGCGGAGCCGAACGGCTGGACGCGGTCGTGGGGGACGCCGTGGCGGGCGGCGAGGTCGGGGTAGGTGGCGGTCGTGCCGTGGGGCAGGGCGTCCAGGGCGCGCCAGGCGGTGCGGTGCAGGTCGCTGCCGGGTGCGGCGAGGTCGAGGTCGAAGGCGGTGCGGGTGCCGTCGAAGTAGGCGGTGAGCTGGCCGGCGGCGTCGGCGAGGGCGCCGGGCGCGTGGCGCCAGGTGGGCTGCACGATAGGGGCGGTGCGCTGCCCGGCCGTCGAGACGGAGGTCAGCACCACCCCGGTGCGGGAGCCGGGCGCTTCCTCGCCGGTGAGCAGCAGGTCGCCCAGCGGGCTCTCGACGGACAGGAACACCACGGTCCTCGTTGCCTGCACCGGATTCGTCCTCCTTCGGCCCGAAGGGCTGTCATTTTCTCCTTCTATCAACCATTTTGTCCGTGCCGGTGGGGGTGGTGCTGGCGGTATTCGGACGGGGCGTTTCAGGTAGTGGCGGCGGCTTTCCACAGGTGGTGCGCCGCGTAGCTGCGCCAGGGCCGCCACAGGTCGGCCCGGGCGGGGTCGGCGCCGGTGCGGCGCAGGGCCGTGGTGATGGCGGCGTCGTTCGGGGGCAGGACGTCGGGGTCGCCCAGGGCGCGCATGCGGATGTAGGCGGCCGTCCAGGGGCCGGTGCCGGGCAGGGCCAGCAGTGCGCGTTCGGCGTCGTCGCGGTCGGCCCCGGGGTCCAGGACGACGCTGCCGGCGGCGAGCGCGGCGGCCAGGGTGCGCAGGGCGTCGCGGCGGGCGGCGGGGGTGCGCAGTTCGGCGAGGTCGGCGTCGGCGAGGGCGTCGGCGGTGGGGAACAGGTGGGTGAGGGTGCCGCTGGGGGCGGGCAGGGGGCGGCCCCGGGCGGCGACCAGGGCGGTCCCGAGGCGCCGGCCGGAGGCGAGGGTGACCTGCTGGCCCAGGATCGCTCGCACGGCGATCTCGTGCGGGTCGGCGGTGCCGGGCGCGCGCAGTCCGGGTTCGGCGTCGACCAGCGGGGCCAGGGCGGGGTCCGCGCGCAGGCGTTCGGCGACGGCTTCGGGGTCGGCGTCGAGGTCGAACAGGCGCCGCACCCGCTGGGTGGCGCAGGTCAGGTCGCGCAGGTCGTCCAGGTGCAGGCGGCACTCCAGCCAGGGTCCGGCGGAGGTTTCGCGGACCTCGGCGATGCCGGGGGCGTGCGGCAGGTCCAGGGTGCGGCGGTAGGTGCGGGCCCCGGTGGGGCCGGTGATCTCCTCGATGCCGTCGATCGCCCGGGCGGCCAAGTAGTCGAACAGCGCGCCGGTGGCGTGGATGCCGCGGTGGGCCAGGCGCAGCGGCACGCCCGCGGGGGCGTCGTGGGCGGTGTGCGGGGGGCGGGTGTGGGCGGCGGCGCGCAGTTCGCCGGGGGTGCGGGCGTAGGTCTCGCGGATGGTGTCGTTGAACTGGCGGATGCTGGAGAACCCGGCGGCGAAGGCGACGTCGGAGGCGGGCATGGCGGTGGTCTGCAGCAGTATCCGGGCGGTGTGGGCGCGCTGGGCGCGGGCCAGGGCGATGGGGCCGGCGCCGAGTTCCGCGGTGAGCTGGCGCTGGATCTGGCGGGCGCTGTAGCCCAGGCGCGCGGCGAGGCCGGCGACGCCCTCGCGGTCGATGACGCCGTCGCCGATCAGGCGCACCGCGCGGCCGACGACGTCGGCGCGGGCGTTCCAGGCGGCCGAGCCGGGCGCGGCGTCGGGGCGGCAGCGGCGGCAGGCGCGGAACCCGGCGTGCTGGGCGGCTGCGGCGGTGGGGTGGAAGGAGACGTTGCGGCGCTTGGGGGTGGTCGCCGAGCAGCTGGGCCGGCAGAAGATGCCGGTGGTGGCGACGGCGAAGAAGAACTCGCCGTCGAAGCGCGCGTCGCGGCTGCACACGGCCTGGTAGCGGCTGTCCTCGGTCATCACGGTGTTCACGGTGCCTACAAGGGGGGCTCGGGGGCGGGGACGGTGTACGGCGGGGTCAGCGGGCGTTGTGGAAGATGACGCCCAGGGTGGTGCGCCGTCCGGTCTCGACGGCGTTGGTGCCGTGGCGCATCGGGTGGCGGCGCCAGCCGCGATGGCCCTGGGCGGGGCGGTGCTGGACGGGGAAGACGAGGGCCTGGCCGAGGCCGGGGCGCACCACCAGGGCGCGGGACTGGGAGCGGGGCCGCTGTTCGACGAAGACGTTCTCCCCGCCGGTGAAGTCCTGTCCGGGCCGCTCCAGCATCAGCGTGGCCTGGAGGGGGAAGACGAGGTCGCCGTAGACGTCCTGGTGCAGGCAGGCGTAGTCGCCGGGGCCGTAGCGCAGCACCAGCGGGGTGGGGCGGTGCTGCCCGGCCGCGGCGCACTGCTCGTGGAGTTCGGCGAGCGTGGCGGGGAAGGTCCGCTCGCCCAGGCGCCGGGCCCACTCGTTGGCGATCCGGGCCAGCGGCGGGTACAGCCGCTCGCGCAGCTCCCGCAGCACGGGGTGGGCGGCGGGGTCGGCGTAGTAGCGGTAGGTGCCGCGGCCGAAGCCGTGGCGCTGCATCACCACGGTGGAGCGGAACAGGGCGTCGTCGTCGAAGGTGTCGGCGAGGTGGGCGCACTGGTCGGGCGACAGCAGCGGCGCGGTGAGTGCCACGCCGTCCCGGTCCAGCTGGGCGCGCACGTCCTGCCAGTCGATCGCCGCGAGAGCGGGCAGGGTACCGCCGCCCGGGGCGGGCGTGCCGGCGAGCAGTACGCCGGGGATGGTGTCGTTCCATACGTTCACGGGGCGGGTCCTTCGATGTCCTTCGACGTTCCGGGGGCGGCCCGGTGGGCGCGGGGGTGGAGTGTTTCGATCGTGGCCCGGGCGTGGCCCGGGTGCTGGCGGCATTCGGACGCCGCGTCCGGCGGGCGGCCGCAGGAAGGTCGGTCAGGCGGCGGCGTGCTCCAGCCGCGGGCGCAGCACCAGCGCGCGGTCGGCGTAGGGCACGATCGGGGTCTTGTGCTTGCGCCGCTCGCACAGTTCGTCGGTGGTCGGACCCACCACCAAGCGGTCGCACCGCTCACGGGCCCGCTCCAGCAGCCGCACGTGCCCCACGTGCAGCATGTCGAACACACCCGCCGTGCAGCCGACCAACTCCCGCCCGCCCGCGCCCTCTTCCGCGGGGGCCGGGCGCGCCGTCGTGGGGTTCCTGGCCGTCGCGTTCATGCTGGTACGCCCTTCTTCGAGCCGGTCACGGGGTTTCGACGGGTAGACGGCCCTCACGGCGAGAACGTGAGATCCGGGAGCGGACTTTTCCCTCCCCGCCCGGCCGGAGCCCGCGGGGGCCGTCGGCGGGAGGTCGGCCGAGGGCACGAGCGGCGGGAGCGCGGCGGCCGGAGAATTTCTGCGGACCGGACCTCACGTTCCCCCGGCCCGGGCCGTCTACCGGGTGAGGAAGCAGGAACGACAGGAGAGACGACATGGACAGCACCCGGCACACCGTCGCCGGCACCCGGCTCGGCGCGATCACCCTGGTCGCCGACGGCGACGCCGTCACCGGCCTGTACTTCCGCCACCACGTCCGCCGCCCCGACCAGGACACCTTCGGCCCCGCCGTCGACGTCTCCGAGGACCCGCTGCTGGCCGCGGCCGCCGAACAGCTCCACGACTACCTCGACCGCCGCCGCGAGACCTTCGACCTGCCGCTGCGCACCGTCGGCGACGAGTTCCAGGAGAAGGTCTGGGCCGTGCTGAAGGAGATCCCGTACGGCACCACCACCACGTACGGGAGCATCGCCGAACGGCTCGGCGACCGCCGCCTCGCGCAGAAGGTCGGCCAGGCCGTCGGCGCGAACCCGCTGTGCGTCCTGGTGCCCTGCCACCGGGTGGTCGGCGCCGACGGCTCGTTGACCGGCTACGCCGGCGGCCTGCGGCGCAAGCAGGAACTCCTCGCCATCGAAGAGCCGGCCGAGGTCACCGCCTCCCGCCTGTTCTGACCCGCCGTCACGAGAGAGCCCCGTGAAACAGCCCTTCGAGAAGATCGTCACCGAGCACGGCCCCACCGTGCTCCGCGTCTGCCGGGCCGTGCTCGGCCCGCAGGACGCCGAGGACGCCTGGTCGGAGACCTTCCTGTCCGCGCTGCGGGCCTGGCCCGACCTCCCCGAGGACGCCAACGTCGAGGCCTGGCTGGTGACCATCGCCCACCGCAAGGCCGTCGACGTCCACCGCGCCGCCAGGCGCAACCCGCTGCCCGTCGACGACCTGCCCGAGACGCCCGCGGCCCCCGACCACCCCGCCGACGACCGCGGCCTGTGGGCCGCCGTCCGGCAGTTGCCGCCCAAGCAGCGCCAGGCCGTCGCCTACCACCACGTCGTCGGCCTGCCCTACGCCGAGGTCGCACAGATCCTCGGCGGTACCGTCGAAGCGGCCCGCAGAGCCGCCGCCGACGGGATCAGAACCCTCAGGAAGCACTACCCCCCGTACGGGGACGAAGGAGAAGCACCATGAGTGGCACCCGCACCGGCGACGAGCTCACCGACCTGCTGTCCACCCCCCAGGACGCCGCGGTCCTGGAGCGGCTGCACCGCCGCCTGGAGGCCGAGGCCGACGACGCCGGCCTCGTCGACGTCGCCTACACCACCGTCGACTCCCCCGTCGGCCCCCTCCTGCTCGCCGCCACCCCCCGCGGGCTGGTCCGCGTCGCCTACGCCACCGAGGACCACGACCGCGTCCTGGACACCCTCGGCCACAAGCTCAGCCCCCGCGTCCTGCGCGCGCCCCGCCGCCTGGACGCCGCCGCCCGCGAACTCGACGAGTACTTCACCCACCGGCGCCGCACCTTCGACCTCCCCCTCGACCTGTCCCTGTCCAAGGGCTTCCGGCAGACCGTCCAGCGCCACCTGCCCGAGATCGCCTACGGCCAGACCCGCAGCTACCGCCAGATCGCCGAACTCGTCGGCAACCCCAGGGCCGTCCGCGCCGTCGGCACCGCCTGCGCCACCAACCCGCTGCCCGTCGTCGTCCCCTGCCACCGCGTCCTGCGCACCGACGGCACCCTCGGCGGCTACATCGGCGGCCTCGACGCCAAGACCGCCCTCCTCGCCCTCGAATCCGCCGCCTGACCCCCGCCGCGCACCGACCGGCCAACCCCCAGGTGTCCCGGCCCGAAGAGCACACCGCCGCGGCCCGGCCCGCGGACGTCCGGCGCCACCGCGCGGAGCGCCGGTCGGGCCCGGGGAACCCGCCCCGGGCCCGGCGCGCGCCCGGCCACCCCCGCCCGGGCCGCCGTCGGGCGGCGAACGTCCGGTCCGAATACCGCCAGCACCCGCCGCCGCCCCACGCCAGCATCAGAGATGTCACAAAGCGGCCCTAACCATTCTTTAGCGGACGCACCGGCAGCACCCGGGCGGGCAAAGCCCTTTCACGGCTGCCCGCCCCACCGAGCGAAGGAGAGCACCATGTCGATCGAGGACAACAAGGCCGTCGTCGCCCGCTGGTTCACCGAGTTCTGGGGCCCCGACTTCAACGAGGCCGTCATCGACGAGCTCGCCGCCCCCGGCATCCGCTTCGAGTACTCCCTGCACGCCCCCTGCCGCGGCCGCGACGAGGTCCGGGCCTTCGCCAAGAAGTTCCGCGAGTCCTTCCCCGACCTCGCCTTCGGCGGCACCGCCGACCTCATCGCCGAGGGCGACTACGTCGTCGGCCAGTGGATCGGCGGCGGCACCCACACCGGCCCCGCCTTCGACGACATGCCCATCGGCGCCCTGCCCGCCAACACCGGCAAGACCATGCGCTTCACCGGCACCACCGTCCTCAAGGTCGAGAACGGCCTGATCACCGAGGAGATCGGCCTCGACGACGGCGTCACCGTCCTCCAGCAGCTCGGCCTCATCGTCCCCGCCTGACCCACCGCCCCGGTGCGCGGACACCCCGCGCACCGGCAGCCCCCGGGAACGGGCCCGGTACCGCCGGGCCGCCGGCGCGGAGCACAAGCAACCCCGGCCGCACCCGCAGCAACCGGGCACCTGCCCCACCCCCGCCCGGGCCCGCCCCGACCGGAAGAACAGCAAGGAACGCCCACCGATGACCGGCACCGCCGCCCCCGCACCGCACCACGCCACCGACCCCGCAGTCGTGGTCGGCGACGACGGCCTCGCCCGCCCCGCCTGGGCCGCCACCGACCCGCTGCTGCGCCACTACTACGACACCGAGTGGGGCATGCCCGTGTGCGACGAGCACGGCCTGTACGAGCGCATCACCCTGGAGGCGTTCCAGGCCGGACTGTCCTGGGCGACGATCCTGCGCAAGCGCCCGGCCTTCCGCACCGCGTTCGACGGCTTCGACCCCGACCGGGTCGCCGCCTACGGCGACGCCGACATCGAACGCCTCCTCGCAGATGCTGGCATCGTCCGCAACCGCGCGAAGATCCTGGCCGCCGTGACCAACGCCCGGGCGACCGTCCGCCTGCGCGAGCACGGCGGCCTGCCCGCGCTCGTCTGGAGCTTCAAACCGCCGCAGACCCCCCGCCCGCGCACGTTCGCCGAGATCCCCACCACCTCCCCCCACTCCCGGGCCCTGGCCGCCGCCCTGCGCAAACACGGATTCGCGTTTGTCGGCCCCACCACCATGCACGCCCTCATGGAAGCCGTCGGCATCATCGACACCCACCTGCTCGACTCCCACCGCCGCGGCACCTCCGGCATCTGGCCCGCATGAACACCGCCGCTCCGCTCCGACCGTCCAGAAGCCCGCCAGCCAGCCACCATAAGGAAGTAGTTGGCACCCGCACCCGGGCACTGTCGGAACCCCGCGTCTACGCCCGGGCGGCACAGAAGCCCTTGCCGGTGTAACGGCTGGCGAAGTAAGCGTCGTTGGCCGCGATGATCGCGCACGGCGTGAGATTGCCCCGGGCAGTGCCGTCCTCGCTCACGGCCCGGTACCGGCGACCCTCCTCGCAGGCGACCACCGGGACCACCTCGGGGTGCGCGGACACGCTGTGCCGCTCGCAGCGAAGAGGGATGGGCCCGGTCGGTGGTGCGCTCTTGGCGCGCCTGGCCTCCCCGACAGGACGCGAGGTCTTCGGCACTTCCCTGGCGAACAGCTCGGCCCCGATCCACCCGGTTTCGGTGAGGGCCCGACTGACCTGGGGCGCGTTGTGTCCGGACTCCCACTCTCCGTAGACCCGGCGCTCGACACCCAATGCCCGGACAACCTCGGCCACGGGCACTCCGGCGCGACGACGGTAAGACCGGAAGACAACGCCCGGCGGCTCGTTCTGAAGGCGCCTGAACACCAAATGATCATGGCATCCCTTGAAGATGTCCCCGAGAAGCCCGGTGGCGTTTCCACGGAAGGAGTCCCGCCAGTCCCGGTAGTGGCGGGAGAGTTGGACGCTGTTGAGTCCGAGGAACTCCACCCACTGCAGGATCGGCTCGGCCACCTCCTTGGCCAGGCCCCGCTCGACTGTTCGGACCGCCTGGATACTCGCCCCCGACTCCATGGCCAACTGCGTCTGGCTCAGACCGAGACGGGTACGGAGCCGGCCGAGCGGTCCCCCTCTGTCCACCGGTTGCCGCACCGGGCCTCCCCTCCTGAACCAGCAAGCCGGGAAGAAGTGTCCCACCCCGCCGCGCCTCTGGCCTTTGACAGGCGATCTTGACTGGTTGACAGGTGACCTTGACCGCTGTCAGATCCCCAAGAGAGCGATGTCCTTGAACAGGCACTCGGTAGAGGGGCGGAGCCAAGGGGTACCGCCATTCGGAGAGTTCTCATACCCGAGTCCACCATTGGTGTTGAACACCTGGAACCCGCGGTCCAGCCGGAAGCCCTCCCGCTCGTCGGTGCGCATCCGCCCGCCCACCGCGTCGGCGGCCTCCAGCAGCCGCACCCGCCGCCCCGCCGCCACGTCCAGCGCGCAGGCCAGCCCGGCGAGCCCCGCGCCCACCACCACGACGTCCACGTCCGTGCCCACGTGTTCCTCCTCGTCCGGTACCGCTCCGGGGCGGATTCGGATCAGGCCGCCCCGGCGGATGGGAGCGCCCGGCCCGGCGCCGAACGCTGCGGGAACGCTGCGAGTGCCGCCGGGCCGGGGCGCGGGCGGACGGTGGGAGGCGGAGGCAGCCGCCTCCCCGATCGGAGGAGGGACCGTCATGGACCTCAGGGACGAACTTCCCGTGGACCACCGCCTCGGGCGGGTCTACCGGTACGGCGCCGGCCTGTGCGGCGTGGTCCTGCTGGTGTTCGGCCTGCTCGGCGCGACCGACGGGCTGGCGTTCTTCAGCACGAACGGCCAGAACGTGGCCGGGCTGTCCAGCAACGGCCTGCTGAGCGCGGTGTCGATCGTCACCGCGGCCGTCCTGATCGCGGGCGCCGTGATCGGCGGCAACACCGCCTCCACGATCAACATCGTGGTGGGCTGGCTGTTCGTGCTCAGCGGCTTCGTCAACCTGGCCCTGCTGGACTCCGGGGCCAACGTGCTGGCGTTCCGCATCCCCAACGTGATCTTCAGCTTCGTGATGGGCTTCCTGATCGCCACCTTCGGCATGTACGGCCGGGTCAGCAGCAAGCTCCCGCACGACAACCCGTACTGGCAGCGGCGCCACGGCCACCCGTCCAAGGTCTGACCGCCGGCCGGCGAGCGGTGCGAAGCGATGCGGCAAACGATGCACGAACGATGCAAGTGGCCGGACGCTGCGCGGGCGCGGACCGTGGTGACCATGGCAGCCACCCTGCACACCACCCGGAACCAGCCCGTTCCCGCCGCGTCCGGACCCGAGCGGTCCGCCGCCCTGCGTGCCCTGCTGGAGGAGGTGGCGGGCGGCGACCGGGAGGCGTACGCGGACCTGTACGAGGCGCTCGCGCCGGTGGTCCTCGGCATCGCGCTGCGGGTCCTCCGGGACGGCTCGCACGCCGAGGAGGTGGCCCAGGAGGCGCTGCTGGAGATCTGGCGCTCCGCCCCGGCCTACCGCCCCGAACGCGGTTCGGTCACCGCCTGGGCCTGCACCATCGCCCACCGCCGGGCGGTCGACCGGGTCCGCTCGGTCCGCGCCCGGGTCGAGCGCGAGCAGCGCGTCCTGCGCGAGGACCGGCCGGTCGCCGAGCCCGTCGCCGACCAGGTCGAACGCGACTTCGACGCGGCCCGGGTCCGGCGCGCCCTGGCCCAACTGACCGAGACCCAGCGCGAGTCGCTGGTGCTCGCCTACTACGGCGGGTACTCGCAGACCCGGATCGCCGCCCTGCTCGGCGTCCCGCTCGGCACCGTCAAGAGCCGGGTCCGGGACGGCCTGCTGCGCCTGCGCGCCGCCTTCGGCGAGGACGAGTGAGCCCGACCCGCCTGGAGGAGGCGAACAAGCGATGACGGAACCCGCCCGCGCCACCGAATCGGTGTGGCACTACCCGCGGCCCCCCGCGCTGGTCCCCGACGGCCGACTGGTCGAGGTGCGCTTCGCCGGGCGGCTGCTCGGCTCCGGCAACGGCGGCCCCGGGACGTCGGGATGGTGAGGCCCGCGGCCCCGGCGCCGCTCCCCGTCGACGGCGGGCCGACCGAGCCGGTCGCTTTCGGCGCGGGCCCCGGGCCGGGCGTGTCGACCGGGTCGGTGGCCCGGCACCTCGGCGTGTCGCCCACCACGGTCCGTTCCTGGGAGCGCCGCTACGGCATCGGCCCGGCCCACCGCGACCCCGGGCAGCACCGCCGGTGGAGCGCCGAGGACATCGCGCTGCTCGACGCCATGTGCCGCCTCACCGCGCGCGGCGTCCCGCCGGCCGAGGCCGCCCGGGCCGCCCGCGCGGCGGCGGGCGCGGCGGAGGCGGCGGGCGCAGCGGCGGCCGGGAGAGGTCCGGGGGCCGCCGACCCGGGCGGGTCGGTGCCGCGGGCCGGGCGGCAGGTGCCGGGCGGGAGCCGGGCGATGCGGGTCGGGGCGGTCCGGCCGGAGTGCCGGGGGCTGGCCCGGGCGGCGCTGCGGCTCGACGGGCCCGAGGTGGCCGGCATCCTGCGCGCCGCCCTGGAGGCCCTCGGCCCGGTCCGGGCCTGGACCGAGGTGATGATGCCCGCGCTGCGCGCGGCGGGCCGCAAGTGGGCGGTCGACGGCGAGCAGTACGTCGAGGTCGAGCACCTGCTGTCCTGGCACGTCTCCGCCGCGCTGCGCAGCGCCGCCATCGCCCCGGCCGCCTACCGGGAGGGCCCGCCGGCCCTGCTGGCCGCGCTGCCCGGGGAGCAGCACACCCTCCCGCTGGAGGCGGTGGCGGCCGCGATGGCGGCCCGCGGCCTGCCCTACCGGATGCTCGGCGCGGCGGTGCCGCCGCGCGCCCTGGTGGACGCCGTCGAGCGCCTCGGCCCGTCCGCGGTGCTGCTCTGGTCGCAGAGCCGGGAGACCGCGGACCCGCGGCTCGCCCACCGGATCGGCGGCACCGAGTGGGGCCCGGCCGGCTCCCGGACCAGCCCCCTGCTGATCACCGCCGGTCCGGGCTGGAGCCGCCCCGCCCTCCTCCCGGGCGCCGCCCGCCCCGCCTCCCTGGAGGCCGCCCTGGCCCTCCTCGACCGGGACGCCGAAGTCCCGGGCCACCGGACCGCGTCCCGGGACTGATCCCGCGGCCGGTCGAGGACGGTCGGCGGACGCGGCCGTCGGGCGAGGCCGGTGCGCCTCCGGGGCCGACGTGACGCCCCGGTGGGCGGCAGCGGTCAGAAATCGCAGTGCCCGTCCGCTCCGCTTCCGTTCCCGCCGTAGTAGAAGGTGTGCCAGTTCCCCCGTATCCGCCGGTCGTTGCACGTCCTGGTCGACCCGTGGTTGATCTCCAGGACCGGCGTGAACTCCATGGGCGCCGGGTAGTTGTCGATCGGGACGGGCCGTGAGGTCCACCAGCCCGCGTTCGCGTTGGTGTAGGCCCGGTCGTACCTCCAGCCGGAGCCGTCGGCGTACGGGTGCCCGTCGTCCAGCCGGATGTACCCCACCTTGTTGCTCAGGTCCACCACGTCCCCGTCCTGGTTCCAGTGGAACTCGGCGTACGCCTGGCGGCAGTCGGCGTAGTAGCCCAGGTACAGCGTCCCCAGCCGTCGCGGGGCGGGCGTCCACGGGTCGGACCACGCCCCCAGGTCGTAGATGTCCGTGGGGTTGTTCGCCAGGATGGGGTTGGAACAGGTGGCGGCCCGGGCCGGGGCGGCCGGGGCGGCCACGACCGCGCAGGCCGCGGCAAGTGCCGCCAGGGCTGCGGCCGGTCGACGCGCCGACCGGCGGGCGGTCCTGACCCGGCGCGCACGCCTGGAAGCGCCTTCCAGCGTCTTTCCGTCCCCGCCGGGGGAGGCGCCGAGGGCCGTGGCCGCGCCCGCCCCCCGGGCCGCCGTGGTTCCCGTCGCGGCCTCAACGATTTTGCGCATGACGCACGATCCTCCCCCGTACCGGTGCACAACAACTGTCCCAACGCCGGGAGAGCCTAGGGGCCGGTCCCGGCGGGGTGACAGGCGATTTTCGGCCCACGCGTCCGGTCCGGCGGGAGGTGCCCGGGGCCGGGTCCGCCGGGGTCATCCCGCCGGCGCGGTGCGGGCGGTGAGGGCGCCCCAGCCGAGGTCGAGCAGGTCGAAGGCGCGCACCAGGGCGGCGCGCGGGTCCTGCTGGGTCGCGGCGGCGCGGGGGGCCTCCAGGGCGAAGTGGGCCAGGGCGGTGCAGGCGGGGTCGTCGGCGGGCAGGCCGCTCTCCTCGGCGACGGCGGCGGCCAGCGCGGCGGTGTGCCGCAGCCACATGGCCTGGTGGTAGTCGCGCAGGGCGGGGGTGGAGTCCACCAGGGCGAGGAAGGCCGCGAAGCGCGGGTCGCCGTCGGTGGCGCCCCGGCGGTGGCGCAGCGCGTGCTCGCGCAGCGCGGCCGGGACGGACTGCCCGGCGGGCCGGTCGCGGACGGCGGCGAGCAGCACCGCCTCCAGGTCGCCCTCCTGGTCGAAGACCAGCGCCTCCTTGGCCGGGAAGTGCTTGAACAGCGTGGTGGTGGAGACGTCCGCGGCGTCCGCGATCTCCCGGATGCCGACCGCGTCGTAGCCGCGCTCCAGGAACAGGCGCAGCGCGGCGTCGGCGATGGCCTGCCGGGTGGCGGCCTTCTTGCGCTCGCGCCGCCCCGGCGGCGGGGGCGGCGGTGGGGGAGCGGCGGGCGGAGCGCCCGGCGGCGGGGGCGGTGGCGGGGGCGGTGGCGGGGTCTCGGGCATGGCGGCAGTCTACCCACTTGGTTGAGCGGATTCAAAAGTTGACTCGTTGCACTTATTGAACCGTTGTGCTTTTCTGGCGGTCCACACCCGCCCCGAGAAGGAGCACCCCCATGGCCACCGCCACCCCCGCCCCCCGGATCGCCGTCGTCGGCGCCGGCCCGGGCGGCCTGACCTGCGCCCGGATACTGCAGCGCCACGGCATCGCCGTCACCGTCCACGACCGCGACCCCGGGCCGGACGCCCGCGGCCAGGGCGGCACGCTCGACCTGCACGAGGACGGCGGGCAGCTCGCCCTGCGCGAAGCCGGACTGCTCGACGCGTTCTTCCGACTGGCCCGTCCCGAGGGCCAGGAGATGCGCCAACTCGACTCCTCCAGTGCGGAGTTCGTCTTCCACCACCTGCCCGCCGCGGACGAGCGCAGCCGGCCCGAGATCGACCGCGGCCGACTCCGCGACCTGCTGCTCGATTCGCTCGCCCCGGGCACCGTGCGGTGGGGCCGCACCCTGCGGGCCGTCGAGGGGACCGCAGGCGGGCCGCGCCGCCTGCGCTTCGCCGACGGCACCGTCACCGAGGCCGACCTGGTGATCGGCGCCGACGGCGCGTGGTCCGCGGTCCGCCGCGCGCTCTCCCCGGCCGTCCCCGCCTACACCGGGATCGCCTTCCTGGAGGCCTGGTTCCACGACGTCGACACCCGCCACCCCGAGGTCGCCGCCCTGGTCGGCCCCGGCAGCGCCGCCGCGGCCGACGGCGAACGCGCCCTGTTCGCCCAGCGCGGCGGCGGCGGGCAGCTCCGGGCGTACGTCGTCCAGCGCGTCCCCGCCGACTGGCTCGCCGCCGCCGGGCTCACCACCGGGGACACCGAGGGGATCCGCGCCCTGCTGCTGGAGCGCTACCGCCACTGGTCGCCGCGGCTGCGTCGGCTCCTCACCGACAACGACGGCCGCTACGTCGACCGCCCGCTGCACGCCCTGCCCGTCCCGCACCGCTGGGAGCCCGACCCGGGCGTCACGCTGCTCGGCGACGCCGCGCACCTGATGCCCCCGCTCGGCGTCGGCGTCAACCTCGCCATGCTCGACGCCTGCGAACTCGCCCTCGCCCTGGCCCGCCACGCCACCCCCGCCGAGGCGGTCCGCGCCTACGAGGCGACCATGCTGCCGCGCTCCGCCGAACTGCAGCGGCGGCTCGACGGCGCCGCCGCCGGCCTGCTCTCCGCCGAGCCGCACGACCCCTCGGTCCACGGATGACCCCGGACGGGACGGGGCCGGAACGGGGGACGGCGGCCCCTCCCGGTGCGGGAGGGGCCGCCGTCGCGGTGCCGGTGGGTCAGCCGACGTTGGCGCAGGAGTTGCCGAACGCCGGGTTCAGCGCGCCGATCAGGTTCAGCGAGTTGCCGCACACGTTGACCGGGATGTGCACGGGGATCTGGATCAGGTTGCCGGACAGGACGCCCGGCGAGCCGGCTGCCACGCCCTCGGCGCCGGCGGAGGCGGAGGCGACTCCGGCGGTGCCGAGCACGGCGGTGGCGGCCAGGGCCAGGGCGGCGAAGGAGGTACGGATGGCGGACATGTCGAACTCCTTGGTGTCGGACTGGGTGCTGCCCCGGGCGGGGCGGCACCGTGGATTCGAGGTGCCCGGGCCGGTGGAGCGCTCCGGGGGCGCTCCTGCGCCCCGGCGGTGCACGGGTCCGGTACGGGCTGCGGCGGGTACGAACGCCGTTCCGCGGGTCGAACGACACGTACTCTGCTCCGTCGGCGCCCGCGGGTCGCGGTGGACGGGCCGTTGGGGTGCTCCGGCCACCCGCCCGGCCCAGTCCGCTCACCCGTCCGGCCGGGCGCCGGGGCCCTCGTTCCTCCGAACGAGTGAATCCGCCGCCGGCCACCCGTCCGCCGGCCGCCCCGCCGCGAAGACCGGACGTGCGCGGCGCCGGGGTCGGCCGTCGCGCACGGCGCGGGGACGGGACCCCCCACGGGTCGGCACCCGGGGTCCCGTCCCCTGCGCGGCCGCCTCCGCCCGCCCGGGGCCCATCCGATCCGCCCCGGGCGACGAACCACCCGTGGCAGCAAGGTCGTTCACGTCCAAGGAGGAGCGGACAGATGGTCACCGTCCAGCGCAGCATCACCCTTCGGCACACCGCCGACGAAGTGCGCACCTACCTGGCGGACTTCGCCCACGCGGTCGAGTGGGACCCGGGCACCGAGAGCTGCACCAGGACGGACGCCGGCCCGATCGCGGTCGGCTCGGCCTGGACGAACGTCTCCCGCTTCCGCGGTCGGCAGACCACCCTGCGCTACACCCTCGAACGGTACGAGGAGCACCGGCTGGTGTTCGTCGGCCGCAACCGCACCGTCACCTCCACCGACGACATGGTGCTGCACCCCTTCCCCGACCGGACGGTGCTGGTCTACCGGGCCGACCTCCGCTTCCACGGCCTCGCCCGCCTCGCCGCCCCGTTCCTGCGCCCCGCCTTCGAACGGCTCGCCGACGGCGTCGTCGAGCGCCTTCCGCGGGCCCTGGCGGCGCACTGACGCCCCCGGACCGCACCGGGCCGGGGGCGGGCAGGCGGTCGGATCAGGCCGCGACGGTCAGGTCCGGGCGGCCGAACAGCAGGGCGTAGCCGCGCGGGAGGTGGGCCAGGAGGCGGGCGGTGAGCCCGGGGCCGGCCAGTTCGGCGAGCGCCACGAGCACGCTGGAGGCGTCCCAGCGGGCGGCGGCCAGGCTGGTGCCGAGCGTTTCGGCGACCGCCTCGACGAAGGCGGGGGCGCTCACCGGCGCGGGCAGCGGGAGCTGAGCGGCCAGCACGGCGCGGGCCTGCTCGGGCAGGACGGCGGCGAGGTCGCAGCGCTCGTCCCCGGACAGCTGGGACCCCAGGTGGGTGAGGACGGCGGTCAGCACCCGGGTGGCTTCCGTGTCGCTGCGGTAGCGCCCCGTGTCGCGGACCAGCCGGAGCAGACGGCGGTGTCGGGTCATGGGAGTCGGCCTTCCGGATCGGGCCGCCCGGGCGGCCGGCGGGCGGCTGGGCTTCGGCGAGGGGTGCGGCTGGGGTGCGGCGAAACCGTCCGGACGGAGCAGGGCCGGACGGAGCAGGACCGGACGGCAACGGGGCCGGGGCCGGGGCGCCGCCCCGGCCCCGGGGGCCGGTCAGGCGCTGAGCTGCCGGGTGCCGCCGCTGTGCGTGACGGCGACCTTGCGGGGCTTGGCCCGCTCCGCGACCGGGATGCGCAGCGTCAGCACGCCCGCCTCGTAGTCCGCGGTGATGCCCTCCGGGTCGAGGGTGTCGGACAGCATGATCTGTCGGGAGAAGACGCCCAGCGGGCGCTCCGACAGCTCCCACTTCACGTCCGGGCCCTGCGGGCGGGGCCGCCGCTCGGCCTTGACCGTCAGCATGTTCCGTTCGACGTCCACGTCGATCGCCGCCGGGTCCACCCCGGGCAGGTCGAAGCAGATCACGTACTCGTCGCCGCTCCGGTAGGCGTCCAGGGGCATCGGCGCGGGCCGGGACCACGTGCCCGACGTGCCGCCGACGAACTGCTGGGCCAGCCGGTCCAGTTCGCGGAACGGGTCAGTGCGCATCAGCATCGCGAAACACCTCCACCTGTGAGTGCCAGTGCGCTTCACCTGACACGGTTGTAGCACGTCGTCCGACGGATGACAAAGCCCGTTTGTCGTGGTTAGGGTGACGCTATGAGCCAGCAGTCCCCGAGAGCCGTCACCGAACCCGCCGGACCCGTCCCCTTCCTGGCCGCCGCGGCCGCCCTGGCGGCCATCGACGAGGCGGTCCGCACCGCCCGGACGCCGGGTGCCGCCGCCGGAGCAGCCGAGGCCGACCCGCGGGCCGAGGGCCCGGCCCCGGCCCTGGCCGCGCTGGTCCTGCTGCGCGAGCTGCGCACCCAGCTGGCCGGATGGGAGGCCGGCCTGGTGGAGGAGGCCCGCGCCGCCGGCGCCACCTGGGCCGACCTCGCCCACCCCATGGGCGTCGCCAGCCGGCAGGCCGCCGAGAACCGCTACCTGCGGCTGCGGCCCGCCCCCTCCCCGGACGCCCCCGCGACAGGCGCCGAGCGGGTCAAGGCGGTCCGGGACCGCCGCGCCGCCGAACGGGCCGTCGGCGCCTGGGCCCAGGAGCACGCCGCCGAACTGCGCGTCCTCGCCGCCCGGATCAGCGCCGCCGCGCTCGCCCCCGAGGCCCGGCCCGCGCAGGCGGCGCTCGCCAGCGCGCTCGGCGCCGCCGACGCCGCCGACCTGGTGGAACCCCTCGCCGACATGCGCACCCACCTCGGCAGCACCCACCCCGACCTCGCCGACCGCCTCGACGACCTCGCCCACCGCACCGACCGGCTCCGCCATGACAGCGACCGACGGCGCGCCTGACCCCGCCCCGGGCCCCGACCGCTGGCAGGACCTGCTGGACGGCATCGCCCGCACCAGGGCCCGGCTGGAGCGGGAACTCGCCGCCACCACCGCTGCCTTCGACGCCCGGCTGGCCCGGCTGGACGCGCTGCGCCGGGAACTCGCCCGGGAGCTGCCGGAGCCCGGCGCCGTCCGGCCCCCGTCCGGCGCCGGGCTCCCGTCCGGCGCCGACCGGCCCCCGGAGGACGGCGGCCCGCCGGACGGCCGGTACGCCCTGATCGGCTGAGCGGGCGCCCGCCCCGTCGGCGGTCGGCTTGCGCGTCGGCGGGGCGCGGGTGGTGATGGAGGGAGGAGCAGGTCCGTCGTTCCGCCGAGGAGGAAGAGATGTCCCACCACAAGTCGAACAAGTCCGTCGAGGGCGACCCGGACAGCGGCCACGGCCGGGGGATGCCGCGCCGGCCCGACGAGGAGGAACTCGAGGAGCGCACCGAGGAGGACCGCGAGGAGGTCGGCCTCGACCCCGACGGGGACGACGGCGCCGACGGAGACGCGTAGCAGCGCCCCCAGGCATGTGGGAGTGGGGGGGGCGGGGGGGCCGGGGGGGGCCCCCCCCCCCGCGGGGGGGGGGGGGGCGGGGGGGGCGGGGGGGGGGGGGGCCCCCCGGGGGGGGGGGGGGGCCGCGGGGGGGCGCCCCCCCCCCCCCCGCGGGGGGGGGGGGGGGCCCCCCCCCGCCCCCCCCCCCCCCCCACTCCCACATGCCTGGGGTCAGTCGCGCTTGAGGGCGCCCTTCACCCGGTCGGCGACGTCGTGCGCCGCGTCCTTGACGCTGTCGGCGGCCTGCTTGAGCTTGGACTCGGCCTGGTCGCGCTGGCCCTCGCCCTTCAGCTCCTCGTTGCCGGTCGCGTCGCCGATCTTCTCCTTGGCCTGGCCCGCGACGTCCTGCGCCTTGTTCGAGAGGTCACCCACGGTCGTGCTCCGTTCCGGTACCGACGGCCCGGTGGCCGCCGCCTTCCGGCCACCTTCCCCCCTCCGGGCCCGCCCCGGCCCGGACCCGCCGCACCGGGGCGGGCGGGTTCCCCCGGACGGATCATCGGATCACCGGCGCTGCGGTGACGGACCGTCACCAATCGGGTCGGGACGGCGGGCGGCGGCGCGCCGGTCCGGGCGGGTCCGGGCGAGTTCGGCGTCCACCTGGAGGCCGAGCAGGATCGCCAGGTTGGACAGCCAGAGCCAGACCAGGAAGACGATCACCCCGGCCAGCGTGCCGTAGACCCGGTTGTAGGAGCCGACCCGGGTGACGACGACGGCGAAGCCGACCGACAGGGCCAGCCAGAGCAGGACGGCGAGCACGCTGCCGGGGGAGACCCAGCGCAGGCCCCGGCGGTGCACGTCCGGGGCGGCCCAGTAGAGCAGGGCGATCATGAAGGAGACCAGCAGGAGCAGGACCGGCCACTTGGCGACCGCCCAGACCCGGACGGCCGTCGGGCCGATGCCCAGCAGGGTCCCGGCCCGTTCGGCGACGGGCCCGGTGAAGACCACGATCACCGCGCTGGCCAGCAGCATCGCCATCATCACCAGGGTGAGGCCGAGCTGCAGCGGGGTGAGCTTCCACACCGGGCGGCCCTCGCGGACGCCGTGCACGGCGTTCGAGGCCCGGATGAACGCCCCGATGTAGCCGGACGCCGACCACAGCGCGCCGAGCAGACCGGCCACGGCGAGCCAACCCCCGCTGCCACCGCCCGCCCGCAGCTGCTGCACCGAGGTGCGCAGGATCTCCCGGGCCGGTCCGGGCGCCAGCAGGCGCAGGTTCTCCAGCACCGAGTCGGTCAGCGCGCTGCCGAACACCCCGAGCAGCGCGACCAGCAGCAACAGCGCCGGGAACACCGCGAGCACCCCGTAGTACGTCAAGGTGGCCGCGCGGTCCGGCAGTTCGTCGTTCAGCACCTGGACGGCGCACCGGCGCAGCACCGCCCACCAGCGGCGCCGCCGCCGGTGCCCGGACGGCGCGGTCCCGGCGGCGGGCGGGGTGTCGGCGGTGGCGGCGGTGTCGGTGGCGGCGGGGACGGCGGGCGGCCCGCTGTTCCTGGTGGGCCCGGGCGGGGTTCTCATGCCCGCCGGATGCCCGGCCGCCGCGGGGCCATGCCTGCGGGCCGGCGGGACGGTCCGCCCGGCCCGGTCAGGCCCCGGCGGCGCGCTGGCGGTCGACTGCCTCGCGCAGGTGCCGCCGCCGGGCCGCGGCGCGGTGCCGCTCCTGCGCGTCGGCGGCGGTGATGTCCAGGAAGACCTGGTCGAACTCCGGGAGTTCGGTCCTGAGCCGCTGCTTGGCCGCCACGCACAGCTCCTCCACCCCGGCGCTGTCCAGGCCGTCCACCAGGTCGACCCGGGCCGCCAGCAGGGCCGAGTCCGGGCCGAGCTGCATGGTCAGCAGGCGGGTCACGGTGTCGATGCCGGGCTGCGCGGCCAGCAGGTCCAGCGCCCGCTGCTGGGCGGCCGGGTCGACGGCCTCGCCGATCAGCCGGTCCTTGGCGTCCCGGCCCAGCCGGTGGGCGACGTACATCAGCAGCACCCCGATGGCCAGCGCCGCGGCCGCCTCCCAGACCGGCCGCCCGGTCAGCTGGTGCAGCCCCGCGCCCGCCAGCGCCAGCAGCACGCCCAGCACCGCGGCCGCGTCCTCCGCGAACACCGTGCGCACCGTCGGGTCGCTCCCGTGCCGCAGCTGCGCGGCCAGGCCGCGCCCGGCCCGGCGGGCCTGCCCGCGGATCTCCAGCGTCGCCTTCAGCAGCGAACCGCCCTCCGCCAGCAGCGACACCAGCAGCACCAGGTACACCACCAGGTAGCCGCCGGTCTCCTCGCCCTCCGGGTGCAGCAGGGTGTGCAGCCCCTGGTAGAAGGAGAAGCAGCCGCCGGTGACGAAGATGCCCACCGCCGCCAGCATCGACCAGAAGAACCGCTCCTTGCCGTAGCCGAACGGGTGCCGGGCGTCCGGCCGCCGTCGGCTGCGGCGCAGCGAGGCCAGCAGGAACACCTCGTTCAGGCTGTCCGCCACCGAGTGCGCCGCCTCCGCCAGCAGCGCGGGCGAGGCCGCCACCAGGCCGCCCGCCACCTTCGCCAGCGCGATCACCAGGTTGGCCGCCAGCGCGACCACCACCGCGCCCCTGGTCCCGCCGTCGGCCGGGACCCCGTCGTGCTCCGCGTCCTTCGTCACCCCGCCCGTGTGCCCCGGCCCGGCCCGGCCAATCGCGCGCAGCGGTCGGAGGCATGACGGAAGTCTGACGTCCGGCCCCCGCCCCTGGGCAGCGGCGGTGCGGTCTGGTCGAATCGTCCCGTGGACGAGCGGAGCGACAGCGACGAGGAACGGCACGGCACGCCGGTGGGCCGCCGGGTGGTGCTGGGGCTGCTGGGGCTCGGCGCCGCCGGGGTGGCGGCCGGGCCGTGGTTGCAGCGGGCGCAGGAGACGGTGGCGCGCAACGACCCGACGGGGCTGAGCGGGCTGCTGCCCGGCGGGGGGTTCCGCTACTACTCGGTGACCTCCTCGGTCCCCGAACGGGGTGAGGCGGACTACACCCTCACCGTGGACGGCCTGGTGGAGCGGCCCACCACCCTGCGGCTGGCCGACCTGCGGGCCCTGCCGCAGCGCCGGATCGTCCACGACGTCCAGTGCGTCACCGGCTGGCGGGTCCCCGGGACCCCGTTCGAGGGCGTGCCGCTGGCCGACCTGCTGGACGCCGCCGGGGTCCGGCCGGAGGGCCGGGCCGTCAGCTTCGGCTGCTTCGACGGCGCCTACACCGAGAGCCTGACGCTGGACCAGGCCCGGCGCCGGGACGTCCTGGTGGCGCTGCGGATGCAGGACACCCCGATCGGGCACGCGCACGGCGGGCCGGTGCGGCTGTACGTCGCCCCGATGTACTTCTACAAGTCCGCCAAGTGGCTGTCCTCGATCACCGTCACCGACGCCGTCCGCCCGGGCTACTGGGAACGGCTCGGCTACGACGTGGACGCCTGGGTCGGCCGGTCGAACGGACGCGACGATGCGCCGACCGTCTGAGCCCCGGCCGTCCGAGCGGCGCCCCCGCTTCACGGCCGCGCAGCGCTGGGCCCACCGGGGCACCGCCGCGCTGATGCTCGCCTGCCTGGCGACCGCGGCCTGCCTCTACCTGCCGCCGCTGGCCCAACTGGTCGGCCGGCGGCGGCTGGTGGCCGGGGTGCACGAGTGGTGCGGGCTGCTGCTGCCCGTCCCGTACCTGCTCGCGCTGGCCTCCCGGGCGATGCGCCGCGACAGCCGCCGGCTCGGCCGCTTCACCGCCGCCGACCGGGCCTGGCTGCGCTCCGTCCGGCGGCGGGGCGCGCACCGCCCGGCCGGGAAGTTCAACGCCGGGCAGAAGCTGTACGCGCAGTGGACCCTCGGCGCGATGCTCGTCATGCTCGGCACCGGCCTGCTGATGTGGTTCACCGGCCTCGCCCCCGCCGTGTGGCGCACTGGCGCGACCTTCGTCCACGACTGGTTCGCGCTCGCCGTCGCCGTGGTGACGACCGGGCACCTGCGGATGGCGTACCAGGACCCCGAGGCCCGCCGCGGCATGCGCACCGGCACCGTCGACCGGGCCTGGGCCGCCCGCGAGCACCCCGACTGGCCGGAGGAGCCCGGGCCGCGCTGAACCGCCTGGTTCGGGCCCGGCGATCCGGGTTAGACGCGAGCCCGTGCTGAGATTCCTGTGCGTGGCCCTGCTCTGGGCGGTGGCGGCGGCGGCCGTCGTGGTGGCGGCGCTGTCGCCGTGGTGGTGGTGCGCGGCCGGGCCGTTGCTGGCCCTGGCCGTGCTGGCAGTGGCCGACCTGGTGCAGCGGCGGCACTCGGTGCTGCGCAACTACCCGGTCATCGGCCACCTGCGGTTCCTGCTGGAGGACATCCGGCCGGAGGTCCAGCAGTACTTCGTCGAACGCAACGTGGACGGCCGCCCGTTCGACCGGGACACCCGCAGCATCGTCTACCAGCGGGCCAAGGGCACCGACGCCGAGGAGCCGTTCGGCACCGAGCTCGATCTGTACGAGCTCGGCCGGGAGTTCCTGGTGCCCTCGCTCGCCCCGGTGGCCGTGCCCGACCGCGCGCCCCGGGTGCGGATCGGCGGGCCCGACTGCGCGCAGCCCTACGACATGGCGCTGCTGAACGTCTCCGCGATGAGCTTCGGCTCGCTCTCCGCCAACGCCGTGCTCGCCCTCAACACCGGCGCCGAGCGCGGCGGCTTCGCCCACGACACCGGCGAGGGCGGCCTCTCGGAGTACCACCTGCGGCCCGGCGGCGACCTGGTCTGGGAGATCGGCACCGGCTACTTCGGCTGCCGCACCGACGACGGCGGCTTCGACCCCGGGCAGTTCGCCGCGAAGGCCGCGCACCCGCAGGTCAAGTGCGTCTCGCTGAAGCTCGGCCAGGGCGCCAAGCCCGGCATCGGCGGCGTGCTGCCCGGCGCCAAGGTGAACGCCGAGATCGCCGAGGTGCGCGGCGTCCCGCAGGGCGAGACGGTGATCTCGCCGCCCTACCACCGGGTCTTCGACACGCCCCGCGAACTGGTCCGCTTCCTGGCCCGGATGCGCGAACTGGCCGGCGGCAAGCCGGTCGGCGCCAAGCTCTGCGTCGGCTCCCGCCGCCAGTTCCTCGCCCTCTGCAAGGCGATGGCCGAGGAGGGCACCACCCCCGACTTCCTGATCGTCGACGGCGCCGAGGGCGGCACCGGCGCCGCGCCGATGGAGTTCGCCGACCACATGGGCCTGCCGCTCACCGAGGGCCTGATCACCGTCCACAACGCGCTGGTCGGCACCGGCCTGCGGGACCGGATCAAGATCGGCGCCAGCGGCAAGGTCGCCACCGGCAGCGACCTGGTCAAACGCCTGATCCAGGGCGCCGACTACACCAACGCGGCCCGGGCCATGATGTTCGCGCTCGGCTGCATCCAGGCCCAGCGCTGCCACACCAACACCTGCCCCGTCGGCGTCGCCACCCAGGACCCGCGCCGGGTCCGTGCCCTGCACGTCGCCGACAAGGCCGAACGCGTCCGGCGCTACCAGGAGGCCACCGTCCGCAGCGCCCTGCAGCTGATGGCCGCGATGGGCGTCGACGACCCCGCCGACCTGCGCCCGCACCTGCTGAACCGCCGGATCGACCCGCAGACCGTCCGCTCCTACGCGGACCTGCACCAGTGGCTGGAGCCCGGCCAACTGCTCGACCGGGCGCCCGAGGAGTGGGCCCGGGACTGGCACGAGGCCGACCCCGACCGCTTCACCGTCTGACGCCGGATTCCCCCCAGAGACGAACGAAGGAGCCTTCCGTGGCACGCACCGTCGCCCGGGTCATCGTCGACGCCCTCCAGGAGCTGGGCGTCCGCCAGGTCTTCGGCGTCGTCGGCGACGCCCTCAACCCGCTCACCGACGCCATCCGCACCACCGAGGGGGTCGACTGGATCGGCTGCCGGCACGAGGAGGCGGCGGCCTTCGCCGCCGGGGCGCAGTCCCAGCTCTCCGACCGGCTCGGCGTCTGCATGGGCACCGTCGGCCCCGGCTCGGTGCACCTGCTCAACGGCCTCTACGACGCCGCGAAGTCCCGCACCCCCGTGCTCGCCATCGCCGGGCAGGTCCCCTCGGCGGAGATCGGCGGCGACTACTTCCAGGAGGTCGACAACGACCTGCTGTTCCGCGACGTCGCCGTGTACCGGGCCACCGTCACCGCCCCCGAGCAGCTGCCCCGGCTGCTGGAGGCCGCCGTCCGGGCCGCGCTCGCCGAACGCGGCGTCGCCGTGCTGACCGTCCCCGGCGACCTCGGCGACCGCGAGGTGCCCGACGACCGCCCCGCGCGCTTCCCGCGCGCCCGCGCCGTCACCCGGCCCGACGACCAGGGCCTGCGGGCCGCCGCCGAACTGCTCAACGCCGGGGAACGGGTCACCCTGCTGGTCGGCCGCGGCGCCCGGCACGCCCGCGCCGAGGTGCTCGAACTCGCCGAACGCCTCGCCGCGCCCATGGTGCTCACCCTCAAGGCCAAGGAGGGCTTCGAGCACGACAACCCGCACCAGGTCGGCCAGACCGGCCTGATCGGCAACCCCGCCGCCGCGCACGCCCTGGACGCCTGCGACACCCTGCTGCTGCTCGGCACCGACTTCCCCTACCGCGACTGGTACCCCGAGGGCCGCCGCACCGTCCAGATCGACCTGGACGAGCGCCACCTCGGCCGCCGCACCCCCGTCGACGTCGGCCTGGCCGGCGACACCGCCGCCACCCTGCGCGCCCTGCTGCCGCACCTGGACGCCGCCGCCGACCGCGGCCACCTGGACCGGGCCCGCGACCTGTTCGAGGAGTGGCAGCGCGGGCAGCGCAAACTCGCCGACCCCCGGCACGACCACCGGCTGCTGGGCCGGCTGCGCAGCGCCCTCGACAACCGCGACCACGACATCCGCCCCGAGGCGCTGGCCGCCGCCGTCGACGCCTGCGCGGCCGACGACGCGATCTTCACCTCCGACACCGGCATGGCCACCGTCTGGCTGTCCCGCTTCGTCACCATGCGCGGCACCCGCCGCCTGCTCGGCTCCTACAACCTCGGCTCGATGGCCAACGCCATGCCGCAGGCCCTCGGCGCCCAACTCCTGCACCCCGAACGGCAGGTGGTGGCGTTCTGCGGCGACGGCGGGCTCAGCATGCTGCTCGGCGACCTGATGACGATCAGGACCCACCGGCTCCCGGTCAAACTGGTGGTCTTCGACAACCGCCGGCTCGGCATGGTCAAGCTCGAACAGGAGCAGTCCGGCCTCCCCGAGTTCGGCACCGAACTCGACAACCCCGACTTCGCGGCCGTCGCCGAGGCCCTCGGCCTCACCGGCATCCGGGTCACCGACCCCGCCCGGCTGCACGACGCCGTCCGCGAGGCCTTCGACACCCCCGGCCCGGTCCTGCTGGACGTCCTCACCAACCCCCAGGAGATCGCCGTCCCCGCCGAGCCCACCGTCCAGCAGGGCTGGGGCTTCGCCATCGCCAAGCTCAAGGAGACCCTGCAGAGCCACGGCGGATGACCCGGCGCACGACCCGGCGCGGCGGCCCGGCGCCCCGCCGGCCGGATGCGGCAGGGTGGGAGGGGTGAACACCGTCGAGGAGAACGCGGACTACGCCGTCAGCGCCGAGTTCTACGACCTGCTGCAGGCCGAACCCGACCGGCGGCGGGCCGAGCGCTGGTTCGCCGCCGCGGCCGGGCGGGCCCGGACGGGCATCGTCGAGTTCGGCGCCGGGACCGGCCTGGTCACCGGGGTGCTGCTGGCCCGCTCGGCCGTGCCGGTGCACGCGGTGGAACCCGCCCCGGCGATGCGGACGGTGCTGATGAGCCGGGTCGCGGCGCTGGGCGCCGACCGCCGGGCCCGGCTGACGGTCCATCCGGGCCGGGCCGAGGACGCCGGGCTGGACGCCGTCGCCGATCTCGCCGTCGCCGCCAACGTGGTCGGCTGCGTCGAACCGGCCGCCCGCCGCGCCCTGTGGCGGGCCGCCGCCCGGGCCCTGGCCCCCGGCGGACTGCTGCTCTTCGACCCACCGCCACCGGCACTCCCGGACGCCGCCGAGCGGTTGGGCGGCCTCGGGCCGGTCCGGGTCGGGCCGGACGACTACCTGGCGGAGGTCACCCGGGTGCCCGACCGGGGGCTGCTCCGGATGGTCTTCGACTACCGGGTGGAGCGCGCCGGGCAGACCGTCCGGGAGGCCCGCGAGAGCTTCCCGATGTGGCCCGCCCGGCCCGCCGCCCTGGCGGCGGAGGCCGCGGCGGCCGGGCTGGAGTTCGTCCCGGCGCCGCACCCCGACCTGCTCGCGGCCCGGCGCCCGGCCGGCTGAGCCCGCCCCTGCGAGCATCGACGGACGCTGACGACGGGTTCGGTGGTGCCGGGCGTCGCGGACGTGCCGCGCGCGGTCGCGTTCCGGACGGCGGCGCCGGGGTACGTGCCGCGGACGGACGCCGACGCGCGGTGGGCGGTGCTGCCGCCGCCCGTTCCGGTGTCCGGCCGTGCTTGCGGCGGACCTTCCGGGGTAGCCGCCGCCCATGGTGACCGTGGGAGTGGAAGAGGAGTACCTGCTGCTGGACGCCGCCACCGGCGTCCCGGTGGCCCGGGCCGAGCAGGTGCGGCGGACGGCGCAGCAGCACCCCGCGGTCGACGGGGCCGAGGTGCAGCCCGAACTCCTCCAGGCCCAGCTGGAGATCGCCACCCCGGTCTGCCGGACCCTGGAGGAGGCCGCCGAGCACCTGGAACGGCTGCGGCGCGCCCTCGCGGAGGCCGCCGCCGAACACGGCTGCCGGCTCGCGCCCGTCGGCGCCGCGCCGTTCACCGACCGCCTGCCGGTCCCGGTCAGCGACGACCCCCGGTACCGGGCGATCCGCGCCCACGCCCCGCAGCTGACGGACGAACAGCTGATCAACGGCATGCACGTGCACGTCGGCGTCCCCGACCGCGCCGCCGGCGTCGCCGTCCTCAACGGCCTGCGCCCCTGGCTGCCGCTGCTGGTCGCGCTGTCCGCCAACTCGCCGCTGTGGCACGGCGTCGACACCGGCTTCGCGAGCTGGCGCACGGTCGTCTTCGGCCGCTGGCCGGTCGGCGGCGTCCCGCCCGAGTTCGACGGCGCCGCCGACTACGACCGCCGCATCCGGGCCCTCGTCGACGGCGGGCTGATCGGCGACCTCGGCCAGCTCTACTGGCAGGCCAGGCTCTCCGAGCGCTACCCCACCGTGGAGGTCCGGGCGATGGACGTCCAGCTCCGCGCCGAGGAGGCGGTGATGCTGGCCGGCCTGGTCCGGGCGGTCGCCGCCACCCTCCTCGCCGGCCCCGAGCCCGGCCCCGGCCGCGCCGCCGGTGCCGCCCACCACCCCGAGCACCTGTCCGCCGCGGTCTGGCAGGCCGCCCGCCACGGCTGCGCCGAACGACTCCACGACCCGCTGACCGGGAGGACCGCCCCCGCGGCCGAGGTCCTCGACCACGTCCTGGACGCCCTCGCCCCCGCGCTCCGCCGGGCCGGTGACGCCCCGTGGGTCGAACCCGCCCTCGCCCGCCTGCGCACCGACGGCAACGGCGCCGTCCGGCAGCGCCGCGCCCTGCGCCGCGGCGGCCGCGCCGCACTCGTCGAGCTGGTGGCCCCGGCGCCGGACGGCACGGCCCCGTGACCCTCGGCTACGGGGCGAGCCGGGACAGCCGCAGTTCGCTCCGGCGGGCGAAGTGGTCCAGGCCGTGTCGGCGGGCCAGCTCGATCGCCTCCGACCAGTGGAGGCGGGCCGGTTCGTACTCGCCCCGGTCGTAGTGGGCGAGGGCCAGGTTGTGCAGGGTGTCGACGGTGTTGCCGGCGCTGCCGAGGCTGCGGCGGATCGCCAACGACTCCCGCAGGACCTCCAGTGCCTCGTCGGTCCGGCCCCGCAGCCGCAGGGTGTCCCCCAGGTTGGAGAGCGCGAGGGAGAGCTGGGAGCGGGACCCCAGCGCACGCCACTGGGCGACCGCCCCGCGGTAGGCGGCCTCCGCCTCCTCGAACTCCCCCCGTATGTGGCACAGGTCGCCGAGGTGCACCAGGTGGGAGGCGTCCAGTTCGTCGGTGAGCTGCCGCTCCAGTTCCAGCGCCCGGTTGCCCCAGTCGGCGGCCTGTTCGAGGGCGCCCGCCTGGGTGTAGGCGCTGCCCAGGTTGGCCGTCGCGATCCGCAGCGCGGGCAGGTCCCCCACGGCCTCCAGGCACTCGTACGACCGGTGCATGTGCGCGACGGCCTTGTCGTTCTCGTCCTTCAGTCCGTGCGCCACCCCCAGCCGGCCGTGCAGCCAGCCCAGGCCGCGCAGGTCGTCCGCGTTCTCGGCGAAGGCCAGCGCCTCCCGCAGGCAGCGCATCCACTCGCCGTTCCACCAGTACGTCAGGCCGTAGCCGAACAGCGCCGCCGCCGTCCGCCAGGCCAGGTCGGGCCGCCCCAGCGCGCCGGCCCGGCGGACCGCCTCGCGGATCGCCGGCAGCTCCTCGCCGCACCACTCCAGCGCGGCGTCCTCGTCGGCGTGCTCGGGCAGGACGAACCGGTCCCAGTGCGGCCCCGTCCGCTCCACCGGCGGGATCGGCAGCGCCAGCGGGGCGATCGCCGCGTTGGCCGCCGACACGGCCGCCGCGTACCAGGCCAGCAGGCGCAGCAGCGCCTCCTCGCGCTCCTGCTCCGAGTCCTCCTCCCGGACCCGCTCGGCCGCGAACTCGCCCAGCAGGTCGTGGAAGCGGTACCGGCCGGGCGCCGGGACGTCCAGCAGGTGCGCGTCGACCAGCACGTCCAGCACGTCCAGCGCCTCGCCCGCCCCCGTGCCGAGCAGCGCCGCCACCGACTCCGCCGAGTGCGGGTGGGACGGCCACAGGCCCAGCAGCCGGAACGCCCGGGCCGCCGTCCGCTCCAGCGGGCGCCCGCCGGTCAGCAGCGAGGCGTAGCTGAACGAGAACGCCTCCCGGACCGCCAGGTGGTCCACCGCCAGCGCCTCCAGCCGCTCCGTGCGGCCGAGCCGCCGGGCCAGCTCGGAGAGCCGCCAGGCCGGGCGGTGCGCCAGCCGGCTGCCCGCGATCCGCAGCGCCAGCGGCAGGCCCGCGCAGGCCGCCATCACCTGCGCGGCCGCCGTCGGCTCCGCCGCGACCCGCTCCGGGCCGCAGATCGCGGTCAGCAGCTCGTGCTGCTCCCGGGCGCTCAGCGGCCCCAGCGGGATGCGGGTCGAGCAGGTCACCCCCGCGAGCCGGTGCCGGCTCGTCGCCACCACGGCGGAGCGGCCGCTGCCGGGCAGCAGCGGGGTGAGCTGGCGGCCGTCCCGGGCGTTGTCCAGCACCACCAGCACCCGCCGCTCGGCCAGCAGCGACCGGTACAGCGCGGCCCGGTCGTCGGTGTCGGCGGGCACCGCCTGCCCCGGCACGCCCAGGTCGGTCAGGAACCGGCCCAGCAGCTCGTGCGGCGCCCGCGCCTCGGACAGGCCGAAGCCCCGCAGGTCGGCGTAGAGCAGGCCGTCCGGGAAGTCGGCCCGGACGGCGCGCGCCCCGTGCACCACCAGCGAGGTCTTGCCGACCCCGCCCATCCCGGTGACCAGCACCACCCGGGCCGGGCCGTCCGGCTCGCCCGGGCGCAGGTACAGCGCCAGCGCGTCCAGTTCGCCCTGCCGACCGGTGAAGTCACCCGGCGCGGCGGGCAGTTGGTCGGGCGCCCGGGGCAACGGCCGGGCGGGGGGCGGCTCCTGGGACGCGACGGGGGCAGGAGCAGGGGCGGGGGCGGGGGCAGGGGTGGGGGGCTCCGCCGGGCGCGGCGCGTCGGCCAGGATGCGCTGGTGGGTCTGCCGGACGGCGGTGTCCGGCTCCAGTCCGAACTCCTCGACCAGGGTGGTGCGCAGCGCCCGGTACACCGCGAGCGCGTCGGCCCGCCGGCCGCCGTGCCACAGCGCCAGCATCAGCTGCCGGTGGAAGGACTCCCGGAGCGGGAACTCGGCCACCAGCAGGGTCAGTTCGGCGGCCAGGCCGGAGTGCCGACCGAGCGCGAGCTCGGCGTCGAAGTGCCACTCCAGGGCCTGCAGCCGCAGCTCGGCCAGCCGGGTCGCCTCGGCCGGGTCGACCGCCGTCGAGTCGGCGGGCGGGCCGCCGCGCCACAGCGCCAGGGCCGCCGCCGTCGCTTCGCCGACGGCGGGCCAGTCCTGCGCGTCCCGCGCCGTCCGGGCCCGGGCCAGGTGTTCGGCGAAGAGGTCGAGGTCGGACTCCCCGGCCGCCACCCGCAGCAGGTACCCGGAGTCGGCCGAGGCCAGCCGGTCCTCCAGCCGGGGGCCGAGGGCGCGGCGCAGCCGGGCGACGTGGTTGTGCAGCGAGGCGAGCGCGGTGCGCGGCGGCCGCTCGCCCCAGAGGGCGGCGGTCAGCGCGTCCACGCCCACGGGGCGGTTCGGGTCGAGCAGCAGGCGGGTGAGGAGCAGCCGGTGGGTGGGGCTGGTGATCGGGCGCGGCTCCGTGCCGTCGTGGACGGTCAGCGGACCGAGGACTCCGAACGCGACGGGCATGGTCTCCCCAGCTCAGGACGGACTGTTGACGGCATAGTAGTTCGCCGCCCCCGGCCCCCGGGAGGCCGGTCCCGCCCGCGTTCCGCGAGGTCGGGGGCGGGAAGGGCGGCGCAGGGGGAGGGGCGGCGCGGTGACGGCGGGTCAGGCCGGCCGGGGGGTCAGCGCGTCGAGCGCGGTGGTGGCGACGGCCCGGAGCCGGGCGGGGTCCGCTCCGGCGCGGGAGCGGAGGTTGATGCCGTGGGTGAGCAGGGCGAGGAGTTCGGCGGCGGCGTCCGGGTCGGTGTCCGGAGCGAGCTGCCGCCGTTGCCGGGCGGTGCGCAGGGCGGTGTGCAGGGCGGTGCGCAGGCGTTCGTGCTGGCGGTCGAGGAGGGCGCGCACGGCGGGGTCGGCGGGGCCGGGGGCGGTGTGGGTGTTGGAGACCAGGCAGCCCCAGCCCGCCTGGGCGCCGGTGCAGCGGGTTTCGACGAGCCGGGTGAAGAACTCCTCGACGGCGGGCAGGCCGCGGTCGTCGGCGGCGAGGCGGTCGAGCGGGGGGCGGGAGCGGTGCTCGGCGTAGCGTTCGAGGGCGGCGAGGTGGAGTTCCCGCTTGCCGCCGAAGGTCGCGTACAGGCTGGAGCGGCTGAGCCCGGTGGCGGCGACGACGTCCCGGATGCCGGTGTCGGCGGTGCCGCGCTGCCAGAACAGCAGCACCACGGTGTCCAGCACGGTGTCCGGATCGAAGTGCTTGATATCGGCCATGCGCCACCTCCCTGTCCTGAAACGGCAGTTCCACGATATCCGGCGCCTCCTTGACCGGGGGAGGGGTGCTGCCACAATCTTGGAACGACCGTTCCAGGAAGAATCCGGCACGACTGCGGGAGGACCCACATGAGCGTCAACGCCGAGCTGCGCGCCTTCTACGACCTGCGCCGCCAGCAGATCCCCGAACCGGCCCGCGCGGTGATGGAGCGCGCGGCCCGGGAGCTGGCCGGCTCCGGCCTGGTGGGCCGGGCCCTGGCCGTCGGAGACCGGGCGCCCGGCTTCGCGCTGCGCGCGGCCGCCGGGGGCACCGTCGAGCTGGCCGAGCTGCTCGCGGACGGCCCGGTGGTGCTGACCTTCTACCGGGGCGCCTGGTGCCCCTACTGCAACATCGCCCTGCGCTCCCTGCAGCAGCACCACGCGGCGGTCCTCGCCCGGGGCGCCCGGCTGGTCGCCGTCTCGCCCCAACTCCCGGACGAGTCACTGACCTCGGCCGAGAAGAACGAGCTGGCCTTCCCGGTGCTGAGCGACCCGGGGTGCGCCGTCGCCGAGCAGTACGGCCTGGCCTTCGACCTGCCGGACGACCTCGCCGCCGTCTACGCCGCCGCCGGCATCGACCTGGAGCGCTCCAACGGCGCCCGCCCGCGGACCCTGCCGGTCCCGGCGACCTACGTCATCGACCGGTCGGGGACGGTCCGCTGGGCCTTCGTCGACACCGACCACACCGTGCGCGCCGAGCCGGCCGACGTCCTCGCGGCGCTCGACCGGCTCGGCTGACCGGCTCGGCTGACCGGCTCGCGGGCCGACGGGTCGTCGGGCCCGCCGCCGACCGGCGGGGTGGGCGGTCGGCGGCGGGCTCCGGCGGCGCACCGTCCACGATCCACGGCTTCCCGGGACGGTCGGGAAAGCCCGTCGGGCGGCCGGCGGGGCGGTCGGCGGGCGGGGGGACGGAGCGTGTCCGCGGCATTCCGGAGGGGGGTGGAAATCGTGGTGGGGTATTCCGCTCGGGTCCGGCGGGTGGACCGGACGGCGGACGTGCGGTGTGGGCGGTATTGGACCCGCTCCGGAGGATTTCTAGTGGAACGCAATCTTTGTCGTGCGTCGGGCACCGTCGAGTTCCGGGAGCGCCAGCAGGATCGGCAGGTCGAGCGGCGTCACCTCGCGGAGCTGGACGTCGGTGCTGTAGACGCGGCCGCCACGGGCCCGGACCGCCCAGCCCGAGCCCACGAGTCTCGGCGGGCGGATCGGCGATCTGGAGGCGCAGTCGTCCAGGTCCACCGCGGCGGCCCGGATGAACCACAGCCCGTCCGGCACGGTCAGCCGGAACGGCCGGGCCTCGTCCAGCACGTCGAAGGCCTGCGGATGGCCCTCCACGATCGGGGTGTTGAACGCGCCCACGTAGACCCGCACCGGACCGACGGCCTGGGACGGGAAGTAGAGCTGCCCGCAGACGGCGGACAGGCCGTGGCCGGTCCGGTCGGCCGCGGGGACCAGCGGGGGCAGCTGGTGGCCGTGGGCCAGCGCGCGGTAGCGGGTCGGCGAGACGCCCACGCTCCGGGTGAAGCGGCTGGTGAAGGTGCCCAGGCTGTTGTAGCCCACCCGGTAGGTGATGTCGGTGACGCTGGCCTCGGTCTCCAGCAGGTGCCGTTTCGCCATGAACAGCCGGATCGCGGTGAGGAAACGGCCCGGCGAGGTGCCGGTGAGTTCGTTGAACATCCGGGAATAGTGGAATTTGCTGTAGGAGGCTATGTCGGCCAGCTGTTCCAGGGAAAGCGGACTCGCGTAATGCTGCCACATGGTGTCGATGCTGCGCTCTACCGCCGCCGAAACTGACATCCGGTGATTCCCCACCTTTTCTCGTCGGTGTTGCCGGGTGTGGTGCTGTTCGGTGTTCTCGCTCGCATTTCTCCGTGCAACGGCAGGCCGGAGGCCCGCCGAGGGCGGGTGGTGCGGCCCCGCTCCGCGGCCGAGTTTGACGCAGACACATCGTTTTGCCAGCGCGTGACTCTCGCACCTTCAGGATTGCGGTGTGCGCCGAGCGTCGAAAGTCAGCCGCCCGGTGGCCCGACCCATACCTCCCCGAATGTCCAGTGTCGGATACGGCGGGCACGGACGGAGAAGCGGCCCCGCGATCCCGGCCCGAAAAATGGCGCCGGACCGGATTGAAGGATCTGGGAGAGGGAAAGGAATGCCGGCATGACCGCAATGCAGGACGTCTGCGTCGACCTGGTGACGGAAGGCGCGGAACTCGCCGCGCTGGTGGCGGGTCTGCCGCCCGGGCGGTGGTCCGCGCCGACGCCGTCCCCGGGCTGGACGGTCCGGCACCAGGTGGCGCACCTGTCGATGGTCGCCCGCCTGGTCGGCCTCGCGGTGCGCGACCCGGCCGCCTTCGAGCGCGAGACCGCCCCCGTCCGGAAGGACTTCGAGGCCGGCATGACGGCCCTGCTGGACGAGGAACTCGCCTTGCCGGAGGGCGAGTTGACGGATCGTTGGGCCGCACACCGGGCCGCCGCCGAGCAGGCCCTGGCCGCCGTGCCCCGGCGCGAACCGGTGCCCTGGCTGGCTGGCCCGCTCCCGGCGAGCGTGCTCGCCGCCGCCGGGCTGATGGAGCTGTTCGCGCACGGCCAGGACGTCCGCGACGCCCTCGGCCTGCCCCCCGAGCACACCGACCGGCTCGGCCACGTCGCCTTCCTCGGCACCCGCACCAGGGACCTCGCCCACCACCTCCGCGGCCTGGAACCCCCCGCCGAGCCCTTCCGGTTCGAGCTCACCGCCCCCTCCGGCGTCCGCTGGGACTTCGGCCCCGCCGACGCCGAACAGCGCGTCACCGGCCCCGCCGTCGACTTCTGCCTGCTCGTCACCCGCCGCCGCCACCGCGCCGACCTCGCCCTCACCGCCACCGGCGCGGCCGCCGACCGGTGGCTGGACATCGCCCAGACCTACCTGGGGCCGCCCGGACCGGGCGGCCTGCGCACAGGGCAATCTCGCGTATAGAACGGCCGCGCCGCGGCTGGTTACCTCGCTGCAGGGCTGCCTGGCCCGCTCTCACCGCGAGGGAACTGGAGGCGCCGTGACAGAACGACGGACGAGTCGGTGGACGCTGGCCGCGCGGGCCTGCGCCACCGCGTCGATCCTTGCCGGACACCTGATCGCCGCCCTGCCGGGGCTGGCCACCCGTCGTGGCCGGGCCCGGCTGGCCGGGCGGGTGCCGCGGCTGCTCACCGCACTCGGCCCGTTCTTCGTCAAGGCCGGACAGCTCGTCAGTACCCGCCGGGACCTGCTGCCCGCGCACTGGTGCGACGCGCTCGGCGCACTCGCCGACGACGTCCGCCCGCCCGGCCGGGCCGCGGTCGCCCGGACCCTGGCGGAGGCCGGACTCACCCACGCCTACGCCGAGTTCGACTGGGAACCGGTCGCCTGCGGCAGCATCGCCAGCGTCCACCGGGCCCGGCTCGCCGACGGCGGCGAGGTCGCCGTCAAGGTCCAGCGGCACGGCATCCGCCCCGTGCTGGAGGCCGACCTGCGGCTCGCCCTGGCCGGGGCCCGGGCCGGGCGGGTGCTGCCCGGGATGCGCGACCTGCCCGCCGAGGAGATGATCGGCCAGCTCGGCGGCGCCGTCCTGCGCCAACTCGACTTCACCGCCGAACGCGAGGCGCTGCACCTGCTGCGCGCCAACCTGGCCGGCCACACCGAACTGCGGATCCCCGCCCCCGTCGACGGCCTGTCCGGGCCCACCGTGCTCACCATGGAGTTCGTCCCCGGCCTGGCCCGGTTCCGCCCGCTCGGCATGACCCCGGAGCGCCGCCGGGAAGTGGTCCGCGACGTGCTGCGGGCCGTCTACCGGATGCTCTTCGTCGACGGCCTGGTCCACTGCGACCTGCACCCCGGCAACCTCTGCCTGGACGCCGACGGGCAGGTGGTCGTCCTGGACGCCGGATTCGTGGTCGAGCTGCCCGACGCCGTCCGCCGCTCCTTCGCCGGCTTCTTCCTCAACATGGCGCAGGGCAACGGGCCCAAGTGCGCCGACATCGTCCTGGACAGCGCCGCCCGGCTGCCCGCCGAGCTCGACCGGGAGGGCTTCCGGACCGCCGTCACCGCCCTGGTCGACGAAGCCTTCGGCGCGCTCTCCAAGGACTTCGAACTCGCCGCGTTCGCCCCCAGGCTGTTCCAGCTCCAGCGCGACTTCGGGGTGTTCGCCGCCGCCGAGTTCGCCTTCCCGCTGCTGTCGCTGCTCGTCCTGGAGGGCATGATCAAGGAGTTCGACTCCGAGGTCGACTTCCAGGCCGAGGCCGTCCCCGTGCTGATGGCCTCCTTCGCCAAGGACGTCCAGGTCGACGCGGCCCGGGGCGGACAGCGGTGAACGCCGGACCCCTGGTCGCCGTGACCGGCGGCACCGGCTTCCTCGGCGCGCACACCGTCGCCGCGCTCACCGCCGCCGGGGCCCGGGTCCGGCTGCTGGTCCGCGACCCCGCCCGGGTCGGGCCCGCGCTCGGCCCGCTCGGCCCCGACCCGGACGCCGTGCGGACCGTCACCGGCGACGTCACCGACCCCGCCGCGGCCGCCCGGCTCTGCGCGGGCGCCGACGCCGTCGTCCACCTCGGCTCGGTGTACTCCTTCGACCGGCGCCGCCGCGCCGACATCGCCCGCACCAACGTGCAGGGCACCGAGACCGTGCTGCGGGCCGCCGTCCGGGCCGGCGCCGGGGCCGTCGTGCACGTCTCCACCGTCGGCGCGCTGATCCCCGCCACCGACCCCGAACTGCGCCCCGACAGCGCCGTCGGCCGCCCCGCCGAACCGTACCTGGCCAGCAAGGCCGCCGGGGAGCAGCTCGCCCGGCAGCTCCAGCGCGCCGGCGCCCCGGTCCGGATCGCCTACCCGCCCGCGCTGATCGGCCCCGCCCGCGGCCCGGACGACCGCCGGCTCGGCGACCAGAACGGGCGGCTGCGCGACACCCTGCGCGGCCTGATGCCGCTCTGGCCCACCGGCGGCTTCCCGCTCGGGGACGTCCGCGACGCCGCCGCCGTGCTGGCCGCCCTCGCCACCGGCCCCGACGCCCCCGCCCGGGTCTTCACCCCCGGCCGCTTCCTCACCACCGCCGACTACCTGGCCGCGCTGCGCACCGCCACCGGCCGCGCCCTGCCCGCCGCCTTCCTGCCCGGCCGGGCGATGCTCCCCGCCGCCCGGCTCGCCGACCTGCTGCAGCGCTGGTGGCCCTGGCACGTCCCGGCCGAGTACGGCGCCGCGTACACCTGCGTGCACGCCCGGCCGGTCGCCGCCGACCCGGACGGCCCCGACCCCCGCCCGACCGGGCGGACGATGGCCGAAACCGTCCACTGGCTGTACGGCGCGGGGCTGCTGACCCGCCGTCAGGCCGGCCGCGCGGCCACCCCGTGACCACCCGGCACCGCCCACCAGCGCGCCGCCGCCCGGCGGCGCCCCGGACCCGGAGGAGAGCACCGTGACCGCGGCCCCCACCCCGATCCAGACCCCGACCCAGGCCCAGGCCCCGACGGCGGCACCCGCCCCGCACGACCCGGCCGAGCAACTCGCGGCCTACCGGCGCAGCCGGGCGGCGATCACCGCCCTGGTGGCCGCACTGCCCGACCCGGCCGCCGCCCCGGTGCCCGCCTGCCCGGACTGGAGCGCCCGGGACCTGGTCGGGCACCTGCTGCACATCTGCGCGTCCTTCGTGGCACTGGAGGACAGCCAGATCGACCTGGCCCCGGTCGCCGCCGCCCCGCTCGCCGAACTGCTGGACCGCTGGGCGGAGTTGGACGCCGAGCTGCCCGCCGCCCTGGAGCGCAGCCCGGAGCTGCGCCGGCGCATCCTGCTGCTCGACGCGTTCTCGCACGAGCTGGACCTGCGGCCCGCGGGGCGGGGCCCGGCCGACCCCACCGGGCACCCGGCGTTCGCGGGCGCGCTGGACCTGTCCACCATGGGCTTCGGCCAGGCGCTGGCGGGCGCCGGGCTGCCCGCGCTGCGGATCGAGACCGCCGGACGGTCCTGGACGCTCGGCGCGGGCGCCCCGGCGGCCGTGCTGCGCGGCCCCGCGCTGGACGTGTTCCGGTCCCTGACGGGCCGTCGGACCCGGGCCCAGATCGAGGCGCTGGAGTGGTCCGGCGGCCCGGCCGGGACGTGGGAGCCCGCCTTCACCTGGGGGCCGTTCGCACCGCCGCGGGCCGAGGTGGAGCCGGCCGGCCGCTGAGCACACGGGGAGGGGGTGGGGGCGCGCACGCGCCCCCACCCCCTCCCCGTGTGCCGACGGGCCCTCAGCTCCCGGTCAGGGCGGGCATCCGCAGCGGCCGGGCGTCCCCGGTGGCGCCGGTGGAGTCCAGTTCCGGCAGCGCCAGCAGGATCGGCAGGTCCAGGGCGGTCAGCGGGCGGGCGGCCAGCCGCACCGGCGGATGCTCGTACCCGTGCCGGACGGTCAGCTCGGGGCCGGAGGCGACCAGCAGCGGCCGCCGCTGCCACGGCGGGGCCGGGAAGTCGCTGGCGGCCACCACGGCGGCCCGGACGAACCAGGTGCCCTCGGGGACGTCCAGGGTGAACCGCCCGGCCCCGTCCAGGATCTCGCAGGCCACCGGGCGCCCCTGCACCAGCGGTTCGCGGAACGCGCCGACGTAGATCCGCACCGACCGCTCCAGCTCCTCCGGCAGCCGGAGGGTGCCGTGCACCGGGCAGGTGCGGCGGGCGCCGTCGACGGGGTGCGTGCCGGGGCCGCGGTCCCGGTCGACCAGGCCGGCCCGGGCCAGCGTCCGGTAGCGGGCGGGGGAGAGGCTGACGCTGCGGGTGAAGCGGCTGGTGAAGGTGCCGAGGCTGTTGTAGCCGACCCGGTAGGAGATCTCGGTGACGCTCAGGTCGGTCTCCAGCAGCAGGCTCTTCGCCCGCTGCAGGCGGACCGCGGAGAGGAAGCGGCCGGGCGAGGTGCCGGTGAGATTCCGGAACACCCGGGAGAAGTAGAACTTGCTGAGGATCGCCGTGTTCGCGATCTCGTCGAGCGAGAGCGGTTCCTCGTATCTGTCCCACATCGTCGCTATCGCACGTTCAACGGCGATCTGCACGGCATCTCTCCAAATCCGTCGATGAATCGAGGGGGGAATCCTCCGGGAAATGTCGGTGGGCCTGGACGGCCGCACCCGAGTTCGTCCGCACCGTTCTTCGAAAAAGCGGGGAAATGTCTGTGGGCGGGGCGCGGCGGTGCCTTTCCGCTGCGTTTCAGCCGAGGTCCAGCAACTGCCGGACGCGCCGCCGGGCCGCCCGCTGGCTCGCCCAGGCGGTGGTCGCCAGCAGCTCCCGGTCGCCCGCCCCGGCGGCCCGGGCGGCGGCCAGCACCCGCTCGTCGACCCGGTAGGAGGCCAGCGCGGTGAGCAGCGCCAGCTCCCCGGCCGGGCGCTGCCCGGGGTCCAGTCCGGCCAGCGGCGCGTCCAGCCGGGCCCGGCCGAGGCCGGGGTCGGCGCCGTCCCAGCCGTCGATCGCGGCCCCCACCGCGGCCCGGACCGGGCCGGGCACCAGCTCGGCGGCGACCTGCTCGACGGCGGCCGTGCTGCGGGCCAGCGCCCCGGCGATCCGCGGGTCGGCCGCCGCCCAGTCGAGGTCCGGCGGCAGCGCGGCGGGCGGCAGCAGCGGCGCCCCCGGTGCGACGGTCCCGGCGGAGGCGCGCATCAGGCCGACCAGCACCCGCAGCACCGGGCCCAGCGCCCGGGCCGGGGCGCCCGGCGGCAGCGGCCGCGGGCCCAGGAAGACGTTCACCATCCGGTTGAGGTAGTGCAGGCACAGCGCCGTCCCGGCCAGCTCCGGGAGCAGCTCGGGGCCGAACGGCGGCGCGCCGCCGCCGGCCACCCAGGAGGTCAGCCGGGCGGCCGTCGGACCGGTCGGTTCCGCCCGGCGCCGGGCGACCGGCCGCCGGGACAGCGAGTCGAGCATGCCGCCGTGCACGGTGGTGCAGAACGGGCAGGTGTTGCCCGCCGAGACGGCCGCCGCCACGGCCTCCTTCGCGGCCCGGCCCGCCCGCCCCTCGACCAGCATGGTCTCGCGCAGCGGCGTCCAGGACGCGGCGAGCAGCTCCGGGACGGGCGCGTGCAGCGCCACCGGCGGGGCCAGCACCCCGAAGTCCCGTTCGAGTTCCCGGTAGACCCGGGCGGTGTCGCCGGCGGCCGCGCCGAACGGCACGGTGGCCACGTGCCGGACCTGGACCAGCGACAGGGCCCGGAGCGGGGCCCGGACGAGTCTCCGCCCGCCGCTCACCGCTCCGCCCGGCGTCCGCGCGTGGTACCGGTCCGGTGCGGCCGTTCCTCGTCACCCGCGGGCATCCGCGAGTCCTCCCCTCGGCTTGTGGTCGTCCTCCTCCGGCACGTCACCTGATGGTGACATCCGGAGCCGACCGCTCCTTCTTCCTCGTTGCGCTCTACCCGCGTCCGCGACGCTCAACCCGCTTGCGGTGCACCCCTGTTGGGGCACACCGCAAGGATGGCGGCCGCCGCCGGGGTCTGCTAGGGGATCGGGAAGAACGCCCGGACGAAACGCTCGAACAGCGCGTCGCCGATCGTCCAGCGCATCCGCGGCAGCAGCCGCGAGGGCACCCCGATCCGGTACCTGATCCGCGGGCTGTCGCTGCTGACGGCCTTCTCGATCACCTTCGCCACCGTCTCGGCGCGCACCGCCATCCGGCCCCGGCCGGTGGGGTGCTCGGTCTCCCGGTAGGCGCCGTGCCAGTCGACGAAGTACCGCCAGAACTCGTCGTACAGGCCGGTGCGCTCCTGCCCGGTCATGCCGAGGTCGGCGACCGACATCGGCACGAAGCCGCCGCGCACCGGCGAGGGCTCGATCAGCACCACCTTGATGCCGTCCCGGGCCACCTCCAGCCGCAGCGAGTCGCTGACGGCCTCCAGGGCGTGCTTGGTGGCCTGGTAGTAGCCGCGGCCGGGGGTGGCGAACTGCCCGAAGATCGAGGACATCATCACCACCCGGCCCGCGCCCTGCGCCCGCATCCCGGGCAGCACCAGCTGGGTCAGCCGGCACAGCCCGAACAGGTTGGTCTCGAACTGGCTGCGCACCTCGTCGATCGGGGTCTCCCCGATGGTGCCGTTGAGGCTGTACGCGGCGTTGTTGACCAGGGTGCCGACGGCGCCGTGCTCGGCGGTGATCTTCTCCACCGCGGCGGTCATCGACTCCTCGTCGTTGACGTCGAGCTGGAGCACCCGGATGCCCTCGCGGGCCAGGTCGGCCAGCGCCTCGGGCTTGCGGGCGGTGGCGTAGACCGGCCAGCCGGCCCGGTGCAGCCGCAGCGCGGCGGCCCGGCCGGTGCCGGAGGACATGCCGGTGCTGGAGGAGGCGCCGGTCAGCAGGACCGCCCGGGACGGCCCGCTCACCTGCCCTCCGCCAGGCGCTCCGCGGACACCGCGGCGTCCTCGTCCTGGGAGGCGATCCGGCTGCGGGTCACCGAGTTGCCCAGGCCCAGGCCGTCCACCAGGCGGTTGATGAAGGCGAACAGGGCGGCGGTGAAGACCGCCTCCAGCATCTCCGCGTTGCTCCAGCCGGCCGCCTCGGTGGCCGCCCAGTCCTCGTCGGTGATCCGGAAGGCGCCGGTGCCGACCTTGGTGACCAGGCGCATCAGCACCTTGGTGCGCTCGTCGACCGGCAGCTCCTCCACCGAGTGGGAGTGCTCGATCGCGTCGGTCAGCTCCTGCGGGCCGCCGAACTGGGCCAGGAACCAGTTGTGGGTGCCCACGCAGTACGGGCAGCCGTTCACCTTGGAGCTCCAGGCGGAGATCATCTCGCGGGTCGCGCGCGGCAGCACCCCGTCGTTGAACACCCCGCCGTAGCCGGTGATCACCACCTCCAGCAGGTCGGGGCGGCTGGAGACCAGCCGGAACATGTCCGGGACGAAGGGGATGCCCATCCGCGACTTGATCGCGTCGTACAGCTCCTTCGTGCGGCCCTCGGCCGCGTCCTCCTCCACCAGCGGGACGCGGACGGTGCTCAGCACGTGTGGATCGGTCATGGGGAACGCCCTCCCTTTTTCGGCGGTGCCGGCCGTTCCGCGGAATTCCCGAACGCCGGTGGAATTCACGGCATTTCGGCGCGGAGCGGCGGCGGGGTTTTCCCCATGGTGGCAGGAACGCGCGCGGGCTCTCGTCTCCCAGATTGCCCTGGCCGCAGCAGGTGCGGGCCGGCGGCGGAACGGGTGCGGAACGGGTGCGGACGACGGTGGGAACGACGGTGGGAACGACGACGGCCGCCCGGGCGCGGGGAGGCGCCGGGGCGGCCGTCGGGCCGGGGGGAGGGGTGGGTCACTCGGCGCGCAGCCAGTGGGCCAGCCGCTCGCCGATCATGGTGGAGGTCAGGTTGGTGTTGCAGTTGACGATCTGCGGCATGACCGAGGCGTCGGCCAGGTACAGACCCTCGGTGCCGTGCACCCGCAGCCGCTGGTCGACCACCGCCCCGTCCGCGAAGGCGCCCATCCGGGCCGTGCCGACCGGGTGGTAGCCGCTGTCCAGGCTGGTCCTGACGTACTGTTCGACCATCGCGTCGTTCTCGATCAGGCGGTCGCTCAGCACGATGAACCCGTCGCCCTGCGAGGCGATGCCGGGGTGGTTGGCCAGCTCCCAGCAGGTGCGCACACCCTCGACCAGTTTCTCCAGGTCGCGCGGGGTGGAGAGGAAGTCCAGCCGGATGTCGGGCCCGGCGGCCGGGTCGGTGGAGGCCAGCCGGAGCCGGCCGACCGACTCGGGCTGCTGGTCCACCACCATCACGCCGAAGATCATCGGGGCCTGGGCGAGCATCTGGAGCTCGGGGAACAGCTCCAGGTCGAAGTGGTTGACCATGTAGTACTGCAGGTCGTTGAAGTCGGCCGAGCCCTTGGCGGTGGTCCGCACCATGGTCTGCAGGAACGGCACGTCGGAGTCGACCAGGCCGTTCTTCGGCCGCAGGAAGACGCCGGTGCGCGGGTGGTCCTGCAGGTGCGCGCCGACGCCCGGGTTGTCCAGCCGCACCCGGATGCCCAACCGGGTCAGGTCCTCGGCCGGGCCGATGCCCGAACGCATCAGCAGGGTCGGGGAGTTGACCGCGCCGGCCGAGAGCACCACCTTGTGCGCCCGGAGCTCCTCGGGGGTGCTGCCCGGGGCCGCGGCCAGCACGCCGGTGGCCCGGTCGCCGTCGAACAGCACCTCGTGCACCAGCACCCCGCCCAGCACGGCCAGGTTGGGGCGGCTGCGCACCTCGGGCGTCAGGTACCCCATCGCGGCGGAGACCCGGTGGCGCGGGTCGCGGCGGTTGGACGGGATCGGGCCGATGCCGGTCGCCTCGGGGTGGTTGTGGTCGGCGACCTCGGGGAAGCCCGCGGCCAGGCTCGCCTCGGTGAAGGCGAGCTGCATCGGCGTCATCTCCTCCGGCCGGAACCGGCGGATCGGGATCGGGCCGTCGCTGCCGTGGTACCGGTCGGTGAAGTCGAGGTCGCGCTCCAGCCGCCGGTAGAACGGCAGCACCTGCTCGTACGACCAGTCCGGGTTGCCCGCCGCCACCCAGCGGTCGAAGTTCTCCGGGACGCCGCGCAGCGCGATGGTCGCACCGACCGCGGAGGAGCCGCCGGCCAGCTTCCCGCGCGGGAAGATGATCCGCCGACCGTCCATGATCTCGGCGCGGAAGCGCCAGTCGTGCCGGTGCATCGACATCGCGTTGCCGCTGGCGATGTCGGGCGGCACGTCGGCCGGGTCGGGGAAGTCCGGACCGGCCTCGACCAGCAGTACGGAACGGCCGGGGTCCTCGCTCAACCGGGCCGCGAGGGCGGCGCCGGCCGAGCCGGAGCCGACGACTATCACGTCATACGTGTGCACCATGGATTGAACCTCGCCAGACGGGGATTCGAAGGGGCCGATCTCAGCCGAGTTTCGCAGCGGACCGCCGCCCGGTGTTCTCCGAGACTGCCCAACGGGTATCGGCGGGAATTCGACCGCCCCGGCCGGAGATCGCCGACCGAACCCCGGCAACGTCAGAGAAGCACGTTTTGCGGGCCCGGGACATCCTCAAGTGTCAGGTTCGGCGGACACTGCCATCGAATTCCCCAGAATTCGTTCGCGTGCCCTCCGAGTGTCATTCACCGTCGCTCGCGGGAGGGAATTGGAATGTCGCAAGAACGGCGATTCCGCAGAATGGTCCCCGGGTTGGTCACCGTACTGGTGGCCGCCTCGATGTTCTTCGTCATCCGCTCCTCGGTGGCGGTCGCGGGCAGCGAGGAGGCCGCGGCGGCCTACCGGTTCAAGGAACTGGCGATCACCATGCCGCCCGGCTACGAGTCGCGGCCGATGAACACCATCCGCAAGGTCAACCCCGCCTACGAGAAGATCCGGGCCTGGATCTCCTCGGTCGGCGCCAGCATCGCCATCAACGACGTCACCGGCCACGGCCGCCCCGACGGCATGTGCATCGTCGACACCCGCACCGACTCGGTGGTGGTCACCTGGACCCCGACCGCCCCCGCGGCCGACCGGTTCACCCCGTTCGTGCTCGACGGCAGGCCGCTGCCGATGGACGACACCATGGCGCCCACCGGCTGCACCCCCGGCGACTTCAACGGCGACGGCCGCACCGACTTCCTGGTCACCTACTGGGGCCGCACCCCGGTGCTGTTCATGGCGAAGTCCGACGCCGCCGAGCCGTCCGCCGCCGCCTACGCGCCGCGCGAGGTCGTCCCCGCCGAGAGCCTGGACGGCCGCTACCACGGCCCGCGCTGGAACACCGACGCCGCGTACGTCGGCGACCTGGACGGCAGCGGCCACCCGTCGATCATCATCGGCAACTACTTCCCCGACTCGGACGTCCTCGACCCGAGCGGCATCCGCAACGTTCAGATGAACGACTCGCTCTCCAGCGCCAAGAACGCCGGCGGCGACCACGTGCTGCGCTTCCACTCCGCCAGCACCGGCGCCGAGCCCGACGCCCGGTTCGTCGAGGAGAAGGACGCCATCGCCTTCGACGCCTCCACCGGCTGGACGCTGGCCGTCGCCGGCGCCGACCTGACCGGCGACGGCCTGCCCGAGGTGTACATCGCCAACGACTTCGGCCACGCCCACCTGCTGCACAACGTCTCCACCCCCGGGCGGATCCGGTTCGAGGAGGCCACCGGCGAGCGCACCCCGACCACCCCGAAGTCCTTCGTGCTCGGCAAGGGCTCGTTCAAGGGCATGGGCGTCGACTTCGGCGACGTCGACGGCAACGGCAGCTTCGACATGATGGTCAGCAACATCACCGTCGCCTGGGGCCTGGAGGAGAGCAACTTCCTCTGGATCAACCGGGCCAAGGACCCGGCCGAGATGAAGCGGAAGCTCGACGCCGGCATCGCCCCGTTCACCCAGGAGGCCGCCGACCACGGCGTCGCCTGGACCGGCTGGGGCTGGGACGCCAAGATGGGCGACTTCCTCAACAACGGGCAGCAGAACATCCTGCAGGCCGACGGCTTCGTCAAGGGGAACATCGACCGCTGGCCGTGGCTGCAGGAGATGGCCATGACCAACGACGACCTGCTGTCCAACCCGAAGATCTGGCCCAACGTCGGCCCCGGCGACGACCTGGCCGGCGACGAGGTGATGGCCTTCTACGCCCGCACCGCCGACGGCAAGTACGCCAACATCAGCAAGCAGCTCGGCCTCGACGTGCCGATCCCGACCCGCGGCATCGCCACCGCCGACACCACCGGCACCGGCGTCCTCGACTTCGCCATCGCCCGCCAGTGGGGCCCGCCCGCCTTCTACGCCAACCAGTCCCCGGCGCTCGGCCACGACCTGACGCTGCACCTGTACCGCCCCGCCAGCGGCGCCACCGCCGGCCAGGGCCTCGCCGCCACCGGCGCACCCGCCTACGGCGCCACCGTCTGCGTCATGACCCCCGACGGGAAGAAGCAGATCGCCCAGCTCGACGGCGGCGGCGGCCACGGCGGCTTCCGCAGCTTCGACGTCCGCTTCGGCCTCGGCGCGCAGAGCGGCCCCGTCACCGCCGAGATCACCTGGCGCGACGCCACCGGCGGCCTGCACACCAAGACCCAGCAGCTCACCGCCGGGAGCCACACCCTCATGCTGACCGACGACATCCAGGAGGTGGCGGCCCGATGACCGCGACCGAGATCGCCGGCGTGGCCGCCCACGCCGTCCGCCCGCAGAGCGGGAAGAAGCAGCCCAACCGCGACCCGCGCTACCTCGCCCTGCGCAACTTCGCCCTCTCGATGTCCGTCTTCAACATCTTCGGCTACACCCTGCTCGGCTTCGAGCAGCCCTGGCTCTGGCCGCTGATCTGCGCCCCGTTCGGCTACACCGTCGAGATCGTGCTGGAGATGGTCAGCGCCTGGGCGCAGCAGCGCACCCCGCGCTTCCGCGGCAACGGCCTGCGCGGCCTGTACGAGTTCCTGCTCCCCTCGCACATCACCGCCCTCGCCGCCAACATGCTGCTCTACGCGAACGACCGGCTGCTGCCCATCCTGCTCGCCGTGTTCATCGGCGTCGCCGCCAAGCACGCCCTGCAGGCCCCCGTGTACGGCCGGATGCGGCACTTCATGAACCCGTCGAACTTCGGCATCACGATGGCGCTGGTGCTGTTCGGCTCCTGGGTCAGCATCGCCCCGCCGTACGAGTTCACCGAGAACGCCAACACCTTCTTCCGGATCGGCATCCCGCTGATCATCACCACCGCCGGCACCGTCATCAACGCGATGCTGACCAAACGCGTCCCGCTGATCGTCGGCTGGCTCGGCGGCTTCGTCATCCAGGCCCTGCTGCGGCACTGGATCTGGGACGTGGCGATCTTCTCCGCGCTCGGCCCGATGAGCGGCGTCGCCTTCGTCCTCTACACCAACTACATGATCACCGACCCGGGCACCACCCCGGCCAAGCCGCGCAACCAGTTCATGTTCGGCTCCGCGGTCGCCATGGTCTACGGCGTGCTGATGCTCTTCAACGTCGTCTACACGCTGTTCTTCGCCACCACGATCGTCTGCGGCCTGCGCGGCGCCGGCTGGTGGGTCGCGCACTTCCGCGCCAAGCGCAAGCAGGCCGCCGGCGGCAGCGTCCAGGGCCTGCCCGGGCAGCCCGCCGCGGCCGTCACCGGCCCGCACGGCAACGAGGCGGTGGCGGCGTGACGGACCGTCAGAACAGCGGGGCGGACCGGGCCGGCGGGCAGCCGGCCGGCCGCGGCCGGATCGCCGTGGTCGGCATCGCCTGCCGCTACCCCGACGCCGACAGCCCCGAACAGCTGTGGCAGAACGTGCTGGCGGGCCGCCGCGCCTTCCGCAGGCTCCCCGACGTGCGGATGCGCGCCGAGGACTACTGGTCGCCCGACCCCGCCGCGCCCGACCGCTTCTACAGCGCCAAGGCCGCCGTCATCGAGGGCTTCGAGTTCGACCGGGTCCGCCACCGGGTGGCCGGCAGCACCTTCCGCGCCACCGACATGACGCACTGGCTGGCCCTGGACACCGCCGCCCGCGCCCTGGAGGACGCCGGCTTCCCGTTCGGCGAGGGCCTGGCCGACGCCAACACCGGCGTCATCATCGGCAACACCCTCACCGGCGAGTTCAGCCGCGCCAACCTGATGCGGCTGCGCTGGCCCTACGTGCGCCGCACCGTCGGCGCCGCCCTGCGCGAACAGGGCTGGGGCGACGAGGAGTTGGGCGCCTTCCTGGACGGCCTGGAGAGCCGCTACAAGAGCGCCTTCCCGCCGATCGGTGAGGACACCCTGGCCGGCGGCCTGGCCAACACCATCGCCGGCCGGATCTGCAACCACTTCGACTTCAAGGGCGGCGGCTTCACCGTCGACGGTGCCTGCTCCTCCTCGCTGCTGTCCGTCTCCACCGCCTGCGACGCCCTGGTCGACGGCCGGATGGACGTCGCCGTGGCCGGCGGCGTCGACCTCAGCATCGACCCGTTCGAGGTGATCGGCTTCGCCAAGACCGGGGCGCTGGCCACCGGCGAGATGAAGGTCTACGACAAGGGCTCCAACGGCTTCTGGCCCGGCGAGGGCTGCGGCATGGTCGTCCTGATGCGCGACGAGGACGCCCGCGCCCAGGGCCGGTTCCGCTACGCCACCATCCCCGGCTGGGGCTACTCCTCCGACGGCAAGGGCGGCATCACCCGCCCCGAGGCCAGCGGCCACCGCCTCGCCCTGACCCGCGCCTACCGGGCCGCCGGCTTCGGCATCGAGACCGTCGGCTACTTCGAGGGCCACGGCACCGGCACCGCCGTCGGCGACGCCACCGAACTGCGCGCCTTCTCCGAGGCCCGCCGCGCCGCCGACGCCCAGGCGCCCGCCGCGCTCAGCACCGTCAAGGGCAACTTCGGCCACACCAAGGCCGCCGCCGGCGTCGCCGGCCTGCTCAAGGCGATCCTCGCCGTCCGCCACCAGGTCATCCCGCCCGCCACCGGCCACTACGACCCGCACGCCGAACTCGGCGGCCCCGCCCCGGCGATGCGCGTCCCCGACCAGGCCGAACTGTGGCCCGCCGGGGCGCCGATCCGGGCCGGCATCTCCTCGATGGGCTTCGGCGGCATCAACGCGCACGTCGTCGTCGAGCACGCCGACGGCATCCGCCGCACCGCCGTCCCCTCGGTCGCCCGCCGCCTGGTCGCCTCCCGGCAGGACACCGAACTGTTCTTCCTCGACGGCGCCGACCCCGAGGAACTGCGCGCCAAGGCCGACCGGCTGGCCGGCTTCGCCGCCCAGCTCTCCTACGCCGAACTCGGCGACCTCGCCGCCTCGCTGGAGCGCGACCTGGCCGACCGGCCGCTGCGCGCCGCCGTCCTCGCCGCCTCGCCCGAGCAGGCCGTCGAACGGTTCACCGCCCTCGCCCGGCTGATCGACTCCGGGGCGCGCTCCGCCGTCGGCACCACCCAGGGCGTCTTCCTCGGCAGCGCCGGCCGGGCCCCCCGGATCGGCTTCCTCTTCCCCGGCCAGGGCGCCGGCCGCCGCGGCGACGGCGGGGCGCTGCGCCGCCGCTTCGCCGCCGTCGACGACCTGTACCGGCGCCTGGACCTGCCCGCCGACGGCGACCAGGTCGCCACCGACGTCGCCCAGCCGCGGATCGTCGCCGCCTCGGTGGCCGGCCTGCGGGTGCTCGACCAGCTCGGCGTCGAGGCGGTCCGCGCCACCGGCCACAGCCTCGGCGAACTCACCGCCCTGCACTGGGCCGGCGCCCTGGACGAGGCGACGGTGCTGCGCGCCGCCGCCGCCCGCGGCCGGATCATGGCCGCCGCCTCCGACGGCGGCGGCACCATGGCGGCCCTGGCCACCACCCCGGCCCTCGCCGAGGCGCTGACCGTCGGCGAACCCGTGGTGATCGCCGGCCTCAACAGCCCCACCCAGACGGTGGTCTCCGGACCGGTCGAGGCCGTCGACCGGGTCTGCGCGCTCGCCGCCCGGCAGGGCATCGGCGTCGGCCGGGTCAACGTCTCGCACGCCTTCCACTCCCCGGCCGTGGCCCCCGCCGCCGCCGGCTTCGCCGAACACCTCGCCCAGGAGCGCTTCGGCCTCGTCGGCGACGGCCTGGTCTCCACCGTCACCGGCACCCTGCTGCCCGCCGACACCGACGTCGCGGACCTGCTGACCCGGCAGATCGTCCAGCCGGTCCGGTTCACCGACGCGCTGCACGCCATGGACGGGCAGGTCGACCTGCTGATCGAGGTCGGCCCCGGCCAGATCCTGCGCACCCTCGCCGCCGAGGTGCTGCCCGCCGTCCCCGCGGTCGCCACCGAGGCCGACGCGCTCTCCCTCGGCGGCCTGCTCGGCGCCGTCGCCGCCGCCTGGACGATGGGCGCGCCCGTCCGGCACGAGCAGCTGTTCGCCGACCGGTTCACCCGGCCGCTGCCGCTCGACAAGGAGTTCCGGTTCTTCGCCAGCCCCTGCGAGGACGGCGGCGAGGACTTCGTCCTGGAACACACCGCGACGGCGGCCGCCACCCCGGCGCCGGCCGGCGCGGCGCCCGCCGCCCCCGCCGAGGCGACCAGCCTGGAGGTGCTGATCCGGCTCGCCGCCGAGCGCGCCGAACTGCCCGTCGAGACCGTCGACCCCTCGGCCAACCCGCTCGACGAACTGCACCTCAGCTCCATCACGGTCGGCCAGATCATGAACCAGGCCGCCCAGCAGCTCGGCATCGTCGCGCCGATGGTCACCACCGCGTTCGCCACCTCCACGCTCGGCGAACTCGCCGCACTGCTCGACGAGCTGGCCGAACAGTCGCCCGAGGACGCCCGCTCCGGCGCGGCCGCCGGCGTCGCCCCCTGGGTCCGCCCGTTCCGGATCGACCTCACCGAGACCGCCCCGCCCGCCCCCGCCGCCGGACCCGGCGGCGACTGGCAGGTCTTCGCCACCGACCGGCACCCGCTGGCCGCCCCGCTCACCGCCGCGCTCACCGCCACCGCCCCCGGCGGCGGCGTGCTGCTCGCCCTGCCCCGCGACTGCGACCAGCGCCACCTCGGCCTGATGCTCGCCGCCGCCCGCGCCGCCCTCGACCCCGCCCGCCGCGCCGCCGGCACCCGCCTGGTCGCCGTCGGCGACCGCCGCGGCGCCGCCGGACTCGCCAAGACCCTCCACCTGGAGGCCCCCGACATCCCCGTCACCGTCGTCACCCTGCCCCTCGACGGCGACCTCGACCCCGCCGACGCCGACCGGATCAGCGCCCGGATCGCCGCCGACACCGCCGCCACCACCGCCTTCGCCGAAGTCCACTACGACGCCGACGGCACCCGCCGCACCCCCGTGCTGCGCGCCGTCGACCTCCAACCCGAGGACGGCCACCAGGCCCTCGGCCCGCAGGACGTCCTGCTGGTCACCGGCGGCGGCAAGGGCATCACCGCCGAGTGCTCGATCGCGCTGGCCGGCGCCAACGGCGCCGCGATCGGCCTGCTCGGCCGCTCCGACCCCGCCGAGGACACCGAACTCGCCGACAACCTGGCCCGGATGCAGGCCGCCGGCCTGCGCGTGCACTACGCCCGCGCCGACGTCACCTCCGCCGACCAGGTCAAGGCCGCCGTCACCGAGATCACCCGCGAACTCGGCCCCGTCACCGGCCTGCTGCACGGCGCCGGCCGCAACGAACCGCAGTCGCTGGCCACCCTCGACGAGGACGCCTTCCGGCGCACCCTCGCCACCAAGATCGACGGCGTGGAGGCCGTCCTCGCCGCCGTCGACCCGGCCGCGCTGCGCCTGTTCGTCACCTTCGGCAGCATCATCGGCCGGGCCGGCCTGCGCGGCGAGGCCGACTACGCCACCGCCAACGACTGGCTCACCGAACTCACCGTCCGCTTCCAGCAGGACAACCCGCACTGCCGCTGCCTCGCCCTGGAGTGGTCCGTGTGGTCCGGCTCCGGCATGGGCGAACGCCTCGGCGTGCTGGAGGCGCTGGTCCGCGAGGGCATCGAACCCATCCCCACCGAGGACGGCGTCGCCCTGCTCGGCCGGCTGCTCGCCACCCCCGGCACCGACCCCGCCCTGGTCGTCATGGGCCGGGCCGGCGGACTCCCCACCCTCACCCTCGAGGAGCGCGAACTGCCGCTGCTGCGCTTCCTGGAGCGCCCGCAGGTCCACTACCCCGGCATCGAACTGGTGGTGGACGCCGAACTCACCGGCGGCGGCGACCTCTACCTGCCCGACCACCTGCTCGACGGCGACCTGCTGTTCCCCGCCGTCCTCGGCATGGAGGCGATGACCCAGGCCGCCACCGCCCTGACCGGCCGTCAGGACACCCCCGTGCTGGAGGACCTGAAGTTCCTGCGGCCCGTCGTCGTCCCCGTCACCGGCGCCACCACCCTGCGGGTCGCCGTCCTCGCCACCGGCCCCGACACCGTCGAGGCGGTGCTGCGCAGCGGCGAGACCGGCTTCCAGGCCGACCACTTCCGGGCCACCCTGCGGTTCGGCGAGCAGCGGCCCGCCGCCGACCCGGCCCCCGTCACCGCTGAGGTGCCCCGGGTCCCGCTCACCCCCGACGAGATGTACGGGCCGGTGCTGTTCCAGGGCGACCGCTTCCAGCGGCTGCTCGCCTACCGCGACCTCGCCGCCACGCACTGCCTGGCCGAGATCGACGACAGCCCGCGCACCGACTGGTTCGCCGGCTACCACCCCGGCGAGCTGCTGCTCGCCGACCCCGGCACCCGCGACGCGCTGATGCACTCCATCCAGGCGTGCGTCCCCGAGGCCACCCTGCTCCCGGTCAGCGTGGAGCGCCTGCACCTCGCCGAGGGCGGCTCCTCCCGGGCCGGCCGGCTGCTGTTCCTGGACGCCCGCGAGCGCTCCCGGGACGGCGACAGCTACCTGTACGACCTCGACGTCCGCGACCAGGGCGGCACCACCGTCGAGCAGTGGGAGGGCCTGCTGCTGCAGGCCGTCCGCAAGCAGGACGGCTCCGGCCCCTGGCTGCCCGCGCTGCTCGGCCCGTTCCTGGAGCGGCGGGTCGAGGCCGCGCTCGGCCGCCCCGTGCGCTGCGTCGTGCTGCCCGGCGGCGAGGGCAGCGGCGGACCGGTCGCCGAACGGCGGCGGCGCACCGCCGAGGCCGCGAGCTGGGCGCTCGGCCGCACCACCGAGGTGCGCCACCGGCCCGACGGGCGGCCCGAACTCGCCGACGGGCGGCGGATCTCCTCCTCGCACGCGGCGGGCGTCACCTTCACCGTGGTCGCCGAGCAGACCGTCGCCTGCGACGTCGAGACGGTCACCGCCCGCACCGCCGAGGAGTGGGCCGGCCTGCTCGGACCCGAGGCCGCCGCGCTGGCGGAACTGCTGGCCGCCGAGCGCGGCGAACCGCTCGACACCGCCGCCACCCGGGTCTGGGGCGCGGTGGAGACCCTGCGCAAGGCCGGGCACGCGGTGGCCGCGCTCAGCCTGGACGGCGGCCCGGCGGGCAGCCCGGCGGGCGGTCGCGGCCTGCCGCCCGGCTGGGTGGCCTTCCGCGGCGGCGCGCACCGGATCGTCGGCTTCGTCACCGCGCTGGACGGCGTCGCCGAACCCGTCGCCTTCACCGTGCTGGCCGGGGGTGACCGGTGAGCACGCCCGACTACTACGAGTACCGGCACCTGGTGGGCTTCGAGGAGACCAACCTGGTCGGCAACGTCTACTACGTCAACTACCTGCGCTGGCAGGGCCGTTGCCGGGAGATGTTCCTGCTGGAGAAGGCCCCCGAGGTGCTCGCCGACGTCCGCGCCGACCTCAAGCTGTTCACCCTCAAGGTGGACTGCGAGTTCTTCGCCGAGATCACCGCCTTCGATGAGCTGTCCATCCGGATGCGCCTCGCCGACCTCACCCAGACCCAGGTCGCCTTCACCTTCGACTACGTGAAGATCGGGTCCGACGGCGCCGAGTACCTGGTCGCCCGCGGCCGGCAACGGGTCGCCTGCATGCGCGGCCCCAACACCGACACCCGCCCGACCCGGGTCCCCGAACCGCTCCGGCTCGCCCTGGAGCCCTACGCCGCCCAGCCGACGGCGCCCACCCTGACCGGCACCACCACAGCGAGGTGATCGTGATGACCTCCTTCCCGCCCGCCTCCCGCCTGCCCGCCTCCCTCCCGCCCCTCCCGGCCGCGGCCTTCCCGACCGCCGCCGCGCCGCTGCCCGGCGCGCTCGACCTGCCCCCGCTCCCCGCGGAGGCCCCCGAGGCCGACCTCGGCGACCACCGGGCGCTGCGCGGCGTGCTCGGCCGCTTCGCCACCGGCGTCACCGTGCTCACCGCCGGGCGCGACACCCCCTGCGGAATGACCGCCAACTCCTTCACCTCCGTCTCGCTCGACCCCGCGCAGGTGCTGGTGTGCGTGGTCAAGTCGGCCGCGATCCACGCGGCCGTGCTCGCCGAGGGCGCGTTCGCCGTCTCCGTCCTCGCCCGCGACCAGGAGTGGGTGGCCCGGCACTTCGCCGACCGCAACCGGCCGCGCGGCGCCAAGGAGTTCGCCGGTATCGGCCACACCCGGGGCCGCCACACCGGCGCCCCCGTCCTCGACCACGTCCAGGCCTGGCTGGAGTGCCGCCTCGGCGCCGTCCACGAGGGAGGTGACCACACCATCTTCGTCGGCACCGTCCTCGGCGCGGGCCGCTCCACCGGCACCGACCCGCTGCTCTACCACGGCGGCGCCTTCGCCCGCCTGGCGGGCTGACGCTCCGTCAGCTCTCTTGCTCCGGACGCCCGGTCGGACCTCTCCGGCCGGGCGTTCGGCATGCCCGGGGACGTCCGGGGACGCCTTGTGGGGGTGCTTCCCGAAGGGCTTTCCGAGCGGCTTTCCGGCGGTGTTCCCCCGGGGTGTGTCCCGGCGCACGCGGAAGGGCCCGGACCGGGGGAGCGGTCCGAGCCCTTCGCCCGCGTTCGGGCGGTCAGTCGCGGGGGAGCACCGTCATCGGCAGACCCCCCTTCACCCGCAGGGTCAGCATCGGCTCGGCCTGCACCCGGTGCCCCGGCGGCAGCGACAACCGCAGCCGGCGCAGCAGGACGACCAGCACCACGGTGGCCTCCAGCATGCCCAGGCTGCTGCCCACGCAGACCCGCGGCCCCGCGCCGAACGGCACGTACGCGTAGCGGTGGCGGCCCGCGGAGCGCCCCCGGGCGAAGCGCTCCGGGTCGAACCGGCCCGGGTGCTCCCAGAACTCCGGGTGCCGGTGCAGCGTGTACGGGCAGAGCACCACGTCCGCACCGGCCGGCACCCGGTAGCCGCCGACCTCGTCCGCGGCCAGCGCCTTGCGCGGCAGCAGCCACACCGCCGGGTACAGCCGCATCACCTCCTGCAGCACCATCGAGGTGTACGTCAGCCGGTGCACGTCGTCGATCGTCGGCAGCCGGTCGCCCAGCACCTCGTCCACCTCGGCCCGGACCTTGTCCCCGACCTCCGGGTGCCGGTCCAGCAGGTACAGCGCCCAGCTGAGGGTGCTCGCCGTGGTGTCGTGCCCGGCCAGCAGCAGGGTGACCAGCTCGTCGCGCATCCTGGTCCGCCGCGCCACCGGGTCGCGCTCGTCCGCGGTGGCGTCGACCAGCCGGGACAGCACGTCGTCCCGGGTACCGTCGGAGGCCGGGTGCAGTTCCCGCTGCGCCGCCAACTCGCCGACGATCCGGTCGAGTTCGGCCCGGGCCCGGCGGAAGCGCAACTGCAGCGGCAGCGGCACCCAGGAGGGCACCGAACTCAGGCTCATCATCTCGAAGATGGCCTGGTCCTGGACCACCTCGAAGGCCTCGCCGATCGACTCGTACGCGCCCAGGTCGGCGTCCAGCAGGGCCCGGCCGAGCACCCCCAGGGTCAGCGAGGTCATCTCCTGCCGGACGTCCACCGGCCCGGCGCCCGCCGTGCGGCGCAGCCGCTCGGCGAGCAGCGCCGCCTCCTCGGCGATCACGTCGGTCTGCCGGTTGATCCGGCGGGCCTGGAACACCGGCTGGATCACCTTGCGCTGCGCCCGCCACCGCTCGCCCTCGCTGGTCAGCAGGCCGTCGCCGAGGGCCCGCCGGGCGTGCACCAGGCCGATGCCCTTGTGGTAGTTGGCGCTGTTGTCGGTCAGCACCCGGCGGACGTGGTCGGGGTGGTTGAAGAAGTACAGCGTCTTCGGCCCCAGCGGCAGCCGCACCGCGTCGCCGTACCGGGCCGCGGCCCGCGTCATCACCGTCAGCCGGTCGGCCGCCATCCGGGCCAGCAGCACCGGCGTCCCCGCCCGGGACGGCCCGGGCGGTCGGCGCGCGGTACCGCGCGGCCGGCTCACGGCGGGGGCGGTGGTCCGTGCGGAGGCCGGGGTGGGTCCGGTGTCCTCGGAGGCGGCCGGTTTCGGCTCGGCGGCCGTCACGTCCGGGCCCCGGCCGCGCCGCTGACGATCCGTTCGGCGATGGCCCGGCGCCAGACCTCGTACGCGGGCAGCTCGGCGCCGTCCACCACCGGCCGGGGCCGGGCCTCGGTGCAGACCTGGACGGCCTGCTGCGGGGTGAGCCCGCAGAGCACCGCCGTGGCGGCCTCGGCGTGCTCGGTGAGCAGCCCCGACTCGACCCGGGCGGTGGCCGCGAAGGCCGCGCCCTGGGCGAGTTGCGGCCGGTACCGCCCGGCCCGCTCCAGCAGCAGCCGCAGCTCCGCGTCGGTCGCGCCCGCCGCGTAGCAGGCCGCCAGCCCGACCCCGGCCCACAGGTCGGCGTGCCGGTCGTCCTGGTAGCCGTCGACCAGGTCGGCGACCACCGCCGGGTCGGTGCCGCCGATGAACCACAGCGCCCGGCCGATGCCCTGGTCGATGGCGTGCCCGGCGTAGCCCCGGGCCTCGTCGCCGGGCCACGGGAAAGCGGTTTCCCGGTGGTGCCCGTGCACGTACCGCGCGGTCCGGAAGTACGCCTGGTGGAAGCCGTACCCGTCCAGCGCGAGCCAGCGCAGCAGCGGGTCGGCGGGCGCGATCGAGGCCCAGCGGAAGCGCGGCAGCCGGGCCATCGCCCAGCCCACGCCGACGTGCACCATGTAGTCGTGCGGTGCGCCGTGACCGGCCAGGAACTCCGCCACCCGCCCGCGACCGGGCAGCGGCAGGCCGTCCAGCATGGCCAGGCCCATCCCCGCGCCCTCGTAGGCGAAGCCCCGGTAGCGCACCGGGATCAGCTCCAGCCGCCGGTGCGCCTCGTCCTGGTCGCGGGCCTCGACGGCGATCGCGTACCCGTCGAGGAAGCTCCCGCCGACGGTCTCCAGGTTGGTGCGCGCCGCCTCGTCCTTCAGGTGGAACCCCCTGGTGGACAACTTCGTCTCGTTGTGGCTCGGTGTCAACAGGCGTCGTCGGGCCGCCCGCCAGCCTCCGCTCATCACTGCCTCCCGCCCGCCGCGGCCCGGACGGCCACGGCTCTCCGCTCCATGCTTCGGTGCCCGGGAGCGGGGGGCTACTCCGACCGTGCCGACGCCGGGCAACACGGAAGTAGTCGCCCCACCGGGGGTGTCCACGACACTCTTCACGCCCCGCGCGCCACCGGTCCCCGACACCCCTTCGGGGACCGGCCCTCCGTGAGCTGAGGAGAACCACGTGACCGAAACCATCACGGGCCGGACGGTCAAAGCACCACCGCGCGCCACCTCACTGTTCGTCAACGGCCTCTTCCCGCGCCGCCGCGCCCTGGTCGTCGTGCTCGGCCTGCTGGGCGGACTGCTGCTCGCCTGGGCCTGGTCCTCGAAACTGGCCGACGACGAGATCGGCTTCACCACCGCCAACCAACTGCTCGGCCACGACGCCAGGAAAACGCCGCTGACCGGCGTCGCGGCCGGCGTCCTGTTCGCCTTCGTCTCCGGCCTGGCCGGCTCCTTCACCGCCTGCAACGTCGCGGTGTTCGGCGCGGTCGGCCCGCTGGTCGGGCAGATGAGCCTGACCCGCCGTCAGCGCCTCGGCCACGCGCTGCGCCCGCTGGGCTGGCTGACGGCCGGCATGCTGCCGGTCTCCGCCGGGTACGGCGTGCTGGTCGGCCTGTACGGCACCCACCTGCCGCAGTTCTCCACCACCGCCACGCCGGGGACGATCTCGCCGCGCATCCTCCAGGCGATGATCGTCTTCGGCCTGGTCGGCCTGGTCATGCTGGTGATCGGCCTGGCCGCGGCGGGCGTCCTTCCCGATCCGCTGGCGGGGGTGGCCCGCCGCTTCCCGAACGCCCCGCTGGTGCTGATCGGCGTGCTGGTCGGCGCCTTCCTGATCGGCCGCCCGTACCCGCTGTTCCGCAACCTGTTCCGGCACGCGGCCCAGGAGCACAACCCGCTCTACGGCGCGGTCGCCTTCTCGCTCCAGTCGCTCGGCAACATCCTGGTGATGGCCCTGCTCTTCGTCCTGCTCTCCTTCGTCCTCGGCACCCCCGTCCAACGCTGGCTGGCCACCAAACCGGGCCGGGCGGCGGCCCTGACCGCCACCGCGTTCCTGGTCGCCGGCGCGTTCACGCTCATCTACTGGGACGTCCGCATCCTCGGCAACTTCGGCTACCTGTGGTGGCCCAAGGCCCCCTGGAACACCTGACCCCCACGGACGGCGGGCCCGGCCACCCACCGCGGCCCGCCGTCCCGGCCGCCGGGGCCCCCGGTCGAACGCGAGGAGCCTGCCGCCCGATGGGCCCGACGGACCGGCCCGCTTCCGGCGGACGCCGGGCCCGGGCGGAACGCCAAGTCAACGCCAGGCTTTCGCCATGGGGTGGGGGCGCGTGGCCGAGCAGGATGGTTCCCGACGCCTCCCGTTGCCGCACGGCCCCGGGAGGGGGTCACCGCCTCGGCCCGGTGAGCCGTGATGTGCGCGCGTGGGAGGAGAGCTCTGTGCGTCCCCAGGGATTCCCGGAGATGCGTGACCCGAACGGGCCGGGCGTCGCCGAGGTCGACTCCGATCCGGACCACCTCGACGGTTCCTGCACGACCACGCCGATCCGGAGCAACTGCACCAACCCGTCGGGCAGTCGGTACACCTCGGAGCCCTGCAGCACGAGCCGGATCTTCGGCGACAACCACAACTTCAACAACGGCGCCCGGGGTTCGGGGAACCACGGCGACCGCTGACATCCGGTGAAGCGGGCGCGGCCCGCTCTCGAAGTCATGGAGGAAGAATGCGGATCAGGTTCGGAAGAGGCGCCGCCAAGGCGGCCGCGGTGGCCGCGGTGGCCGTCGGCATCGCTGCCGCCAACGCCGGGAGCGCCTACGCCGCCGCCGACCCGAGCGGCGTGGAGACATGCCCGAGCGGCGTCGTATGCCTGTACTACAACTCGCCCTGGTACGGCTGGGGATCGTTCGAGGACTGGTCCCCGAACCAGAGCGTCGACCTGCGGAAGAACACCTTCGCCCACTGGGCGAACGGCTCCGGCTACGGCCAGACCGTCTACGGGAACGCGGCCGCACTCGTCAACCACACGGATCACTGGGTGTACATCGCCGTGATCAACGGCGGCGAGGCCGGCTTCCCACCGGGATACGCGGACTCCCTCTTCCAGAACGCGAACGGTGACGAGTACCTGTCCACCTGAGCACCGGGGCGGGCCGGGCGTCGAGGGACGGAGGAAGGGTTTCGGGGCGGCGTCAGCCGGCGCCCACCGTCACGGCGTTGCCGCCGTTGGGGACTCCGCCGCCGGCGGCGTTCCAGGTCTGGACGCCGACCTGGTAGGTGTGGCCGGGGACGAGGCCGTCGACGTGGGCGGAGGTGCCGCGGACACCGACCTGCTGCATGATGGCGCCGGGGGTGCTGGTGTCGTAGGTGAGGACGCCGTAGCGGTCGATGATGTCGGTGTAGGGGCCGGTGCTCGGGTCCCAGGTGAGGTCGATGCCGGTGGCGGTGGCCCGGGCCACGATGTTCGACGGGCCGCCGACGGTGCGGGGGTGCGCGGTGGCGGTGGTGGTGGGGGAGTAGCCGGACTTGTCGCTGTCGGCGTCGCCGTTGTCCGTGCGGACCTGGTACTCCCACTGCAGGCCGTCCACCGTCCAGGTGGTGTCGTAGCGGTTGGTCGGGACCCGGGCCTCGCTCCAGGTGGTGGAGCCGACCAGTCGGTAGCGGACGTCGTAGCCGATCGCGCCGTAGACCGGGTCCCAGGTCACGGTCACGCCCAGCGGGCTGGAGGCGGCCCGGACCCCGCCGGGCACCGGGGTGTCCCGGGGCGGGACCAGCGACGGGACCGGGGCGGGGTCGCCGCCGAAGCCGAAGCGGTCGTGCAGGGTGCGTTCGAAGGCCCGGGCGATCTGGAACTCGCCGAGCGCATTGGGGTGCAGGCCGTCGTACCCCGCCGGGCAGGCGGTCGGGCCGCAGTCGTAGCTGCCCGCCCAGTCGACCAGCGCCACCTCGGAGTTCTGGGTGCTCCACCAGATGATGACCTGGGCCAGCAGCCGGTTGTAGGTGTCGATGTTCACCGGCAGGTCCTCGCGGCCCCCGATGGCCGTCCGCCGGGGGACGTTGGCCAGCGCGATCTTGATGTGGGGGTTGGCCTCCCGGGCCGCGTCCACGACGGCCTTGAGGTTGCCGAGGGTGTCCTGGGGCGAGGAGAACAGCCAGCCCATGTCGTTGAAGCCGAGCGCCAGCAGCAGCACGTCCGGGCGGTACGTGGCGACCTGCTCCCGGATCAGCGACTTGGCCTGCGCGGCCTGCCGCCCCCAGAGCGAGAAGTGGTCGCCCCGGAACTCCTCGGAGACGCCGTACGCGTACCCGCCGGTGGTGCTCGGCGGCACCGTCGGCGCGGTCTCCCCTGCATCACCGGCGGCTGCGGCGGGGCGGGGGCGGGCGGCGCCATCGTGCCGGTGTACGGCCCGACGAACTGGAAGACGGCGTTCGACCCCCGGAGCCACTGCCACAGCCGGTAGCGCCAGGTCCAGTCGCCCTCGTGGCCCTCCGACATCGAGTCGCCGACCACCATGACCCGCCCGACGATGCTGGACGAGGTGCTGATCTCGCGGAGCGCCGCGCCGATGTTGCCGGCCACGTCCATCACGAACTGCCCGGCCCGCCGCACGCCTTGCGAGACGCTGGACGCGACCCGGTTGGACAGGGCCGCGATGCCCTGGCCCATCGCGGTGAGCAGGTCGGGCAGCTTCTCCTTGGCCCACTTGTTCAGGCCGTACTCCCAGGCGCCGGTGCCGACCGCCGCGAGCAGCGAGACCAGCAGGGTCTTCGCCCAACTCAGCGGGTCCTGGAGCTTGTTGTCGACTCCCATGACGATGATCCCGCGCACCATGGATCCGACGAACACGGCCAGCACGGCGCAGGCCGGGGCGAGTTCGGGGAAGAGGCCGGTGCACATGACCCGGACGAACAGCCCGACCAGGAACCCGGCCGCGGCCGCCAGCACTTCGGTCCACCAGCTCGCCGCCCCGGAGACCTCGGCGGCCGGGATCACGATCTCCAGGCCGAGTTGATCGGACGTCATCCGCACGGTGCCGTCGAAGACCGGGCCGCCCGTGACGCCGCCGGCGGGCATGTTCGGGCCGTTCACCACGGCGGAGTCGAGCGCCCGGTAGATGGTGTCGCTCAGGTGCGGGGCGGCCCGGTTGGCCTCGTTGATCCGCTCGGTCAGCTCCGCGGGCGTCACCCCGTCCCACTGGTACAGGGTGATCACCAGATCGCCACTGGCGGCCAGCCGGTAGTCCAACGACCCCGCGGCGGCCGGGGCGACGGGCGCGGCGGCCCGGTCCGCCCGGACCGGGCCGGGCTGGGCGAAGGCCACCAGCACGGCCAGCGCGACCAGCACCGCCAGGCCCCACGGCCGGAGGACGAACGGCAACCTGCGGGCCACGGCGGCCACCTTCGGACTCGGGAGCGGTCAAGTGCCCGTGATCATCGCACCGTTCATGACAGCCGACGCGAACCCGTGGTCAACGCCGGGTGAACTCTCGCCCCGCTCACGCGGGTTGCGGGTTAGACCTCGCGGCGGGCGGCCGACGCGACGGAGGCGGTGGCGCGTTCGGGGGTGTCGCCGGCGCCGAGGAGCATGCCGCAGATCTGGGCCTGGTAGCAGACGTCCGCGTTGAGGGGGTCCACCAGGTAGCCGCCGAGGTCGAGGGTGACCAGGCCGTGCAGGGCGATCCAGAGCTGATGGGCCACCAGCTGCGGTTCGGCGGGCTGGAAGCGCTCGGCGGCGACGCACCGCTTGACCGCGCCGACCAGGGCGTCCAGGGTGTAGCGGCCGTGCTGCCGGTCGGCGTCGGTGAGGGAGAAGCCGCTGAGGCTGGAGCCGCCGAACATGACGTTGTAGAGGTGCCGGTGCTCGCGCGCGTTGGCCCGGTACGCCCAGCCGAGGGCGACCACGTCGGCGACCGGGTCGTCGGTCTCCTCGACCGCCTCCAGGCGCCGGTTGAGCAGGGTGAACCCCTCCCGGACCACCGCCCGCACCAGGTCGTCCATGCCGCCGAAGCGGGTGTAGACGGCCATGGTCGAGGTGCCCACGGTGGCCGCGAGCTTGCGGGTGGACAGTGCGGCCGGTCCTTCTTCGCTGAGCAGCCGGGCCGCCGCCTCGATCAGCTGGGCGCTCAGATTCGGGTCAACTCGCCGTGGGCTCACTCTTGACAGTATGTCAGGCACCTGTGAACCTGGGCAATGACGCCGTTATGTAACAGTGCTATCGACGGAGGGGGCGACCATGCCCGGCACTGCGCAGCACACCCCGAGGAGCCACCAGAACAGCGCCACCCCCCACAGCACCACGACCCGTTCGCACCGCGCCGCCGGTTCCGACAGCGCCGGCTCCAACAGCACCACCCACCTGCTCGGCCCCGGCTACCGCCCGGCGCCCGCCGAGACCACGCACACCGACCTCGCCGTCCGCGGCACCCTGCCCCCGCAGCTCGACGGCACCTTCCTGCGGATCGGCGCCAACCCCCGCGGCGAGCACGACCCGGCCGTCCGGCACGCCTTCGCCGGCCCCGGCATGGTGCACGGCCTGCGCCTCGGCGGCGGCCGCGCCCACTGGTACCGCAGCCGCCTGCTGCGCGACGACGCACTCGCCCGCGAACTCGGCGAACTCCCCGTCCCCGGACCGCGGCACGGCCGCGCCGGCGAGGTCAACGCCAACCTGGTCCGGCACGCCGGCCGCACCCTGGCCGTCACCGACGGCGCGCTGCCGCTCGTCCTCGACGCCGACCTGCGCACCGTCGCCCGCACCGACTTCGACGCCACCCTGCCCGGCGGGTTCTGCGCCCACCCCCTCACCGACCCGGTCACCGGCGAACTGCACGCCGTCACCGTCGACCCGGCCGGCGGCGCCGCCGTGCTGCTCACCGTCGACACCGCCGGCCGGGTCCGCGCGGCGCGCCCCGTGCCGGTCAAGGGCCGCCCCTGGATGCACGCCTTCGCGCTCACCGCCCGCCACACCGTGCTGTTCGACCTGCCGGTCGCCCACGACGCCGCCGAGGCCCGGGCCGGCTCGCCGGTACCGCTGGCCTGGCAGCCCGACCGCGACGCCCGGATCGGCGTCGTCCCGCGCGAGCGCCCCGACGCCGCCCCGCTCTGGCTCGACCTGCCGCCCTGCTTCGTCTTCCACCCCGTCAACGCCTTCGAGGACGCCGAGGGCCGGATCACCGTGGACGTGATCCGGCACGAACGCGCCTTCGACCGCGACCGGCTGCACCCCAGCGAGTCCGCGCCCACCCTGTGGCGGTGGACCCTCGACCCCCGCGAGGGCGCCGTGGTCGAGCGGCAACTCGACGCCCGGGTCCAGGAGTTCCCGCGGATCGACGAACGCCGCACCGGACTGCCGCACCGCTACGCCTTCACCGTCGAACTCGTCCCCGGCGACGGCGCCGCGCTGTGCGGCCCCGCGCTGCTGCGGCACGACCTGGTGGCCGGCCGCACCGACCGGCACGCCTTCGGCCCCGGCCGGCAGGGCGGCGAGGCCGTCTTCGTACCGCGGCACGCCACCGCCCCCGAGGGCGACGGCTGGCTGCTCACCCTGGTGTACGACCCCGCCGCCGACCGCAGCGAACTCCTGGTGCTGGACACCGCGGACTTCACCGGCCCGCCGGTCGCGGTGGTGCCGCTGCCGGTCCGGGTGCCGCACGGGTTCCACGCCCAGTGGGTGCCGACCGGCTGGTGAGCGGAGCCTGGTCGGTCAGCGGGGCCCGGCCGGTGGGCGATGCCCGGTCGGTGAGCGGGGCAGCGCGGCCGGTGAGCGGGCCCCGGCCGTGCAGGGGCGGTCGGCCGGTGAGGGGTGCCCGCAGGGCGGTCGCGGCGCAGTTCAGCAGCACCCGCCCGAAGAACGCGGCCAGCTCCGGATCGGACAGGCCGGTCGCCGACCGCACCGTCCGCCACAGCACCCCCCAGTGCCGGGCCGCCGCGTCCCGGATCGCCGGGTCGGCGGCCGAGGCGGCGTGCAACTGGCCCTGGAAGGCGAACGGGCCGCCGGGCACGGTCAGCGCCCGCCAGGCCCGCTCGCCGGCCCGCAGCGCGGCGGTGCCGCTGGCCCCCTCGGCCGCGGCCGTGAACGCCCGGACGGCCCGGCCGGTCGCGTGCTCGGCGGCGGCCAGGAACACCGCGCGCTTGGTCGGGAACAGCCGGAACAGGTAGGGCTGCGACACCCCGGCCCGGGCCGCGATCGCCACCGTCGTGGCGGCGTGGAACCCGTCCCGGGCGAACTCCTCCAGCGCCACCCGCACCACGGCGTCCCGCCGCTGATCCGCTGTCATCCGCATCGGCGCCCACCTCCCCGGCCGAGCCTCGCCCGCCGGGCCCCGCCCCGGCTTCTCCCAGCGTGCCCTGGCCCGACGCCCGGCCCGCCGTTCGCGCCGTTCGCGCGCCGACGCCCGGCCCGGCCCGCGGTTCGCGCCGCCCGCGCACTCTCTTCGGGGCGGTGCGCGGGCGGCTTCCGCACGTTCGGCCAATATCCGTTTCGGGCAGGCATGCTGACGTCCCGTCGGCTAATCTTCCGGCCGCTCCCCTCCTTCGACCGAGTGTCCTCCGACCGAGTGTCCTTCGACCGAGCGTCCTCCGCCCGGGCATCCTCCGCCCGGGCGCCCTTCGCCCGAGAGGCTTCCGCATGAGCAGCACAGGCATTCGCCCCAGGGTCGTCGTGGTGGGCGCGGGGCTGGCCGGCACCGCCACCGCCATCCGGATGCTCCACTTCGCCCGCCGCCCGGTCGAGATCGTCCTGCTGGAGCGGCGCGCCGACTACCGCTCCGCCGGGGTCGCCTACCACCGCGACGGCAACCCGTGGGACCACGTGTTCAACATCCAGGCCGGTCGGATGTCGCTGTTCCGGGAGGACGTCCTGGACTTCGTGCACTGGGCCAACCGGGAGGCCGACCGGGGGAGTTGGCCCGCGCAGTGGGTCGACCACGAGTTCACCGAGCCCGGCCCGGCGCCCCGCCGGATCTTCCAGGACTACCTGGAGCAGCGGCTCGCCGAGGCCGCCCGGGAGGCCGCCCCGGGCGTGCTGCTCACCGAGGCGGACGGCGAGGCCGTCGACCTCGAACCCACCCCGGCCGGGGTGGAACTGACGGTCCGGCAGCAGGACGGGGAGGAGAGCGTGCTGGCGGCCGCGCACGCCGTCCTGGCCACCGGCCTGGAGCTGAAGGAACTGCCGTTCGCCACCGAGGTGCTGGAGCACCCGCGCTTCGTCCGCCACCCCTACTCGGCCGACGGCGTGCGCCGCCTGGAGGCGCTGCCGCCGGAGGCCGAGGTGCTGGTGGTCGGCTCGGTGCTCAGCGCCTACGACTCGGCGGGCCTGCTGCTGCGGCGCGGCCACACCGGCCGCATCCGGCTGGTCTCCCGCACCGGCACCATGTTCCGCTCCTACCCGGCCGGCCACGAGCACGGCGTGGTCCGACTCGCCTGCCCGCACCGCCTGTTGGAGCCCTACCGGAACCGGGAGGAGTTCCTGGAGCGGGTCCGGGCCGAGTGGACGGCCGCCTGCGACACCGTCGCCCGCGAGTATCCGGACATCGCCCCCGAGGTGGTCGCCGAACGGGTCGGCAAGGCCTGGGAACCGCACCTGCCGGCCGCCCTGGAACGCATCCCGTCGGCCGAACTGCGCTCCCTGATGGACGAGTTCGGGACGACGATCGCCGCGATCCGGGTCGGCGCGGTGCCCTACACCATCGAGGTCATCGAACGCGCGATGGACCCGGGCCCGGTCCGGCTGCTGGTCGGCGCGGTCCGGGAGATCGCCCCCGCCGGGGACGACCGGCTGGAGGTCACCGTCGCCACCGCCGACCAGAAGCTCGCCGTCCGGGCCGACCTGGTGGTCGCCAACTTCGGCCGGGAGAGCGACTACCGGCGGGTCGGCGGGCCGCTCTGGCGCAACCTGCTGCGCCGCGGCCTGGCCGTCCCGCACGAGCGCACCGGCCGCGGCCTGGAGGTCGACCACCGGGGCGTGCTGCTCGCCCCCGACGGGACGCCCGCCGGCCCGCTCACCGCCGTCGGCCCGCTGCGCGAGGGCGACGAGACGGTGCGCAACGGTCGCACCGGCGCCTTCGCCTTCAACCTCGCCGCGATCAAGAACCACTCGATCGCGGTCGCCGCGCACGTCCTGGAACAGCTCGAACTCGCCGAACCCGACCGTCCCGACGGCCAACCCCCGCAGAGTGTCCGCGAGTTGGCCGGATACCGCACGTCCGACGGCACGTTCGAGGAAGCGATCGACCCCGGGTTCGAGCACGCTGTGAGTCTGGAGGTGCGTCGGATGGCGAGCCGGACCCGCGAGCGGCGGGAGCGGATCGCCGCCCGGTTGGACGCCCTGATCGGCGCCCGCACCGCCCCGGACGACCCCGGGCACCGCCACCTGCGGGTGGCGGTCGCCCGGGCCGCCGTCCGGAGACTCACCGACGTCTCCGTGACGCCGCGCCACCTGCGCGGCCTGCTGGGGATCGAGGACCACGCGGACACCGACGAGGACACGACGGAGGGCTAGTTGAACGGGCGACGCATCCAGGGTTTCCTGCTCACCGGCGGAACCCGAGCCACCCTGCGCGGCACCTGCAACCGCACCGGGCACCCGGGAGCGGGCTCCATCCTGATCGCGCCCCAGCTGGAGGCGGGCCTGTACGACGCGATCGTCGCCGCCGACGCCGTGGTCTGCGGCGGCGGCGGCCAGACCGGCCACATGCAGTCGCTGTGCCGGGGCCGCGGCATCCCCGTGCTGCGGGTCGACGAGGCCGACCTGCCCGCCCTGGTCGGCGAGGTCGTCCTCGACCTGGCGGACGGGTCGATCACCCTGGCCCCCGAACCCGACCCGGCCCCCGCCGCGCCGCCCGGCGACACCGCCCCCACCGTCGACCGGCTCGGCGCGGCCTGCGCCGTCATCGCCGACTTCCAGGACATCCGGACCGTCAACTCCTGCGGCCCGAACGCCGCCCGGGTCGACTGCTTCTTCATCCGCGAGGAGTTCCTCTGCCTGGCCGCCGGGCTCAGCCCGTTCGACGCCCTGGACGGCGGGCCCGCGGAGATCGCCCGCTACGGCCGGGCCGTCGCCGAACGCCTGGTCGCCTTCGTCGGCGAACTGCTGCCCGGCCAGCGCCTGGTGCTGCGCCTGCTCGACCTGCGCTCCGACCACGCCGCCAGCGTCACCGAGCAGTCCGCCGTCGCCGTCGAACCCAACCCCGAACTCGGCCTGCACGGCGCCCGCTGGCTGCTCGGCTCCGCCGCCTACCGGGACGCCCTGCACACCGTGCTCGACACGCTGCGAGCCCGGCTCGGCGACGAGGCCGACCGGGTCCACCTCTCGGTGCCCTTCCTCAACGACGCCGAGGAGTACGCCCAGTTGCGCGCACACCTGCAACTCCCCGACAGCGTCCCGCTCTCCGCCTTCATCGAGACCCCGGCCGCCGTCCACGCCACCCCCGGCATCTGCGCCGCCGGGGCCAGCGAACTCTTCGTCGGGGTCAAGGACCTGGTCCAGTTCTACCTGGCCGCCGACCGGGGCAACCACCTGGTCGCCGACTCCTACCAGACCCGCCACCCCGCCGTGCTGGACGGCGTCCGCCGGATCGTCGAGGCCGCCCGCGCCGCCGGCACCCCCGTCCGGGTCTTCTCGCTCGGCAGCGACCTCGCCCACTACCTCGACCGGCTGCCCACCCCCGACGGCTACATGATGTGCACCGCCGAACTCACCACCGTGCTCAGGCCCCCGGCCCTGCTGGCGGCCTGAACACCCCCATCGAGTGGCCAACTCGACAGCCCCACAAACCTCCTGACGCCACGTCAGTCGATCGGGACGGAGAACTGAGCATTCTGGGAGAAGTCCGCCCCGGCGGGCAGCCACCAGTCTGGGGCACGCGCCGCCGCCCCGCGTGCCGCGCGCGCCCCCCTCCCCTCCCTGCGCCGTAGGAGAACCCGCCCGATGACCGCCCACACCGCACCGTCGAGAACCGGCTCACCGGGGCCGGTGCGCCACCTGAACGTCGACTCGCACCGCGCCGCCCTCAACATCTTCATGGTGATCGTGCTCGGCCACTGGGCCGAACACCTCGCCCAGGCCTACCAGATCTGGGGCCTGGGCTGGACGGTGCCGAAGTCCAAGGGCCTGCTCGGCTACGCCTTCCCCTGGCTGATCACCTCCGAGTGGATGCACTACGGCTACGCCCTGATCATGATCATCGGCTTGTTCCTGCTCCGCCCCGGCTTCGTCGGCCGCGGCCGCACCTGGTGGACGGTAGCCCTGGCCATCCAGTTCTGGCACCACATCGAGCACCTGCTCCTGCTGCTCCAGGCGCAGACCGGCCACTTCCTGTTCGGCAGGGCCGTGCCCACCTCGGTACTCCAACTCGCCTTCCCCCGCGTCGAACTGCACCTGTTCTACAACACGATCGTCTTCATCCCGATGGTCGTCGCCATGTACTACCACCTGCGGCCCAACCCGCAGGAACTGGCCGAGATGACGTGCAGCTGCAAGCACGCCGTCCACCGGCACGAGGTCGCGGCCGCCGCGTGAGCACCACCGGATCACCGCAGTCCTTCCGGCGCACCCTCGCCCTCGGCGTCGGTGTCGTGCTGCTCCTGCTGCTCGGACTGCTCTGGATCAGCGCCCGCCAGCCCGTCCGGCTGGCGGGCGCCGCCCCCGGCGACGGCAGCTCCCTCGCCCTCGACCGGCCACCGACCGAGGTCGAACTGACCTTCTCCGGCGACGACTTCCGGCCCGACTCGGTCTACCTCCAGGTCAACGGCCCCGACGGCGGCTCCGTCACCGACGGCCGCCCCCGGCTGGACGGCCACCGCCTGGTCGCACCCGTCCGGCTCCGGCAGCAGGGCACCTACCGGGTCACCTACCGGCTCGTCCTGGACGGCGGCCGCGAACTCGCCGGCACCACCGCCTTCGGCCTCGGCGTCCCCGCCACCCCCGCCGCGGCGCCCGCCGACGACGCCGCCCCCGCCCACGACCACGGCGTCGACGGCGCCTGGAACCTCCTGCTGCTCTGCGTCGACGCCGTCGTCCTCCCCGGCGCCCTCGTCCTGCTGCTGCGCCGCCCGCGCCTGCGCCGCCCCCGAACTTCCTGACGCCGCTGCTGTTCTGACGGATGGTCAGCAGATCGGCGTAGGTGCGCGGCGAAGCGCCCCGCCCGGGCCGGCGGTCCGGCATCGTGGAGGCGTACCGACCGTGGAACGGACGCACCGGGGGGAGCAGGACGGATGACCGTCTACATCATGGGGCACGGGGAGTTCAGCGGACCGCCGACCTTCGTGCCGACGGGCAGGACCGTCGGCATCTACGCCGCCGAGGGCACCCCGCTGAGCATCGCCGTCGGCATGCGGGTGGTCGCCGAACCCGGCGGCTGCACCCCGAGCAAGGTGTTCGGGCAGGGAGCGGACCGGACCGTCCCCAACTACCGGGTGGGACCGCTCACCCACCTGGAACTGGAACGGATGCAGACGGTCGCCTCGCCCGTCAACGACGTCCGCTACGTCGGCCACACCGCCGGACTGCCGGACGAGATCCGGCTCTGCACCCGGCCCGACTCCTGCCGCCCGCCCGCCCACGCCCCCGACTGCCGGGGCCTGCTGGCCACCCTGGACGCCGACGACGTCCGGCTGGTCTTCTGCCTGGCCGACGCCAAGCAGGCCGGCCTGCCCGACATGACCCGCGACCTGATCGCCGACAGCCAGGTGAACCGGCAGGCCAACCGGAAACTCCGCGACCACCGCGAACGGGCCCTGGCCTGGAACGAACGGATCGCCCCCGACACCGCCGAAGCCGCCGCCGCCCACCGGGAGTTCCTGGCCCTGGCCGCCCGGGACCGGGACGGGGCACAGGAGGCCGCCTTCCTGATCGCCTCCTCGAACCTCCTGGAGCAGAACCTCCTCCGGCACGACCTCACCGCGCTGCGCCGCAGCTCCGGCAGCTGGGCCGTGCTCGACCTGCTCGCCTCCTACCCCGCCAAGACCCGCGCCCTCGCCCATGAAGCACTCCTGGACACCGCGCCGCCCCGGGCGATCCACCCCGACGCGGTGGAGCAGTTCGCCGCCGACTTCCCGTTCCGCGGCACCACGGCGCGGTACGAGGCGTGGCGCGACCTGGCCCCGACCGACCGCGAACGGCTCACCGGCCGCAGCGAGTTGCTGCGCGACTGGTCGACCCGGGTGGTGCCCGCCGTCGAACGGATCAGGGCCGCGCTGCACGACACCGCCGACCCGGTGGCGACCTGGTTCCGGATGCCCGCGCTGACCGCCGCCGAGGACGAGCACGTCGCCGCGGAGGCCGAACAGGACGTCGCCTTCCGCACCTGCGTCGCCGGCGTCCTCGCCTTCGCCAAGCAGGCCCCGCCCGCCGCCAGACTCGCCCTCTGGGAACGCCTCGCCGACGCCCCGGCCGCCCGCCGCTGGCTGGAGTCCACGGCCGAGGGCGACCCCGCGAGCTGGGCGGCCGCGATCCCGCGTTCCCGCACCGCCCCGGGCCCCGACCCGGTCGGCGACTGGTGGGCCGGCCACCGGCAGCCGACCGAGACCGAGAGCGCGCCCTGGGCTTCCTGGGACGACGAGGACCCCCGGGACACCGAGGACCCCGCCGCCCCCGAACCGGTGGAGACCGCCGCCCCGGCCGCCGACGAGTACGCCGACTTCTGGGACAGCGCCGCGTTCGACAACCTGCGGGCCGCCGGCACCTGGAACGTCGGCACCCCGGTCCTGGTCGTCCGCGACGGCACCCGGTTCCGCTTCACCGACGCCGACACCTGGACCGCACTCTCCCTCGCCCTCCCGCACCTGCCCTGGGGCGCCTACGAGGTCTCCGCCGTGGAAGTGTTCAGGATCGAGCTCCAGTACATCGACGGCCCCGTCGACCGGGCCACCCTCACCCCCCACCTCCCGGGCCTCCTCCCCCCGTCGAGCCGGTTCAGCATCACCCTGCCATGACCCCGGCCGGACGGCGGGTACCCCGCGCACGAAGCACTACAGGGTCCCCGCCTCCGGCCAGTGCGACCAGTGCGTGTTCGGCGCGAGGGACGGCCGGGCCCGGCCGTGCCGGGGCTGAGCCGTTCGGTGGGTGGGGGTCAGCCGAGCAGCAGGCAGGCGTCCCAGGTGGTCTCGGGGGTGGGGGCTTGCGGGTGGAGGTGGGCGTGCAGGGCGAGGGCCGCGCCGGCGGTGCCTTCGAGGAGGGTGGTGGGGGCGTCGGCGGTCAGGGCGGTGGTGAGGTCGCGGGCGGTCGCGGTGGCGAGGGCGGGGAGGTGGGCAGCCAGGGCGGCGGAGCCGGACTCCTCGGCGGTGCGTTGGACGATCCGGAGCAGGCCGCCGGTGCCGTGGCAGAGGCCCGGGCCCTCCAGGTGCCAACCGGTCGGATCGGCGAGGGCGTCGGCGAGTTCGGTGACGGCGGTCCGCCGCCAGTCGTCCCGGTCCAGGGCCTGTCCGGCCAGGAAGAGCGCCCGGGACGTTCCGGGGGTGCCGTAGCACCAGGCGGCCCGGGTCGGGGTGTCGGTGAGCGGTCGGCCCCGCTCGGCGTCCTCGACCGGGACCGTCATCGGCCAGCCCCCCGCAGGCCGTCGGTGGGCGGCGAGCCAGTCGGCCAGCGACTCGATCGCCTCGTCCTGGCCCGGTACCAGGACGCCCCGCGCGCGGGCGACGGACAGCACGGCGAGCGGGCCCGGAACCCCGTGCGCCAGACCGAGGTTGAGGTGCCCCCGGGGCTCGTCCGGGTCCGCGCCGGGCAGGCCGGGGGCGCCCGCCGTCCACCAGCGGGGCAGCGGGCCGCTCCCCGGGGCGGCCGGCTCGACCAGGGCGGACAGCGCCCCGGCGGTGGCGGGGCCGTCCGGCTCCAGGACCAGCAGCAGCCGGGCCAGGCCGGCCAGGCCGGAGACGGCGTCGAAGGTGTGCGCGCGCAGGCCCGCCCCGGCCGCCAGGTCGGCCCGCAGGGCGGCGGCCCGCCCGGCGGCCGACTCCCGGACCTTCGGCAGCAGCGCCGCCAGCAGCCCGCCGTACTCGCCGGGGGCCCGGGCCATCAGCCGGGCGGCGAAGGCCACCGCGGCGGCCCCCGAGTACAGTCCGCCCCCGCCCATCGCCCCCGGGGCCCGCACCGCCGCCGCCAGGTGGCCGTGCGCGACCCGGCGCAACTCCTGGTCCGGACCGGCCAGGACGGCGAGAGCCAGCGCCGCGCCACTCAGCCCGGTACCGAGCCCGGGAGTCGGAACGCCCTCGGGGCCGAGCGGGTGGACGAGCCGGGCGGTGGCCGCGCGCAGCGCTTCGGCGGGAGTGAGCGCCGCCTGTTTCTGGTGCATCGTCAGGAGCCTTCGGTGCGGAATCGGTCGGGGGGCTGAAGGGGTGTCGCTCGTTCTTGAGGTGTCGTCAGGAGCCTTCCTTGCGTGGGAGGTTGGCCGCGCGATGGGCTTCGAGGGCGCCGCGGGCCAAGGCGTAGGCGCGGCGTTCGGCCTCGCGGTCGATGCCGATCAGGCGGTTGTGCCCCATGTGCAGGAGCGAGGCCAGGGCCGGACCGGCGGTGTGGGGGTCCAGCCGGGGGGCGTAGGCGGCGAGGCGGGCGGTGCGCAGCTGCCAGGCTTCGGTGAGGTCCGGGTCGGACGGGAGCAGGCCACCGGCCGGAACGGTGGGGCCGTCGAGCGGGATCGCGGTCAGGGCGGCGGCCCGGTGGGCGCGGAAACTCCGGTGGTGTTCCTCGGACTTGGGGTAGGTGGCGGCGATCCACGGGCCGACCGCGGCGGGGACGGGGCGGGCGGCGAGGAAGTCCCGGGCGGTGGCGGTCAGGTTGACGGCGGCCAGCAGTTCGCCCGGCGTGGAGCGCCCCGCGCGGGACAGCCGCAGGGCGGCGAGCGCGACCAGGCTGTCGGCGTGGAAGACCCGTTCGGCGTCCGCGAGGAGGTCGGGGCCGCCGTAGCGGTCGGCCTCCGGGGTGTAGCCCTCCAGCCGGAGGTCGGCGGCCAGGCCGGAGCGGCGCACCTCGTGCGCCCAGTCGTGCAGGGCGGGCAGCAGGTCGGCGGCGAGGGCGGCCGGGTCGCCGTGGAAGCGCAGGCGCAGGTGCGGCGCCGGGTCGCGGTAGCGGATGAAGAACCAGCGGTCGACCGCGCCGGGCAGCGCCGCCAGCAGCCGGGGCAGGTGCTCGGCGAGGATCTCGTCCTGCCGGTTCTCGTTGGCCGCGAGCCGGGCGAACAGCCAAGGGCCGCCCGGGAGTTCGGGCGTGCGGGAGTGCGCGGCGGGCAGCGGCCGACGGGCCGGCGGGGTCTCCGGGCGGGTGGCGGGACGGCGGCGCAGCGGGACGACGAGCTCGGTGGCGCGGGCGCCGTCCGGGCCGCGCAGCCAGCCGCAGGCGTCGGCGGCCAGATCCTCCTGGAGCACGGTGGGCAGCTCGGAGCGCGAGCGGCTGTGCAGCAGGCGGCGGTGCCCGGGGTCGTCCAGGTCGAGGCCGATCCGCTGGTCGCCGCTGAGCAGCCGCACCGCCGCGGGGACGCCCCAGCGCCGCCGCCACTGCTCCAGCCCGCGCGCCCACTCCTCGTACGGGACGTCGGCCCCGGCGGGGACGGGCGCGGTCAGCCGCCAGGCGGCGGGCGCCAGCACCACCCGGCCGCGCCGGACCCGGGGCAGCGCGGGGGCGCTCGCGGACGTCCCCCAGTCCCAGGGCTGCCAGGGGCGCTGCCCGGTGAGCGCCACCTCCTGGAGGAAACGGGCCGCGTTCGGGGCGCCGGTGCGCAGGTTCAGCGCGTGGTGCGCGGTGGCCCGGACCTCGCGGCCGAGGCTGCGCGAGTGGACGCTCAGCCGCTCGGTGTCGGCGAGCACCACCAGGTCGTCCAGGGCGAGGACGGCGGGGCCGCCGGGGTCGGGGAACGCGCCGACCGCCACCCGGTGGCCGAGCCAGCGCGGGGTCAGCGCGATGTTGGCGTGCCGGGGCCGGTAGGGCGTGAACTCCAGGTGGGCGGACAGGACTTCGGGGTCGTCCGACGGCCCGGCCGCGGCGGCGAGCAGCGCGCCGCCGTCCCCGTCCGGGCCCGCCAGCAGGGCGGCGAAGCGGCCGAAGGTGGCGCCGGCCCGGTCGCTGCCCGCGGTGGGGGAGAGGACCAGCCGGAACCGTCCGGCGTCCAGGTCGGCCAGCGACGCCGCGGCGAGTTCGGCGTACAGCTCCAGCGAGGCGGGCGGGGTGTCGGCGGCGCTGCCCGGACGCTCCGGGGCGGGGACGAGACGGGCCAACAGGGCGTCGTCGAGGACGACTTCGGGCAGTGGGCCGCCCGGCTCGCGGTCGGCCAGCGCCCCGGCGGCGAGTTCCGCCAGCACCCGGTCGCGGGCCGCCTCGGCGTCGGTCCGGGCCCGGGCGGGCTGCGGGTTGGCCGCGCCGCGCGGCCCGGCGGGGCGGCGGTACCCGGCGGGCGCGCCCAACCCGGTGTCGGGGTCGAGCAGTTCGGCGAGCGGGACGGGGCTGTCGGTGCCGTACCGCTCGACGAACTCCGCGTGGTAGGCGCGCAGGTGCTCGGGCGCGGTGGCCGGCGGGGACAGCCGCCACAACACCGTGGCGGTGTGCTCCAGTTCGGCCCGGACCTGCTCCGGCAGCACCACCTCGGCGGCCAGCGCGAGATCGGCGTGCAGCGGCCGGTCGGCCGCCCCGAGGATCGCCGTCCGGCGCCGGGCCGCGCGCAGCTGCGCCCCCGCCCGCCCGCGCGGCAGCTCGGCGGCCTGCGCCAACAGCCCGCGCACGGCGGCGAGTTCGTCCCGCACGGGGTGCCCCTCGGGCAGCCGGTCCAGGACGTGGCCGAGCAGGTCGGTGCTGTCCGGCGGGGGCGTCAGGTCGGTGAGCAGGAAGCCCTGCGCCACCAGGGTGCGGACCAGGGCGGCGATCGCCTCGGCCGGGGCGCCGGGGAAGTCCGCGCCCAGTGCGGCCAGCAGCTCGGGGTGCGGCAGCGGCCGGGCGGCGTGCCGGACGGCGGCCCGGACCACGGCGGTGGCGCGGACCGTCCGCTCGGTGACCGGCGGCCCGTCCCCGTCGCCCCCGCTCCCGGTGCTGCGCTCGGGGAGGTACGGCAGGACCAGCCGGTCGCCGCGCAGGACCGCCTGCTGGTCGACGGCCAGCAGCAGGCCGGACAGCACCCGAGGCTCGGTGCGCAGCCGGTCCAGCAGCGGGAGCAGCCAGCCCAGGTCGGGGCGGAAGGCCCGGCGTTCGGCGCCGTCCCAGCGGACTGCGGCCCGGGGCCCGAAGCGGGCCGCGGCGACGCCGGCCAGCAGGCCGAACGGGGTGGGGCGGGTGGCCATCCGCAGCCGGTAGCGCTCGACGGCCTCGACCGCGCGGCGGGCCGCGGCGGGCCGCAGGACGTCCCCGGCGGCGACCCGGTCCAGCAGGTCGGCCAGCGAGGGGCTGGAGATCTCCAGGGCCTCGCGCAGCACCGGATCGGCCGCGGCGGTGCGCAGGACGTCCGCTGGGGGAGCGTCGGCGCGCTGGACGTCCGCCGGGGGAGCGTCGGTGCCGGCGGGCCGCCGGCGGGGCAGGGCCGGGGTGCGGAGCAGGACGGGCCCGGTCGCCGTGAAGATCGTCTCCTGCTGCGCCGCATGCGGCTTCCCGCCCACCGTGCCCCCCGTGTCCGCGTCGCCCTGCCTGGTGATGCCGTCGCGCCGCGCAGCTCTGTCGCGGTGTCGCGTGGCCTGGATCGGACCGTTGTATCCCGGAGATCGAGAACTGTCCATGGTTGATCACCGGTCATCAAGTTGGCTGAAATTCTCCATTCATCTGCGCACGGTTCTTGTTCGTTCATGCACAGAGTCCCTAACGTCCGCTGCATTCCGCCGCGGTCGATCGCGGCAACGACGAAGGGAAGCCACCATGGCCACCGACATGCAGGAGCTGTTCGACCTCGACGTGCAGGACCTCGTTGCCGAGACCGCCGAGCAGGAGGAGGCCGCTGCGATCAGCATCTCCTGCGAGGGCTCCTGCCACCGCCCGTACTGCATCTGAGCGGCGTGATCCGACCGCTCGGACCCCCTCGGTCCGAGCGGAACGGTCCGTCGCCGCGACGACAGGACAGGTAGCGCCGGGCGCGGTGTCCGGAACCGTCTCCACGGTTCCGGACACCGCGCCCGCACGCGTTTCCCGGACGGTCGGCCGCCGGTGTCGGCCGCCGGTGCGCTCCGTCAGCGGCCCCGGGACCGCCGGGGAGTCCGCCGCGGGCAGCGGACCGCGGGCCAGCCGCAGCAACTCCTCCGGCGTCAGTGCCGCCAGCCGCTCGCGGCCCAGCCGCAGCACCTCCTCGGCCGCAGCCAGCAACTCGTCCGGCGTGCAAGGGCGTTCCGCCGACCCCGCTGACCCCGTCGACCCGCCGACCGGCCCGCCGGCCGACCCACCGACCGGCCCGGCAGCAGCTCCGCCGACGGCCAGGAACTCGCCGAGCGCCGCGCGCAGCCGCCCGGTGCCGGCCTCCCGCACGGTGAACGACAGGTGCACCGACAGCCCCTGCCGGCCCGTCGCCGCGTGCGGCGCGCCGCGCGGTACGTACAGCACCTCGCCCGGCGCGAGCACGGTGTGCAGTTCCACCGGCCCGGGCTCCGGCGCCGGCCCCGGCCGCCAGTGCCCGTCCGCCGGGGCCGCGTGCACCGTCCACTCCTTCTCCCCGGCCAGCTGCACCACCAGGACGTCCGCGTCGTCGCGGTGCACGTCCAGCCCGCGCCGCCCGGCGCCGGTGGCGAAGCAGAACGCCTCGGTGCGGCGACCCAGCTGACGGGCGAGGTCGGCGGCCAGGGCCCGCACCGGGGCGTGCCACTGGTCCAGCTGCGGCAGCAGCAGGGTGGCGCCGCCGTCCAGCAGCGCGCCGATCCGCCCGGCGTCGGCCCAGCCGCCCTCGATCCGGCCGGCCACCGTGCGGACCGTGCAGAACCGCTCGGACGGGACCACCTCGCCGTCCTGCACCATCTCCACGTACGGCACCCGCAGCAGGCCGCCGCCCAGCACCTCGTCCAGCACCGCAGGACCGGGCAGCCCGGCCGGCCACCCGTCCGGCCGGAACACCTGTGACCTGCGCTCCTCCAGCGCCTTGCCGAAAGCTTCCGGGTCGCCGACCAGCCCGGCCAGTACTCGTCCCATCCCTTTGTGCCCCTCTCCTCCGACGCCCGTCCGGCGGCATCCGCCACGGCGTCCGTCCAGTGGTGCGTCCGGCCGCCCGTCGGGCCGCCGACCGTCCCGAAACGAACGGATGAACAGGAGGGAACGGTTCAATCCCCTCTGCCACCGTGTCGTTAACCGGCCACCTTGCTGCTGTATGAACGGTGTTTTACGCCCTGTTGCCACCCGTTGGCCCGGCGGATCGGCCCCCGGCGGGGCGGTCGGGGCCCCGGGGTCATACTTGGTCGAACCGTTCGTCGAGAGGCAACCTCCCCATGGCCGACCACCGGGCCGAGAAGCGGGCCGACCAGCCCGCCGCGCGCAACGCGCTGCTCCAACTGACCGGCGTGAGCCGGTCGTACGGTGCCCGGGAGGTGCTGCACCCCGTCGACCTCGCGCTCGCCGCCGGCGAGTGCGTGGCGCTGCTCGGGCACAACGGCTCCGGCAAGTCGACCCTGCTGCGGGTCGCGGCCGGCCGCGACCTGCCGACCGCCGGAACGGTCCGCTTCGACGGCCTGGCGATGAACGAGAACGACCCCCGGATCAGGGCCCGGGTCGCCGTCGTCGGCGACACCGTCGCCTGCTACCCCGACCTGACGGTGCGCGAGCACCTGCTGCTGGTCGCCGTCGCGCACGGCGTCGCCGACGCCGCCGACTGGGTCGACCAGGTACTGGAGAACCGCTCGCTCACCGAACGGGCCGACGCCCTGCCCTCCGCCCTCTCCTCCGGGCAGCTGCAGGCCCTGCTGCTGGCCTGCGCCCTGGTCCGGCCCCGCGACCTGCTGCTGCTCGACGAACCCGAGCAGCGCCTCGACCCGGAGGCCCGCCGCAGCCTCGCCGACCTGCTGAAGGCCGAACTCGCCGACGGCGTCGCGGTCCTGCTGGTCACCCACCACACCGACCTGGCCCGGGAGGTCGCCGACCGGGTGGTGATGCTGGAGGACGGCCGGGTGCTCCGGCAGGGCACCCCCACCGAAGTCCTCGGCGCGGCCCCGGCCGGTGCCCGGTGAGCACACCCGAACGACTGGACGCCCCCGCGGAAGCCCCGGCGGAGGCCGCGGAGGCCGCGGAGGCTGCGGAGACCGGGGAAGCCGCTGCGGAGGCCGCCGCCGAGTGGACCGCCGACGACGACTGGACCGACGAAGCACTCACCCTGCTGCGCGAACTGCGCGCCCCGCACCGGCGCAACCGGGTCAAGCAGGTCGCCTTCGGCTTCTACTGCGCCCTGCTGCTCCTGGTGATCTGGGGCGGCGTCCCCAGCTTCGGCCTCTTCCTCCAGGCCTCGATGGGCGCCGACTACACCGCGCACGGCCCCGACCTGCTGGCCGCCATGCCCGCCGGCATCACCGCCGCCGGCCTGGCCGTCCTGCTGCTCGCCGTCCGGGACGGGCTCTGGCGCGGACCGGTCGTACCGCCCCGGGCCACCACCGACTGGCTGCTCGCGCACCCCGTCCGCCCCCGCCCCGTACTGCGGCCCTGGTTCTGGCTCTCCTGCGCCCTGGCCGTCCTGCCCGGCCTGCTGGTCGCCGTCGGCGGCATGGTCGCGCTCGGCCTCACCGTCCGCACCGGCCTGCCCGCCGCCCTCGGCTGGTGCCTGGTCGGCGGCCTCTGCCTGCCCCTGCTCGGCGTCTGCGCCGCCCTGCTGGTCCAGCACAGCCCGCGCGCCGCCCGCTGGGCCCGCACCCTGACCCCGTACGCGACCGTGCTGGTGCTCGCGCTCGCCGTCCAGAGCGCGCTGGCCGTCGCCGGACACCCCGTGCCCTGGCTGGAGCGGATCGAACTCTGGTCCGGCCCGTGGGGCTGGGCCGCCCTGGCCGCGCTCGCCCCCACGCCCGCCGCCGTCCCCGGCGGCCCGGTCGCCGCCCTCCTGCTGCTGGTGCCGACCGCCGCCGCCCTGGTCCGGGCCGACCGGGCCGTCGGCACGGTGCCGCTGCCCCTGCTCCGGGAACGGGCCCGGACGGCCGCCGGGGTGCTGGCCGCGCTGCGCACCGTCGAACTGCGCGCCGCCCGGCTGGCCGTGGCCGGTGCCACCGGCGGCGACCGGCAGCTGCGCCTGCGGCTGCCCGCACCCCGCCGCGCCTGGCAGATCCTGTACTGGCGCGACACCCTCGCCCTGCTGCGCGCGCCCGCCCGGCTCGGCCGCGCCGTGCTGCTGACCGTCCCCGCGCTGCTCTGCGCCGTCCTCGCGCACGGCAGCAAGGGCGTGCTGTCCTGGGGCATCACCGTGGTCGCGCTGCTCTTCGGCTACCTGGCCGTCGCCCAACTCCTGGAACCCGCCCGGGTCGAGACCGACGACATCCGCCGCTCCTCCTGGTCCCCGTACCCCTTCGCCGCCCTGATGCAGCGGCACGCCGTGGTGCCCACCCTGCTCGGACTGCTGCTCGCTTCGGCCGGCGCGGTGGTCGCCACCGCGCTCGGCGGCGGCGCGGCGTCCTGGCTGGCCCCGTGCGCGGTGCCCGCCCTGGTCGCGGCCGGACTGGTGAACGCCTGCCGCGGTGCGGCCCGCCGCGACCTGCTCTACCGCACCCCGCAGCCGAGCGGCGGCAGCACCGGCCCGCTGATGTTCGCGCTCTGGTACGCGGCCGGCCCGGCCGTCGCCGTCCCGGTCCTGGCCGTCCCCTTCTCGGTGGCACTGCGCACCGGCGACCTGGTCCCGGCCCTCGCGGTCGCCGTCACGGTGGCCGCCGCCCTGTTCCAGTGGGCCTCGGCCCGGGCGGCGAAACTCCCCGCCCAGGCCCGGGGGTAGCGCCGCGCGGGCGGTGCTGCCCGAGGTGTGCGGAGGGCCCCGGCCGGGGGATCGGCCGGGGCCCCTTGCTGTGCGGGCCCTTTGCTGCGCGGGTCCGGTGCTGCTCGGGGTCAGTATTGGAGGGTCAGGAGGGCGGGGCGCCGGGGGAGTTGGCCGTAGGGGCCGGCGGCGGCGCTGCGGATCGGCCGACGCCGGATCAGCTGGTGGTGCAGGAGACGGTGGGCCAGGTGGTGCTGCCGTTGGTCATGATGGTCATGCCCCAGTTGTTGCCCGCGCCGTTGGGGGTGGCGACCAGGGTCTGGGCGTCGGGGTAGGAGGCGTTGACGTTCCAGGTCGAGCTGACCTTCTCCGGGGAGGGGACCTTCACCGTCACCTTCCAGGAGCTCGACCCGGTGACCGCGACGTTCAGGTTGTAGCGGTCGCTCCACGAACTCCCGGCGGAGAGCGTCGCGGTGCACCCGCCGGTGTTGCCGCCGCCCCCGCCGCCGGTGCTGCTGCCCAGGGTGATGTTGGAGCTGCCGCTGCTCTGGTAGCCCTCGGTGGCCAGGATCTCGTAGTTCATGGTGCCGAGGTTCATGCCGTACTTGGCCCAGGCGTCGAAGTGGTTCCCGACGGTGATGGTGCCGCCGGTCCGCTTGGACTGGCGGACGCTCCAGTACTGGTTGAAGGTCTTGTTGCCCTCGATGGAGGGCGCGTTGTAGCGCGTCGTCTCGTAGATGTCGTAGGTGCCGCCGTCGCTGGTGACGGTGCCCTTGTAGGTGCCGGTGGGCTTGTAGGAGCCGTAGTTGTCGACGATGTAGTACTCGACGAGCGGGTTGGTGCTCCAGCCGTACAGCGACAGGTAGGCGTTGCCGCTGGTGCTCCACGTGCCGGAGTACGTCACCGGGTTGCGCGAGCCGGTGCTCCAGCCCTTGCCGGCCACGAAGTTGCCGACGTTGCTCCAGGAGGTGCCGTAGTTGCCGCCGCCGTTCAGCGACATCGAGGAGGAGCCGTTGCCGTCGCTCCAGAACGAGTAGAAGTACCCGCCGTCGCTGCCGGTCTGGTTGCTGCTGATGGTCGCGGCGTCGGCCGTACCGGGCAGCAGGACGACGGCCGCCAGGGCGAGCGGGAGCGCGCGGAGCTTGTGGGGGAGTTTCACGGGCGGATCCGTTCTGTGGGTGGGTGGGGGAGCCGGACGTGGGGGTCCGGCGACAGTGTTGGACGGCGCCGGACGGGCTGTCAACACTTTCGACAGCGCTTCCGAATGCGTCGGCTGCCTGCAAGTTGAGTACCCGTCAGGGAAACTACTGGTCAGCTCAGCTGTTGCTGGACGGAAACGGGGTGGGTCGAGCGCCGGTTGCCCGCGCTCGATGGTGCTGCGGGGTCCGGCCTGGCAAAATTTTCGCCACTATTCCTCCGAAAGTTTCGAATCCCAGGGCAGGCGGATGGTGCTGCCGACCGCAGACCGATCGAGTTTCCAAAGGCGGCAGCGGGGCAGCGGCGGGCGATGGCGAGTGGGACAGCCAACTGCCGTGCGGGAAGCCCGGATCGGCCGTCGGCGGGTTCCGCGCCGTTGCGGGCCGACGGCCGATCGGCCCGTCCACCGCCCGCCGTCGCCCCGGAACGGGGCGCACGGGGGCGGGGACGGGACACCGCGGACCGGGTGGGCGAAGCGGGGTGCCTCCCGGGCGGCGGAGCAGTGGGGGAGCGTGCTGCGGGGTTCGGGCGTGCGGGGTCAGGCGTGGGCGGCGGCCAGGCGGTCGGTGAAGGCGTTGCCGAACTTGCCGGTCGGGTCGAGTTCCTGACGCAGCGCCAGGAAGTCGCCCAGCCGCTCGTAGCCGGCGGCGGCGGACTCCGGCGCGTGCGTCACCTTCCCCCAGTGCGGGCGGCCGCCCAGCGGCAGCAGGGCGCGCTCCACGGCGGCCAGCACCGGGGCGACGGCCGCGGGTTCCGGCTTCCAGGTGAAGTGGAAGGCCACCGAGTCGCGCCCGTACGCGGGGCTGAGCCACAGCGCGTCGGCGGCGACCGTGCGCACCTCGGAGATGTGCAGCACCGGCGCCAACCGGGCGCCCAGCGAACGCAGTTCGGCGATCGCGGCGGGCGCGGCCGACCGCGGCAGCAGGTATTCGGACTGCAGCTCGGCGCCGCTGCTCGGGGTGAACTCGGGCCGGAAGTGCGGCAGTCGCTCGTGCCACGGCCCGGGGGCGCCGAGCTGGGCGGTGCAGTGGGCGGTGGGCAGGCTCGGCACCGGGTGCTGCGGGGTGTCGGCCGGCCGGGCGCCGGGGACGGTCGCGGCGGGGGTGCCGTCGTCGAGCTGCTTGACCCAGACCCGGCCGGTGTCGGAGCCCCAGTCGGTGAACAGGCTGACGCTCCGTCCGGCGGCGTGCACCTCGTCCAGGTGCGCGGCGTACTGCGCCAGCGGCAGGCCGAGGTGGACGTACTGGCGCAGGGCGAAGGCGGGGACCACGTCCAGGGTGAGCGCGGTGACGATGCCGAGCGCGCCCAGGTGCACCACCGCGCCGGGGTGCGCGGTGGTGCGCGGTTCTCCGTCGGCGCCGACCAGGTGCAGCGAGCGGACGGCGGCCGCGAGCGAGCGCTGTCCGTCGCCCGAGCCGTGGGTGCCGGTGGCGGTGGCCCCGGCGACCGAGAGGTGCGGCAGCGAGGCCAGGTTCTCCAGGGCCAGGCCCGCCGCGTGCAGGGCGACGGCGAGTTCGGCGTAGCGGGTGGCGGCGGAGACGGTGACGCTGCGGGCGTCCGGGGCGATCTCGATCACGGTCGGCAGGCCGTCCAGCAGCACCAGGTCGGCCGTGGTGTCGGCGACCGGACTGAAGGAGTGGCCGCTGCCCAGCGCCCGGACGCGTTCGCTGCGGGCGACCAGCTCCTGCAGTTCCGGCAGGCTGCGCGGCCGGTGCACGGCGCGGGCGCCGAAGACCAGGTTGCCCGCCCAGTTGGTGAGCGGGGCGGGGTCGGTCGGGCCGAGGCCCTGCCGGTCGACGGTCGTCATCGGTGCGCCCCCGGGGGTCGGTGCGGGGCGCCCGGACGGTCGGCCGCCCCCATTTGCCATGGCGGACGACAAATTAGTCCGCCGAGGTCAGCGGGGCAAGGGGGCGGCGGCCGAAAGTTTCGAGGGCGTGGCCGGGTGGAGGCCGGGGGCCGTGGTGCTGGAGCGGACGACCAGGGTGGTCGACAGTTCGATCCGGCTGGGGGTGGCCGGGGCGTCCCCGGCGCGGAGCGCGAGGATCAGCCGGGTGGCCTGTTCGGCCATCTCGCGCAGCGGCTGGCGGACGGTGGTCAGCGCGGGGCTGGTCCACTGGGCGATGTCCAGGTCGTCGTAGCCGACCACGGACAGGTCCTCGGGGACCCGCAGGCCGTGCACCCGGGCGGCCTCCAGCACGCCGAGCGCCTGCAGGTCGCTGCCCGCGAAGATCGCGGTGGGCCGGTCGGGGAGCTCCAACAGCCCGGTGGCGCGGGCGAGTCCGCCCTCGGCGTGGAAGTCGCCGTAGGCGATCAGGTCGGGGTCGACGGGCAGGCCGGCCATGGCCAGCGCGGAGCGGTAGCCGTCCAGCCGGGCCAGCGCGCAGAGGGTGTCCTCGGGGCCGGTGACGATGCCGATCCGGCGGTGGCCCAGCTCGATCAGGTGCCGGGTGGCGGCCAGGCCGCCGGACCAGTTGGCCGACCCCACCGAGGGCACGTCCGGATCGGGGTTGCCGGCCGGGTCGATGATCACGAACGGGATGGAGCGGGACCGGAGTTGGCGCTTCAGGCCGGGCGGCAGTCCGGACAGGGCCAGCAGCACGCCGAGCGGGCGGCGGCGCAGCACCGCTTCGATCCACTCCGGGCCGGGGGCGCGGCGCGAGCCGCTGTGGGTCACCACCACCGCCGCCCCGTGCGCGGTGGCCACGGTCTCGACGCCGCGCAGCAGTTCCATCGCCCAGAGGCTGTCCAGCTCGTGGAAGACGATCTCCACCAGGGGGGCCTCGCCGCCGCCGCCGCGGGCGGCCCGCCGGTAGTCGCGGGCCCGCAGCACCCGCTCGACCCGGCCGCGGGTGGCGGCCGAGACGTCGGTGCGGCCGTTGAGGACTTTCGAAACCGTCGAAACCGAGACCTCGGCCTCGCGGGCGACGTCCGCGAGGGTCGCCCGTCCCAGCTCATCGCCGTTTCCCATGGGCGAAGCATAGGGCACGACCGGTTCGGGGCGGCCGGCGCATCACGCTTCAGTAACCCCCGGTACGGGGGGTTGACCCGAAACATCTCCGCAACCTAGCGTCCCCGCCAAGCAAAGATTTCGATGCTCCGATCGAAACTTTAGGAGAGTCCCGATGAAGAGACGTGCTTTCGCCACCGCCCTCTGCCTGTCCGCGGCCATGGTGGGCCTGACCGCCTGCAGCAGCGGCGGCACCGCCGCGGGCGGCGGCTCCGGCACGATCCACGTCCTGGTCTACGGCGACGCCAGCAACAAGGTGGAGAAGCAGCTGGTCGACACCTTCAACCGGACCTCGAAGGTCAAGGTCGTGCTGGACACCATCCCCGGCGCCGACTACCAGGCCAAGCTCAACACCGTCATCAACACCCCGCAGGCGCCGGACGTCTTCTTCAACTGGGGCGGCGGCAGCATCCAGCCCTACGTCAAGGCCGACCTGCTGCTCCCGCTGGACGACATGATCGCCGCGGACCCGGGCCTGAGGAGCAACTTCCTCCCCTCGGTGTTCAACACCGCGGTGATCGGCGGCAAGGCGTACGGCATCCCGATGCGCGGCACCCAGCCGGTGCTGCTGTTCCACAACAAGAAGGTGCTCGCCGACGCGGGCCTGGCCGTCCCGAAGACCTGGGACGACCTGCTGAACGCCGTCCAGGTGCTGAAGGCCAAGGGCGTCACCCCGTTCGCGCTCGGCGGCGGCGACCAGTGGCCGACCCTGATGTGGTACGAGTACGTCTTCGACCGGGTGGCCGGCCCCGAGCTGTTCCAGAAGGCGCTGTCCGGCGACAGGAGCGCCTGGGAGAGCCCGGAGTCGAAGCAGGCGCTCGGCCTGCTCAAGCAGCTGGTCGACGCGGGCGCGTTCGGCAGCAACTTCGACTCGGTGAAGTTCACCGACGGCGGCTCCCCGGCGCTGCTGGCCAAGGGCAGGGCCGGGTTCGAGCTGATGGGCTCCTGGGCGTACGCCACCCAGCAGGACGCCAGCCCCGACTTCGCCAAGAAGGACCTCGGCTACAGCGCCTTCCCGTCCGTGGCCGGCGGCAAGGGCGACCCGGCCGACGTGGTCGGCAACACCAACAACTTCTACTCGGTGCTGAAGAAGACCAAGCACCCCGAGGCGGCCGCGGCCTTCCTCAAGCTGATGTACTCCGACGAGTTCGTGAAGGCCCAGCTGGCCATCGGCAACCTGCCGACCACCACCAACACCGAGCAGTTCCTCGGCACTTCGGCCAGCCCCGAGTACTCCACGTACCAGTACGACCTGGTCAAGGCGGCCCCGTCGTTCCAGCTGTCCTGGGACCAGGCGTACCCGCCGGCCGCCACCGTGCCGATCCACACCGCCGTCCAGCAGTTCTTCAACGGCAAGCTCGACGTGGACGGCTTCGTCAAGGCCATGCAGGCCCTGCCCGCCTCCTGACCTCCGGGACGAACCCCCATGAGTGCACTCTCCCTCGGTTCCGCGTCCGGCCGCCGCGTGCGCGCCGGGCGCCGGACCGGCGCCGGAACGACCCGCCCGGGCATCGTCTGGGCGGTCCCCGCCACCGTCTTCTTCCTGCTGTTCGCGCTGCTGCCGCTGGTGCTGGTCGCCGTCCTCTCCTTCACCAGCTGGAACGGCGTGGACGCCCCGACCTTCAACGGCCTGGACAACTGGACCGCGCTGCTGCACGACCCCGTGATGACGCAGAGCGTCTGGCTGACCCTGGTGCTGACCCTGGCCGGCGTCCTGGTGCAGACCCCGGTCAGCGTCCTGCTCGGCGTGTGGGCGGCCGGACACCAGCGCAACCGGGCCGTGCTGTCCGCGGTCTTCTTCGTCCCGCTGCTGCTGTCCGCCACCGCGATCTCGGTGGTCTGGCGGGCGATCCTCGACCCCAACTTCGGCGTCCCCTCCGAACTGCCGTGGCTGTTCGGCGACGGCAACCTGATGGGCAGTCAGCCGGGGGCCCTGGCGGTGCTCACCTTCGTCGGCATGTGGCAGTGGACGCCGATGCACGCCCTGCTCTACCAGGGCGGCGCCCGGGCGATCCCGCAGGTGCTCTACCAGGCCGCGGCGATCGACGGCGCGGGCAAGGTCAGGCAGTTCCTGCACATCACCCTGCCGCAGCTGCGCAACACCATGATCACCTCGGTGGTCCTGATGCTGGTCGGCGGCCTCACCACCTTCGACACCGTGCTGATCCTGACCCAGGGCGGCCCCGGCACCGACACCACCAACAGCGCCTACTACATGTACCAACGGGCCTTCAAGAGCTTCGACTTCGGCTCCGGCTCGGCCATCGCCCTGGTCCTGGTGGTGGTCGCCACCCTGATCTCGCTCGCCGTCGTCCGGCTCTCCGGCTACGACCGGATGCGCAGCACCACGGAGGGACTCTGATGCCCCGGCGCCCCAACCACCTCGCCGGACTGGGCTCGCTGGTCTGGCTCGCCGTGGTCGGCTTCCCGCTCTACGTGCTGCTGATCTCGACCTTCCGGACCCGCGCCAGTTACTCCTCCGAGGGCCCGCTCAGTTTCCCCGAGCACCTGACCCTGCAGAACTACCTCGACGACTTCTCCAACGGCTTCGGCCAGGACTTCCTCAACACCCTGGTCGTCACCGCCAGCGTCGTCGCGATCGTGCTGCTGGTCGTGCCCCCGCTCGCCTACGCCATCGTGCGGGCCCGGGGCCGCACCATCGGCACGGTCTTCCGGATCTTCCTGCTCGGCCTGGCGATCCCCGCCCAGGCCGTGATCGTCCCGATGTTCTACGTGATCGGCAAGGCCGGCCTGTACGACCACCTGATCGGCGTGATCCTGCCCACCGCCGCGTTCTGCCTGCCGGTGTGCACGCTGGTGCTCACCGGCGCGATGCGCGACATCACCGGTGAGCTGTACGAGGCGATGGCCGTGGACGGCGCCAGCCCCCGGCGGGTGTTCTGGCAGCTGGTGCTGCCGCTGTCCAGGGGCGGACTCTCCTCCGTCGTGGTCTTCTCCGCCCTCCAGGCGTGGAACGGCTTCCTGTTCCCGCTGATCCTCACCCAGTCGGAGAGCACCAAGGTCATCACCCTCGGCCTGTACAACTTCCAGACCGAGCACGGCGTCGACGTGCCCGGCCTGCTCAGCGCCGTCGTGCTGTCGATGCTCCCGATCTTCGTCGTCTACCTGTTCGCCCGCCGCGCCTTGGTCCAGGGCCTGATGGGCGTCGGAGGAAAGTGACCATGAACCCGGCCGCCACCGCCGCATCCGCCACCGCGGCACCCGCCACCGCCGCATCCGTCACCGCCGCATCCGCCACCCCCCGCTGGCGCGACCGCGCGCTGAGCGCCGAGGCGCGCGCGGACGCCCTGATCGCCGAGATGACTCTCCCCGAGAAGCTGGCCCAACTGGTCGGCGTCTGGGTCGGCGCCTCGGACGAGGGCGGCGACGTCGCCCCGCACCAGCACGACATGGAGGAACCGCCCGACCTCGACGACCTGCTGCCGAACGGACTGGGCCAGCTGACCCGCCCCTTCGGCACCGTCCCCGTCGACCCGGCGCTCGGCGCGCTCTCGCTCGCCCGCAGCCAGCAGCGGATCGCCGCCGCCAACCGGTTCGGCATCCCCGCCCTCGCCCACGAGGAGTGTCTGGCCGGCTTCGCCGCCTGGGGCGCCACCGCCTACCCGGTGCCGCTGTCCTGGGGCGCCACCTTCGACCCCGACCTGATCCGGAAGATGGCCGAGGCGATCGGCCGCGACATGCGCGCCGTCGGCGTCCACCAGGGCCTGGCCCCCGTCCTCGACGTGGTCCGCGACGCCCGCTGGGGCCGGGTCGAGGAGACCGTCGGCGAAGACCCGTACCTGGTCGGCACGGTGGCCACCGCCTACGTCCAGGGCCTCGAATCGGCGGGCGTCGTCGCCACCCTCAAGCACTTCGCCGGCTACTCCGCCTCCCGGGCCGGCCGCAACCTCGCCCCCGTCGGCATGGGCGCCCGCGAACGCGCCGACGTCATCCTGCCGCCCTTCGAGATGACGATCCGCGAGGGCCGCCCCCGCTCCGTCATGCACGCCTACACCGACACCGACGGCATCCCCTCCGCCGCCGACGAGGAACTGCTGACCGGACTGCTCCGCGACACCTGGGGCTTCGACGGCACCGTGGTCGCCGACTACTTCGGCATCGCCTTCCTCAAGGTCCTGCACGGCGTCGCCGGCGACTGGGCCGAGGCCGCTGCGCTCGCCCTGGCCAGCGGCGTCGACGTCGAACTCCCCACCGTCAAGACCTTCGGCGAACCGCTGCTGCGCGCTGTCGAGGACGGCACCGTCCCCGAGGCGCTGGTCGACCGGGCGCTGCGCCGGGTCCTGGTCCAGAAGGTCGGGCTCGGCCTGCTCGACGAGGACTGGGACGCCGTCCCGGCCGCGCTCGCCGGGCTCCCGCTCGACGACCCGCGGGCGCTGCGCGGCAAGGTCGACCTGGACCGCCCGGAGAACCGCGCGCTGGCCCGGGAGATCGCGGAACGCGCCGTGGTGCTGCTCGGCAACGACGGCACCCTGCCGCTGCGCGACCCCCGCCGGATCGCCCTGATCGGCCCGAACGCCGACACCCCGACCTCGGTGCTCGGCTGCTACGCCTTCCCCGTGCACGTCGGCAGCCAGCACCCGGGCGTGCCCGTCGGCATCGAACTGCCCACGCTGCGGCAGGCGTTGGCGGAGGAGTTCCCCGGCAGCGAGATCCGCACGGTGGCCGGGGCGGGCATCGACGGCACCGACACCTCCGGGTTCGCCGAGGCCGTCGACGCCGCCCGCCGGGCCGACGTGGTGATCGTCGCGCTCGGCGACCGGGCCGGCCTGTTCGGGCGCGGCACCAGCGGCGAGGGCTGCGACGTCGAGTCCCTCGAACTGCCCGGCGTGCAGCGGCAGTTGCTCGAAGCGCTGCTGGACACCGGCACGCCCGTGGTGCCGGTGCTGCTGGCCGGCCGCCCGTACGCGCTGGGGCGCGCCGCCACCGAGGCGGCGGCCCTCGTGCAGACCTTCTTCCCCGGCGAGGCCGGGACCGGGGCGGTCGCCGCCGTGCTCAGCGGCCGGGTCAACCCGTCCGGCCGACTGCCCGTCAGCATCCCGGCCCGGCCCGGCGTCCAGCCCTCCACCTACCTCGCGGCCCGGCTGGCCGGGCGCAGCGAGGTCTCCAGCACCGACCCGACGCCCGCGTTCGGCTTCGGGCACGGCATCGGCTACACCACCTTCGAGTGGAGCGACCTCGCGGTCGAGCAGGACAGCGCCGGCACCGACGGCACGATCGCACTCGCCTTCACCCTGCGCAACACCGGCGACCGGGCGGGCAGCGAGACCGTCCAGCTCTACCTGCACGACCCCGTTGCCTCCGCGGTCCAGCCAGTCCAGCGCCTGATCGGCTACCGGCGGATCGCCCTGGACGTCGGCGAACGCGCCTGCGTCCGGATCGCCGTCCCCGCCGACCTGGCCTCCTTCACCGGGCGCGACGGCCGCCGGATCGTCGAACCCGGCGAACTGGAACTGCGGATCGCCGCCTCCAGCACCGACACCCGGCTCACCGCCACCGTCCGCCTGCACGGCCCGGCCCGCGTCCTGGACCACACCCGTCGCCTGCACGCGGAGTTCCGCACCACCTGACGGGGCACTTTACGGCCGCGCCCCCTCCCACCCGAGGAGGAGCGCGGCCGTGTTCTCGACGAGGAGGCCGAGCGCCGGTCAGCCGGTGATCTCGGGGAGCCGCCTTCGCAGGGGCTTCTCCAAGTCGAGGTTGTCGCCTCGGGTGGTGGTCTGCAGGAGTTCGGTGATGGCCACGAGCTCGGCGAACCTCCCCGCGGCCGTGTCGAGGATGTGGCCGAGCCGCTGTCGGACCTCTGCGGCGGTGTCCGGTACGAGGAGGCTGTAGGAGTGCAGCAGTGCGGCGTCGTACCCGGCGGGCGCGACGCCCCAGCCTTCCCAGTCGAGCACCGTGAGGGCCGGACTTGTGAGGTTGGCCCAGTGCAGGTCGCCGTGGGCGGTCGTCCAGGCGGGTGCCTTCGTGTCGATCACCATGCCGAGGTACTGCGGCATGGCGCGGTCGAGGTACTCCTGGCGGACTGCCACTCGTTCGCTGGGGACGGTGGCGATGGCGTCGATGGCCGTGCTGAGCGCGTCCCACCAGGCGTCGTCCAGGTCGGGAGCTTTCCGGAGGGTCGGCTCGTGGGTGGTGATGGTGGGGACGGTGATCCTGTCGTACAACTCGGCCAGGTAGCCGTGCTCACCGTCGGTCCAGGTGTGTCGGCCCCTCAGCTGCGGCCTGGGGACCACAGGCGGCATGAGCCGTTCCGCCTCCTGCGGTCCCTCCCAGAGCTTCCCGCCTGCCTTGTCGGCCGGGGCGGACACCAGGCGGAGCCATCCCTCGCCGGCCGCCGTGGCAACCGGGCGGCCGAGGGTGCGCCCGCGCCAGCCCCACGCTTCGCGCGAGCCGATCGGCGTCGCGTCGAGCGCCGCTGCGGCTGTGGCGTGCATCCCGCGCATCCGTTCGGCGATGTCCGGCTCAGGTTCCGAGTACATCAACGACCCTTCGCAGCACGTCCGGAGACAACGACGGACGGCCGACGGCATCGGCGGCCTGCGTCCAGTGTTCCGGATCCCCCGTCGACAGGAGCACGCGCTTCACTCCCGGGGCTGAAGCAACGACGGCGAGGGCGGCCTCGGCAGGGGGGCCTTCGCCCTGATGGGTGGACACGCTGATACTGGATCTGCTTGATCCGGAGGAAGCGAGAACACCGCCGATGGCGATGAAGGACTACTCGGACGAGTTCAAGGCCGATGCTGTGGCCTTGTACGAGTCCACGCGGGGCGACGTACAAGGACATCGCCGCCGACCTGGGCATCAACAGGGCGACGCTGCGTGAGTGGGTGCTGCGGGATCGCGGACGCCGCGGCCTCGACCCTGCCGCCGCTCGGCCGGGTGCGAACGCGCCGACCGGGGCAGGACGGCCGGCCGCGTCCGCCGATCCGGACGAGCGGATCCGGCAGTTGGAGGCCCGGGTGGCCGAGCTGGAGGCGAGTGAGCGGAAGCTGGCCACCGAGCGGGACATCCTGCGCAGGGCGGCCAAGTATTTCGCCGGCGAGACGAACTGGTGAGCCGTTTCCAGTTCGTCCACGACCACCGGGACGCCTACGAGGTGAAGCGGCTGTGCCAGGTCCTGGACGTCAACCGCTCCAGCTACTACAAGTGGCTCGGCGGAGCCGGTGCCAGAGCCGTCCGCCGACGCGAGGACCAGGTCCTGGCCGAACGGATTCGCCGCATCCATGCGGACTCCGGTGGCGCCTACGGCTCGCCGAGGGTGACCGCGGAACTGCGCGAGAGCGGGACGCGGGTGAACCGCAAGCGGGTCGCCCGGGTCATGCGGACCCACTCCATCGTCGGCATCCGCCTGCGGAGAAGGGTCCGCACCACCCTTCCGGACCCGGCCGCCCAGGCGGTGCCGGACCTGTTCGAGCGGGACTTCGCCGCCCCGGAGCCGGGACGCAAGTACATGGGCGACATCACGTATCTGCCGCTTACGGGTGGGGAGTTCCTCTATCTGGCGACCGTGCTGGACTGCTTCGGCCGCAAGGTCGTGGGCTGGTCGATCGCCGACCGTATGCGCACCGCCCTGGTCGCCGACGCGCTGCGGATGGCAGCCGCGACCCGCGGCGGCCTGGAGGGCGCGGTGTTCCACTCCGACCACGGGGCGCAGTATGGGTCCAGGGCCTTTGCCGACCTGTGCTCGGAGCTGGGTGTCACCCGCTCGATGGGCGCGGTCGGCAGCAGCGCGGACAACGCGGCCTGCGAGAGCTTCCACGCCTCCCTGAAACGAGAAACGCTCCAGGGCGCCCACGACTACGGCACCTCCGTCACCTGCAGGAGGACCGTCTTCGCCTGGCTGACCCGCTACAACACCCGCCGCAGCCACTCCGCCAACGGCCACCTCAGCCCCAACGACTACGAACACCGACACCACACGGCTAAACTCACGCTCGCCGCGTGACAACCGACCGCGTGTCCACCTTCACGGGCGAAGGCCCCTGCCCCGCCCGCTCGCAACCGACCAGCTACGAGGGTTGCTCGGCCAGGCTCACACAGCTCGGGACCGCCTGACGGTCGGGCTCGTCGCCGTTCACGCCCTGACCCGATTCGAAGTCCGCCAGCTTCTCCTCACGGACATCGACCTGACTCGTGGCCGGTTGACGATCCGCCGACCTGGATGCCTCGACCACACCGTCTACCTTGACGAACTCACCTGGGACCTGCTGAGAACGTGGCTCGCCGAGCGATCCACCCGATGGCCCTCCACGACCAACCCGCACCTCTTGCTCAGTCGCCAGACCGCCGTGAACGACAGCAACGCCGCACTGTCGGACCTGGCAACTAAGAAGCCCTTCATGGCAATTGGCGTGCGGGCATCTGCCCTGCGGGCCGACCGGATCCTTGGCGAGGCCAAGCACACCGCCGACCCGATCCACCTCATCAGAGTTTTCGGCATCGCGCCGAATACCGCGATGCACTACCTTCGCGCCGCTCACCCCGCCCAGTTCCGTCCCGACCCCATCGCGCCATGAGTCGTACGCCCGGGCGAATCTGTTGCTTGGGCCTCGGACTCGCGGAGCACGAGCCGCTCGGTCTTGATCGGGGCAGGCGGCCAGGCGACGGTTCCATGATCAGTCATGGCGGGAACCGCTCTTCAGGCGCCGTAGCGGCGCTGTCGGGCGGAATACGCGCGTATGGCGCGTAGGAAGTCGACCTCGCGGAATGCCGGCCAGTACGCCTCGCAGAAGTAGAGCTCCGAGTAAGCGCTCTGCCATAGCAGGAAGTTCGACATGCGCTGCTCTCCGCTGGTGCGGATGACGAGGTCGGGGTCAGGCTGGCCGGCGGTGTACAGGTGGCGCGCGATGTCGTCGGCAGTCAGGTGGTCGGCGAGGTCGCGCATCGGCCTGGCGGTCTCCGCCTGTTCGTACAGCAGATCGCGCATGGCGTCCACGAGTTCCTGGCGCCCGCCGTAGCCGACGGCAAGGGTCACGTGTGCTCCGGTGGTGCACTCCCGGGTGGCCTCGACCGCCTCTTTGAGGGCGCGTGCAGTGGTGTCGGGCAGCGTGTCGAGCGCTCCGGCGATATGTACCTGCCAGCGTGGCAGCGGCCTGGCAAGGTGCCGGGTCAGGACTTCCTCGATCACCTGCATCAGGAAGGCGACCTCGGCGTCACCGCGCTGTTGGAGGTTCTCTGCGGAGCAGACGAACACGGTGACATGCCTGATCTGGAGGGCCTCGCACCAGGACAGCACGTTCTCCACGTGCTCGGCGCCGTACTTGTGGCCGAGGCTCGGGTTCCCGATGCCTCGCTGGCGGGCCCAGCGGCGGTTGCCATCCATGATCAGCCCGATGTGCCTGGGCAACTGTCCGCCCTGGAGTTGTCGGCGAAGCCGGCGGGCGTACAGGGCGTAGAGGGGGTCGGTGACGCGCAACATCGAAGCCTTCCGAGTCGGGGTCGGCAGCCGCTGGCCAGCCGCAGCGTGCATACTACGAAGTAATAGCACGCACCGCGTGTCATTGGGGAACCCGCCGTCCACTGCCCGGGAGTACCAGTGCGTACCAACGACGCCCAGATGCTTGTCCTGTCTGCGCTGGCGGACGGCCCACTGCACGGCTATGCCGTCAACACCGCAATCGAGCGGATGACCGGCGAGAGACTCGGCCGCGGCAGCCTGTCCAGCGCGCTGACACGGCTGCGTGACAAGGGCCTGATCGAGTATCTGGACGGAGAAGGCAGGCGCCGCCCGATGCGCCTGACCTCTGCCGGCCGCGAGATGCTCAAAGGTGAAATCGAAGCCCTTGCCCATGTCGCGGGACGCATCTTCGAGACCGTGGTCCCCGACAAGATCGCCTACCAGGACCGGCTCGCCACCACCGACCTCGCACACTCTTACAAGCAGGCCGTACTCGATGCGCTGGCCGTCCAACCAGGCCACCTCGTCCTGGACCTGGGCTGCGGCCCGGGGACCGACCTCGGTGCTCTGGCACGCGCAGCAGCACCCGCAGGGATGGTTCTAGGAATCGACTCAGACCCTCAGATGACCCGTCAGGCACTGACTCGCATCGCCGACCTGCCAAACACCGATGTGCTGACGGCCAACGTACAAGCGCTGCCGCTTCCCCCGTCATCTGCGGATCGGGCACGCACCGACCGTGTGCTCCAACATGTCGCCGATGTTCCGGGGGTTCTGGCGGAGGCACGGCGGGTCCTGCGCCGAGGCGGTCGACTCGTCATGGCCGAGCCCGACTGGGACTCGCTCGCCATCGACCATCCGGAGCTGAACGTCGCCCGGGCGTACACCCGCCATATCACCGACCGGATCGTGCGCAATGCCGTCGTCGGGCGGCAGCTGCCTCGGCTGGCCGAACAAGCAGGATTCGCCGTCACATCAGTCCTCCCGGTCACCTCTGTCTTTCGCGAAGCCCGCGCTGCTGACCAGGTTCTCGGCCTCCAACGCAACACCGAACGCGCCGTGGCCGCCGGTTATCTCACTCGCCGGCAGGCCGACGGGTGGCTGGACTACCTCGCACGGAGTCCATTCTTCGCTGCGGTGACGCTCTATGTCGTTACGGCGGATGTCCCCGCACAGACCTAACCCGCCTCGCGGCGCTTCTGATCGCATCCGAGCGCCCGTCGCTCGACGCACGCTGCCCCGGAAAGGTCACCTGGGCCAGGTCGAGCCGGTTGCTCATGTCGAGCTCGAACCGACCGTACGGGTTCACGTGCGTCCAGAACAGCGGAGACAAGTCCCTGCGGTCGGCGTCGGTGAGACGGTCGGCCTACTTCGGCTCGGCCGTCCCCCGCGGTTCTGGCTGCAGTTCAGCTCCCATCGCTCCAACGGACGGCTTCTCCAGGCGCCAGATTCGCGAGTACCTTACGAACCTGCTGGTAACTGGCAGTTGCTGCCGCCAAGGCCAGCGGGTTCGTCGTCTCAGCCCTCCAGGATTCAGCGAACTGGTCGGATTTCCTCGGGCGGTGGCTCGGGCGTCTCGACGTCGCGGTGCATCGGCAACGCGCGGGTGGGGCCGTAGATGCGCCAGCGCTTCGCGCCGTCGAGCTGGACGACGACCACGTCGTGATCGTCCCAGTGGACGCCGAAGCCCTCGGTGCCGGTCCAGGAGGCGTACAGGTTGACCTGCACGCCGGTTCGCAGCCAGCGCTCCAGCTGGCCGGCCAGAGCACCGATTCCGGCGTGGAGTTCGTCGACGGCGTCCAGGACCAGCGTGGCACCCTCGGCGAGACGCTGGTGCAACTCGGAGGGCTGGAGCTGGTACCAGACGGTGCTGCGCCGGGTGGTGATCGGCCGGGAGTAGGTGTGCGCGGGCACCTGCTCCCCGTTGGTGGCGAGCCGGAAGCGAGGGGGTTCGAACCGATGCCGGGTCAGGATGGCGTTGAGGTCGTCCCAGCTCATGAGTCCGGCGGCTGACGCGGCTTCACCACGTGCGACTTTGAAGCTGCGGCCGAGCGTCCGGGCGAGGAAGGCGTCCCCGCCCAGACGCGCGACCACCGAGAAGTGCTCGGCGGTCATCGTGATGCAGCCGTCAGTCGTTGGTGTCGGTTCGGCCGGTGGAGCCGCCGTCCGACGGCACCTCGCCACGCGAGCGGGCCGCGGCGACCTTCGCACGGGCGACCAGCAGGCCGTCGCCCTCCACCTCGGTGCCGGTCGTCAGATTCTCGAGCATGAAGCACTCCTTCGGAATCATGGGGCGGGCCGACTGCCCGGTCCCGTCGTGGGTGCAGCGATGGATCCGTTGCCGGGGCAAGCCGTCGGCAAGGAACCTCAGGTGCTTGTGCCGCACGGCTGTTGACCAGTGCGACCACCCGCATCCCCCCAAGCCCGCGTCGGAGCGGGAGGAAGTCTTGTCAGGCACTGGTCGGCACGACCTCCCGTGCGGTCGGGGCAGCGGCCCTCACCAGCGCGGTGAGTCGCTCGTCGCCCGAGACGGCGGCGGTGGTGCCGACCTCGAACCAGATCCGTTTGCCGGCCGGGTCCGGCTCGGCGCCCCAGCCCGTCGCGAGCGCTGCCACCAGGAACAGCCCCCGGCCGTCGGTGGCGTCGAGATCGATCCCGCCGGCAGTCGGCAGTTCACGGCCGACATCTGTCACCTCGACGCGCAACCGGCCACCGTCCCAGGACACGCGCACGACGCACGGGGCGGCCGTGTGGGACACGGCGTTGGTGATCAGCTCGCCGGACAGCAACTCGACATCGCGGAGCGCGTCCTCCGCGAGCGGCAGGCCCCAACCGCGCACGGCCTGTATCACCCGCCGCCGGGCGTCCGGTACAGCCTCGGCACTGGGCAGCACGCGAAAGCCGAACGGGGCGGGGGTGATGGCTTGGCGGGTGGCGACGGACATGAGCGCGGACCTTTCACCGGGACGAGGTCGGCAGCGGGCCGATTCGCGCCGGGATTCACCCGGCAGGTATCTACAGAACCGACTCCAACGCGGGTGAACCAGAGCAGAATTGAGGCGGCAAAGAGGCATCCGTGCTGCAAACCCAGGCATGACCTGGCCTGTGACGATTGCAGACGAACTGACGTACCTCTGGAGGACGCGGTATGGCATCCAGGAGGTCCCGGCTGGTCCAGCGCAGGGAGGCTGTCGGCCACACCCAGGAATCCTTGGCTGAAGCCCTCGATGTGGACCGTACGACCGTGGGGCGATGGGAGAGCGGCAGGGGAGCCCCGCAGCCCTGGATGCGGCCGAAGCTCGCGCGCGCCCTGGAACTCTCGGTCGACCAGTTGGCTGACCTGCTGGCAGCGCCCCCTGCAGCCACCGGAGCAGTTCCACCGTCCAGCAGCGTCGGTGACGCCTTGCCTCCTGTGCCTGCCCGGCGCACGGACCACGACAACGATCTCGTAGTGGCCGTGGCAGCCGACTCGGCAGAGTCCGCGCTCTTTCTTCGCTTCGCGAGCGCGTCCAACGTGGACGACACGCTACTTGAACAGATCGACGCGGACATTGCGAGGCTGGCAGGTGACTACGTGAGCAAGCCGGTATCCGAGCTCTTCCACGGCATCGGGACCCTCCGGCGAGGAGTGTTCGATTTACTCCGTGGCCGCCAACATCCTTACCAGACAGGCCATCTATACCTGCAGGCCGGACGCCTCTGCGGCCTGGCCACCCACGTCGCCCTCGACCTCGGCCAGTACACAGCCGCAGCTACGCATTCGCGAACGGCCTGGCGCTGCGCGGAGTCAGCCGGCGACGATGGCCTTCGGGCCTGGATCCGATCCGTCCAGTCCCTGATCGCCTACTGGCAGCAGGACCATCGCCAGGCCGCCGAGCTGGCCAGAGCCGGACTGCCGTACGCGGACAGCGGGACGATCGCCGCGCATTTGCTCAGCCTCGAAGCACGGGCCACCGCCGCGCTCGGCGACAGCGCGAGCGCGCTACGAGCCGTGGAGGCGGCCGAGGCGGCGCGAGGCACTGTGGCCGCCGTGGATCTCCCCGGCGTGTTCACGTTCCCAGAGGCCAAGCAGTGGACCTATGTCGGAACCGCCCTCCTTGCCTTGGGCGGCCAGGCTCACGTGAACCGCGCCATCGAGGCGTCCTCCAGGGCCATCGCCCTGTACGAGTCCGCATCACAGCAAGAACAGTCTTCCGGCGACCTGCTGGCCGCCCGCCTCGACCTCGCCAACGCTCACCTTGCCCACGGCGACCTCGATGGCGTGCAAGAGAAGCTCTCGGTGGTGCTGGACGCCGCACCGGACCGGCGAACAGCGAGCATCTCCACCCGCCTTCGGGCGCTGAGCACTCGTCTTGCCGAGCCCGCCTACGCAGGCTCCCCGATCGTCCTGAGTCTCCGTGAGAATGCCAGAGAAGCCTGCTCTCGACCCGCACTCACGAACGCCCCGGAGCTGCCCCAGTGACGAGCAACACCGCGCAGCAGGACGCCGCGGTCGCCGACAAGGCGATCCTCGCGAACAGCGCCTATGCCGACGGACGACACCTGGCAGCCCGCCAGTCCATCTACCGGTGGCAGCAGCCACAGTACGATCTGCCCGGGATTGTCGTTGAAGAGCTGGCCAATACCAGCGGAACCGTCCTCGATGTCGGCTGTGGAAACGGCAAGTTCGTCAGCCGCCTGCACGAGGACCGACCGGACCTTCAGGTCGTCGGGATGGACATCTCGGCAGGAATCCTCACCGATGTCCCGAAGCCGGTCGTGGTGGCCGACGCCCAGGCCCTGCCCTTCGCCGACAACAGCGCTGACGCCGCACTGGCCCTGCACATGCTGTACCACGTCGGCGACATCGCGGCCACGATCAAGGAGCTGGCCCGCATCCTCCGGCCTCGCGGTGTGCTCATCGCCTCGACCAACAGCGACACCGACAAGCAGGAACTGGACCAGCTCTGGGCCAGGGCCGCAGGAGACATCCTCGGAATTCCCGAGGGGCCGGCACGAGTATCCCTCAGCTCCCGATTCTCCCTGGAGAAGGCCCCCGGTTTCCTGGGGGCGGCGTTCAAGGACATCCGGGTGCGGGAACTGCCCGGCACCATCGAGATCACCGATCCCGCACCGATCACTGCCCACCTGGCCTCCTACGAGGCGTGGGCCGGCCGGAGCGGCGTTCCGTTCCACGAGACCGTCGGCCGGGCGTCGGAGATCGTTGCCGCCGAGATCGAGACCGAAGGCACGTTCAAGATCACATGCCGTGGCGGCATCCTGGCTTGCCGTCCCTGAGGGCCCGAGGGCTACGGCGGGCCCTGCTGTTCTCCCCAACTTACTTGCCAGGCAAAAGAGTCGGCCCGCCGGGCATCCCGCAGAGCGGGTCGGCGGGCCGGGGCGCGGTTACTGGCGAGGGCCGCTGCCCTGGTTGTTCGCGCCGTGGTGGGCGGGGCCCGCAGCGAGGGCGAGGTCCTGTCGGAGGGCGTAGTAGGCGGGCTTCGGCTGCATGGCCACGTCGTACAGCAGGCCGTAGCCCGTCCCGCTGAAGGTGCCGGGGATCCAGGAGTCGCCGTCGTACACGCCCCAGGCGGTGAACGAGAGGCACTGGTCGACCAGCTGGCACGCCTTCAGCATCGCGGAGAACTCGAACGGCTGGGCGAAGGAGGCGAGTTGGCTGGTCGGCAGCTGCTCGGTGGGGTTGTTGACGAAGGTCCGCACGTCGGCCTCGGTGACGGCGACCTTCAGCCCGAGGTCGGCGTAGGACTGCAGGTCGGCCTGGAAGCGCTCGGCGTCGAAGCCGTACTGGGTGTCGAGGTGGCCCTGCTCGCCGATGCCGTCGACCGGCACGCCCTGGGCGCGCAGCCCGGCGAAGAAGGCGTGCACGGCCGCGAACTTGGCGTTGCTGCCGTCCTGGCCGGCGATGTTGTAGTCGTTGTAGAGGAGCAGGGCCTTCGGGTCGGCCTGGTGGGCCCAGCGGAAGGCGTCGGCGACGACGCCCTCGCCCAGGTTCTTGATCCAGAAGTCGTCGCCGTTCAGGCCGCTGGGCAGCGGGTTCGGGTCCCAGGCGTTGGCGAACACCTCGTTGGCGACGTCCCACTGCCAGATCTGGCCGCGGAAGTGCGTGACCTCGTCGGTGACGTGCCGGTGCAGGATCTCGCGCAGCTGCTCCTTGCCGATGCTGCCGTCGCCGACGCCGGTGGTCAGCCAGGACGGCAGCTGGTTGTGCCACAGCAGGGTGTGGCCGCGGACCTGCTGGCCGTGTTGCCGGGCGAACCGCACCAGCCGGTCGGCGGCGGCCCAGTCGTAGCCGCCGCGGGTCGGCTCCACGGACTCCCACTTCATCGCGTTCTCCGGCGTCACCGCCGAGAACTGGTCCGCGACGAGGGCGGTGTAGGGCTGATCGCTGCCCAGGTGGGCGTCGTCCACGGCGGTGCCGATGCCCAGGTGCTGCCGCGCGCCCAGGGCGCGCAGCGAGTCGGCCTGCACCGGCGGGGCACCCTTCCCCTCGGCCGTCGCGGCCGCGGGCGGGACGAGCAGGAGGGCGACGGCCGCGACGGCGACGGCCGCGAGCCTACGGTGTGGCTGCACGGGAACTCCTCGGGGACGGGAAAGAACTTCGAAAATTTCGAAGAGGTTTCGAACAATCGAGAAGCTATCGGCCGGGAACGGCGGCGGTCAATGGTCGTGCAACGAGCGGAACTCCGCGACGGCGCGGCCGACTTGCCCGGATCGGCCGCGCCGGGGCATCCCGGGTTTCGGCCCGGGCACCGATCCTTTCCATCCGCCCGGGCCCGGAACGCGACCGCCCACCGGCCGGGTCCGGAACGCGACCGCCCGCCGCACCCCGAGGGGCACGGCGGGCAGCAGGACGGGCAAGGGGCGCGGGGGAGGCGGGGGCGCGGGGATCAGGCGCAGACGGCCCCGTTCAGGGTGAACCGGGCCGGCGTCGCGTTGCTGCCGGAGTACGTCGCCTGGAAGCCGAAGCTCGCGCTCGCCCCCGGCGCCAGGGTGCCGTTCCACCCGGCGTCCCGCGCCGTCACGGCGGCGCCGCTCTGCGCCACCGTCGCGTTCCACCCGCCGGTGATCCGCTGGTCACCGGCGAAGCTCCAGCCCAGCGTCCAGCCGGAGACGGTCGAGGTGCCGGTGTTCTTCACCGTCACCGTCGCGGTGAACCCGCTGCCCCAGGAGCTGTCCACCTTGTACGCCACCGCGCAGGACGCCGCGGGCGGGGTGCCGTCGTCGTCCGCCTCGGTCGCCGTGAAGGTCGCCGACTGCACGCCCGGGCCGCCGGCGGTGAAGACCGCGCTGCCCGCCACCGCGTCCGCGTCCTGCGCCGCCGACAGCGAAACCCGCTGCGCGGTGGCCCAGTTGGCGGGGGTGAAGACCAGCGGGGAGGAGGTGACGGACAGGTCGGTGTCGCCCGAGGTGCGGACCACCGTCACCGTCACGTCCTGGGCGGGCGCGGCCGAAAGCTTCACCGTCACCGCCGCCGAGCCGCCCTCCGGGACGGTCACCGCGGCCGGGGCCACCTGCACGGCGTTCGCCGCCGGGGCCGCCCGCCGCTCGGCGGCGAACGCCGCCAGCCAGGCCAGCGAGGCGTTCCAGTTGATCGCCACCTCGTTCGTCGAGTACGAGCCGATGTCGTCCAGGTAGCAGGCGGCCGGCGCGCAGCCCGCCAACTGGGCCTGGGCGACCGGGTCCTGGAGACCGGAGTTCGGACCGCCCGCGAACGAGCCGGCCGGCGGGTGCGGCAGCGAGGCGTCGTTCTGGTGCGCCCAGAACCGGTGGTGCTCGTTCTCCGAAGCCCGCTCGCCGTAGCCGGACACGTACGAGCGGTCCAGCGCGTTGCGGCCCAGCAGGTAGTCCATCGTCTCCAACGCCCCGGTGCGGTAGCGCTGTTGGCCCGTCAGTTCGTAGGCGACGCCCAGCACCATCGCGTTGTTGGCGACCGCACTGTTGGAGCCCCACACGTACCCGTCGGGGGCGAGCGGCACCGCGTAGCCCTGGCCGCCCATGGTGGACAGGTACCCGTCGGCGGCCGAGGTCAGCAGGCCGCGCAGCCGGGCCAGGTCGTCGGCGGGCAGCGCCACGCCGGGCACGGTGGCCAGGGTGATCCGGCCGAGCGTCCCGGTGCCGCCCCACCAGAACGCGTCGGCCGGCTCGGTGTGCAGCGGGAAGGAGGTGACGGCGTCCCGGTACTGGGACTCGCCGGTGGTGGCGAGGAGTTCGGCCGCCGCCCAGTAGAACTCGTCGGAGACGTCGGCGTCCTCGTACGCGCCGCCGCCGGTGCTGTCGGTGGCCGGGGCCAGCACGTCCGGGTTCGCCTTCGCGGCCGTCCAGGCGCGGCGGGCCGCGTCCAGGCAGCGGGCGGCGAACGCGGCGTCGTACGGGGCGTACACCCGGGCGCACTGGGCCGCGGTGGCGGCCAGGTTGAGCGTGGCGGCGGTCGACGGCTTGTGCAACTCGCGCTGCTGGTCGTCGAGTTCGGGCCGGGTCGGGAGGGCGGTCCACTGCGCGTCGTGGATCTTGTGGAAGGCCATGCCGGCCATCGGCTTGCCGTCCGGCACCTGCATCCGGAGCAGGAACTCCAGCTCCCAGCGGGCCTCGTCCAGCACGTCCGGCACCCCGTTGCCGCGCTCGGGCACCCGCAGCGTGGCGTCGCCCAGGGCCGCGTCGCCGCCCGAACGGCGGGCCCGCTCGAAGGAGTTGACCAGCTCCCGGGTGGCGATGCCGCCGTTCACCACGTACTTGCCCTGGTCGCCCGCGTCGTACCAGCCGCCGCGCACGTCCAGCCGGTAGTCGCACACCCCGGCCTGGCACGGCACACCGGTGTCGCCCTTGTTCGGCGCCACCCCCAGGTGCCCGGCCGGGCGGGCGTACGCGCTGCCGCCCGCCAGCGCCGCGTCGATCGCGATGCCGCTGCGCTGCTGGTAGAAGAAGTTCAGGCTGTCCGCGCGCAGCCCGTCGTACAGCGCGGCCGAGATGTCGAACGGGTGGCTGGCCGAGCCGCCGACCACCAGGGTGAAGCCGCTGCCGGTGCCGGTGTACCCGCCGAAGTCCACCAGGTGGGTCGACTGGCCGGACGCCGGGTCGGCGCCGTGCACGACGGTGCTGCCGGCGGCGACCTGCGCGCCGGAGGAGTCGCGCAGCTGCCAGGCCAGCGGGGCGGTCGCCGCGCTGACCACGGTGGCCCGCTTGGGGCCGTCCGGCAGGTAGCCGAGCTGGTTCACCCGGACGGGGAAGTCGGCGGCGCTCGCGGAAGCCGCGACGGCGCCGGTGGCGGCGGTGCCGAGCGCGGTGGCGGCCGGGGCCAGCGCGGTGACGCCGCCGGCGGCCAGGACCAGGCCGGTCAGCGCGGCGGCCGCGCGCCGGGGCAGCCCGGGGCCGGAGAGGGCAGGAGGCATGGTGGGGCCTTCCTTCGCGTGGGGGTGCAGGGGACGGGAGGCAGGGCATGGGAGCGCTCCCAAGGCCCCATCAAGCCAGCCGGGCGCCGGGCACGTCAAGAGGAGGTGCGCAGAAGCGGGTTGACGGAGGATCAGGGGACGCGCCCCGGGCCGCCGGACCGTTCCGGTCCGCCAGCCTGGGGGCGACCCGTCCCGAGGGACGGCACTGTCAGAACGGTCAGAGGAAGCGCCAGAGGTGGTCGGACGTCCCGTTGTCGTCCCACAGCACGACCTGGGCCCCCTGGGCGGCGGACGCCCCCGAGACGCCGAGCACGCGGCCGCTGACGGCGGACTGGATGCGGAAGGCGCCGCCGCCGCCGTACCGCAGGCGCCAGCGGTGGTCGGCCGCCCCGTCGTCGGCCCACTGGACGATCCGGGAGCCGTTGGCCGTGCCGCCGCCCTCCACGGCGAGGACCTTGCCGCTGTTGGCGTTGCGCAGCCGCAGGTGGCCGCCGGAGTCGACCACCGCGGTCCACCGGTGGTCCGCGGTGCCGTTGTCGCCCCACTGGAGCACGAGGGCGCCGTCGGCGCCCGACATGCCCTGCACGCCGAGCAGCAGCCCGCTGCCGACGTTCTGGACCCGCCGGGTGCCGGTCGGCAGGAACCACCACCGGGCGGTCGCCGCACCGGCGTCCGGGACCTGCACGGCGAAGGCGCCCCGGTCCGTCGAACCGCCGGCGGTGCCGAGGAACTTGCCGCTGTTGGCATTGCGCAGCCCGTGCGAGCCGTCGGCCGCCCCGACGACGCTCCACCGGTGGTCGGCGGTGCCGTTGTCCGCCCACTGGAGCACGGGGGCGCCGTCGGCCGTGGACATGTCCTGCACGCCCAGGACCTTGCCGCTGTTGGCGTTGCGCAGCCGCAGCGCGGCGCCGTCGACCAGCAGCCCCCAGTCGTGGTCGGCGGTGCCGCTGTCGGCCCACTGCAGGGCGCGCCCGCCGTCCGCGGTCGACATGTCCTGCACGCCGAGCACGAGCCCGCTGCCCGCGTTGAGCAGCCGGAACCCGCTGCCCCCGGTGTTCCAGTAGACGGTGTAGTGGAAGCCCTGCGCGTCGTGGAACGGGCCGAGGCCGACGGGGGAGCCGTCGGCGGTCGCGGTGAAGGCGAGGCCCGCGGTGCCGCTGCGGGTGATCGACGCCGGGTCGAGGACCGGGAGCGCGGCGAGGGCGGTGCTGCCGTAGTTGCCGCACAGCACGACCGGGCCGTAGCTGACCGCGGCGACGTCCGGGGCGTCGTTGGCGGGCGCGAGCGCGATGCGCATCGGCAGCCTGACGGTCACCGTGTCCCCGGAGGCCCAGGCGCGGGTGAGGACGGCGTAACCGCCGGGCGCGGCCGTGACGTTCTGCACGGCGCCGTTGACGCTCAGGGTCGCGCCGGAGGTCCAGGACGGGATGCGCACGCGCATCGACCAGGTGTCGCCGGTGCTGCCGGACAGCTTGATCGTGGTGGTGTCCTCGGCGGGGTAGGAGGTGCTCTGGGTGACCGTGAGGCCGCGTTCGGCCCAGGTGAGGACGGTGGGCACGAACAGGTTCACGATCAGCGTGCTGCCGTCGTGGAAGTAGACCGAGTCCGCCAGTTTGGTGTGGGACTCCAGGCCGGTGCCCTGGCAGCACCAGAAGGAGTCGTAGTCGGTGCTCCAGGTGCCGCCGCCCCAGGCCGGGCCGACGCCCCGGCGGCCGCCGGGCTTCAGCGGGGTGAAGTAGGTGACGTGCCCGTGCGGGTCGGCGGGGTTCTGCGCGCCGACCACGTGGTTGAGCAGGGTGCGCTCGTAGAAGTCGAAGTACGCGGCCCGGCCCGGGTCCAACTGCCACAGCTCGCGGGTGAGTTTGAGCATGTTGTACGAGTTGCACAGCTCGCAGGTGTCGTTGGTCAGCTGCGAGGCGATCGCGTTCGGGGCGCGGAAGTGCTCGGCCTGGCTGTTCCCGCCGATGGCGTAGCTGTGCGCGGTGGTGCAGAGGTTCCAGGCGTTGGCGGCGATGTCGTGGTAGCGGGCCGTCCCGGTGGCCAGGTACGTGCGGACGGCGCCGATCCACTTCGGCACCTGGGTGTTGGCGTGCAGGCCGTTCAGCCGGTCCTGGCCGGCCGCCAGCGGGTCGAACACCGCGGCGTGGTCGAAGCGCTGGGCGACGGTCAGCCAGCGCGCGTCCCCGGTGTGCAGGTGGAGGTCGGCCAGGACCTCGTTCATGCCGCCGAACTCGGTCTCCAGCAGCGCCTGCATCCGGTCCTGCGTCAGTCGGCCGGTGCGCCGGTCGACCCAGTCGGCCAGGGCCAGCAGGACGTCCCGGGCCTGGATGCTGCCCAGCAGGCGCCACACGTCGAGCAGGCCGGCCATGGTCTTGTGGACGCAGTAGTACGGGACGTTGCCGTTCTTGAGCGTCCCGGCCTCCAACTGGGTGAAGTCGCTCTCCGGGAAGCCCGAGAGGTAGCCGGGGGAGAACCCGGCCGCGCCGTTGTTGGCCTGGCACTTGGCCAGTTCGGCGACCAGGTACGCGGCCCGGTCCCGGCAGGCGGTGTCGCCCGTCCCCGCGTACGCCTGGGCCCACGCGCTGAGGAAGTGCCCCTGCACGTGGGTGCGGAACGGGAACGCCGGGGCGTCCCAACCGCCGTTCGCGGTGGCGGCGTTGGTGGACAGGCGGTGGTTGGCGCGGAAGTTGTACAGCAGGCGGTCGACGTCGACGAACCGCAGGTACGCCAGCGTGCGGTCCTGGTTCTCGCGCAGCCGGCCGGCGGTCAGCCGGACCTGGCCGAGGTCGAACGGCCGGGTCGAGGAGCCGGTGGCCGCCGCGGGCGCGGCGTCCGCGGCGTTCGCGGGGGCGAGGGCGACGGCCGGTGCGAGGGCCAGGACGCCGGTGGCCCTGAGCAGGCTGCGGCGGTTCGGGGAGGAGAGCGACATCGCGGATCTGGTCCTTCCGGGTGGGGCGGAGACCGAGGGGATGTTAGCGCTAACATAGGCGTTTGTATCCCCGCCCGCGAGGGCCCGTCCAGAGGTGCGACCGCACCGGTCCCGGCCCCGACCCGCCCGTCGCTCAGGCGCGGTGCGCCGGACCGGCGCTGCGGCGCAGCACCATCTCGGGGGTGATCTGCACCCGGGTGACCGGGTGGCCGGTGCCGCCGAGTTCGGCCACCAGCAACTCCAGGGCGCGGCGGCCGAGTTCGCCGAAGTCCTGCCGGACGGTGGTGAGCGGCGGGATGAAGTAGGCGGCCTCGGGGATGTCGTCGAAGCCGACCACGCTGATGTCGCCCGGCACCGGGCGGCCGGTCTCGTGCAGGGCGCGCAGCAGCCCCAGGGCCATGTGGTCGTTGGCGCAGAAGACGGCGGTGACGTCGCCCAGCCGGGCGATCCGCTGGCCGGCCTCGTACCCGGACCGGGAGCTCCAGTCGCCGACCGCCACGGCCGGCACCCGGGCGCCGGCGGCCGCCAGGGCGCGCCGCCAGCCCTCCTGGCGGTCCTGGCTCTCCAGCCAGCCGGCCGGGCCCGCCAGGTGGTGGACGGTGCGGTGGCCGAGGTCGAGCAGCTGCCGGGTGGCGGCCTCCGCGCCGGAGCGGTTGTCGACCGTGACGGTCGGGATGCTGGAGCGGGCGCCGGAGCCGACCGCCACCACCGGCACCGAGCTGGAGACCTTGGCGACGGCGCTGACGGCCGAGGTCTGCGGCGCGATCACCACCACCCCTTCGACGCCCTGGTCGCGGAGCCGGTCGACGGCCTCCTGCACGGAGCGGGTGTCCAGTGAGCGCAGGCTGGCGACGCTGACGAAGTACCCGGCGCTGCGGGCGGCGCGCTCGATGCCGTCCAGCATCGAGGCGGGCCCGTACAGGGTGGACTCGAAGCTGACCACGCCGAGGGTCTGCGAGCGGCGGGTCACCAGGGCGCGGGCGGCCGAGTTGGGGCGGTAGTCGAGCTCCCGGATGGCGGCGAGCACCCGGTCCCGGGTGCCGGGGCGGACGTGCGGGGCGCCGTTGAGGACCCGTGACACCGTCTGGTGGGACACCCCCGCCAGTTTCGCGACGTCCGCCATCACGGGCTGCCGCGCCTCCGGGGCGGCGGTTTCGGTCCCCAAGTCCTCGCCCCCTTCGCCGTTTTGTGAGCGCTCACAGAATGGCGCGGACCGGAACCCGCCGCAAGGGGCGGCCGCCCCGGTCAAGATTGGGTAACGGGCTGTCGGGTGCCTTGTTGACTCCGATTGTGAGCGCTAACAATCTCCCTCGAGGGTCGTGCCCCACCCCGATCGACGATCCCGCTCCGAGAGGAAGTCCCCCCATGTCCAAGAGAGTTGCGGCGGCCCTGGTCGCCGGTGCGATGGTCGCCGCCCTCACCGCCTGCGGTTCCGGCGGCGGTTCGGGCTCCGCCGACAAGGGCTCCGGCCACAAGCTCGTCATGGGCTTCTCGCAGGTCGGCGCCGAGAGCGGCTGGCGCACCGCCAACACCAAGTCGGTCCAGGACGCGGCGAAGAAGGCCGGCATCGAGCTGAAGTTCTCCGACGCGCAGCAGAAGCAGGAGAACCAGATCAAGGCGATCCGCTCTTTCATCCAGCAGAAGGTCGACGTGATCGCCTTCTCGCCGGTGGTGGAGTCCGGTTGGGACACCGTCCTGAAGGAGGCCAAGGACGCGCACATCCCGGTGATCCTCACCGACCGCGCGGTCGACTCCAAGGACGAGTCGCTGTACGTCTCCTTCCTCGGCTCCGACTTCGTCGAGGAGGGCAAGAAGGCCGGCGACTGGCTGGTCAAGCAGTACGCCTCCGGCAGCGGCGAGGTGAACATCGTCCAGCTGGAGGGCACCACCGGCTCCGCGCCCGCCAACGACCGCAAGTCCGGCTTCGCCGACGCGATCAAGGGCGACCCGAAGTTCAAGGTGGTCGCCTCGCAGACCGGCGACTTCACCCGGGCCAAGGGCAAGGAGGTCATGCAGGCCTTCCTGAAGTCCCAGTCGAAGATCGACGTGCTGTACGCGCACAACGACGACATGGCGCTCGGCGCGATCCAGGCGATCGAGGAGGCCGGCAAGAAGCCCGGCACCGACATCAGGATCGTCTCCGTGGACGGCGTCAAGGACGCCTTCACCGCGATGTCCCAGGGCAAGATCAACTACGACGTGGAGTGCAACCCGCTGCTCGGCGACCAGCTGATGGACCTGGCGAAGAAGGTCAAGGCCGGCGAGAGCGTGCCGCGCCGGATCAAGACCGAGGAGGGCACCTTCACCCCCGAGCAGGCCACCGCGGCCCTGCCCAACCGCCAGTACTGAACCGCCCCGCCGGGCCGGGCCGCCCGCGGGCGGCCCGGCCCGGGACAGACGAGAGGAGAACCGGGGTGCGGCAGCGACCGGTCCTGGAAGTGCGGGGGCTCCGCAAGGAGTTCCCCGGGGTGGTGGCGCTGGACGGGGTCGACTTCGGGCTCCTGCCCGGCGAGGTGCACGCCCTGATGGGGGAGAACGGCGCCGGCAAGTCCACGCTGATCAAGGTCCTCACCGGCGTGTACCGGGCGGACGGCGGCGAGGTCCTGCTGGCCGGCGAGCCGGTCCGGATCGCCGGGCCGCTGCAGGCCCAGCAGGCCGGCATCAGCACGGTCTACCAGGAGGTGAACCTCTGCCCGAACCTGTCGGTCGCGGAGAACCTCTTCATCGGGCGCGAACCCCGCCGGTTCGGCCTGATCGACTGGGCCGCGATGCGCCGCCGGGCCGCCGAACTGGTCCGCGAACTCGACCTCGACATCGACGTCAACGCGCCGCTGAACACCTACTCCATCGCCGTCCAGCAACTGGTGGCCATCGTCCGCGCCGTCGCCGTCGACGCCAAGGTGCTGATCCTGGACGAGCCCACCTCCAGCCTGGACCGCGACGAGGTGCGGCAACTGTTCGCCGTCATGCGGCGGTTGCGCGACCAGGGGGTGGCGATCCTGTTCGTCTCGCACTTCCTCGACCAGATCTACGAGATCTGCGACCGGATGACGATCCTGCGCAACGGCCGGCTGGAGGGCGAGTACCCGATCGGCGCGCTGGACCGGATCGGACTGGTCTCCCGGATGATCGGCTCCGAACTCGCCGGACTGGACCGGCTCGGCGGCGGCAAGCGCCGCGAGCGCACCGGCCCGAGCACCGCGAAGGCCTTCCTGGAGGCCGACGGCCTGACCCGGCGCGGCGCGGTCGAACCGTACGACCTGGCCGTCCGCCCCGGTGAAGTCATCGGCCTGGCCGGGCTGTTGGGCTCCGGACGGACCGAGGCGGCCCGGCTGCTGTTCGGCGCCGACCAGAGCGACGGCGGCACGCTGCGGATCGACGGCGCCAAGGCGGTGCTGCGCGGCCCGCGCGACGCGATCGGCCACGGCATCGCGTTCTGCTCGGAGAACCGCAAGACCGAGGGCCTGGTCGGCGACCTGACGGTCCGGGAGAACATCGTGCTGGCCCTGCAGGCCGCCCGCGGCTGGCTCCGGCCGCTCTCCCGCACCGCGCAGGACGCGTACGCGCTGAAGTGGGTCCGCGCCCTGGACATCCGCCCGGGCGACCCGGAGGCGCTGGTGCGCAACCTCAGCGGCGGCAACCAGCAGAAGGTGCTGCTGGCCCGCTGGCTGATCACCGACCCGAAGCTGCTGATCCTCGACGAGCCCACCCGCGGCATCGACGTCGGGGCGAAGGCCGAGATCCAGAAGCTGGTGGCCGGGCTCGCCGAGGACGGCATGGCGGTGCTGTTCATCTCCGCCGAACTGGAGGAGGTGCTGCGGCTCAGCCACCGGGTCGGCGTGCTGCGCGACCACCGGATGGTCGCCCTGCTGGACAACGACGACGCGCTCACCCCCGAGCGCGTCATGGCCACCATCGCGAGCGGAGCGGACGCATGAGCGAGCGGAGCGGACGCATGAACACGGCTGGGAACGCCCACCCGTTGAAGGTGGTGACCGGGTACCGCCTCTTCTGGCCGGCCGCGGTGCTGGCGGTGCTGCTGGTCGCCAACCTGTTCTTCACCCCCGACTTCTTCGCGGTGCACCTGCAGGGCGGCCACCTCTACGGCTCGCTGATCGACATCCTGCACTTCGGCGCCCCGCTGATCCTGGTCTCGCTCGGCATGACCCTGGTGATCGCCACCGGCGGCATCGACCTGTCGGTCGGCTCCACCGTCGCCATCGCCGGCGCGCTGGCCTGCCTGCACATCAGCGAGTCCCCGGACCCGGGCGGCGTCGCCACCGTGCTGACCGCCGTCGGCATCGCCTTCGGCACCGCCCTGCTGCTCGGCCTCGCCAACGGGGTGCTGGTGGCCAGGATCGGCGTCCAGCCGATCATCGCCACCCTGATCCTGATGGTGGCCGGCCGCGGCGTGGCCCAGCTGATCACCGACGGGCAGATCATCACCGTCACCAGCGACCCGTTCAAGCTGATCGGCGGCGGCTACTGGCTGACCGTGCCGTTCGCCGTCCTGCTGGCCGCCGCGGTGGTGGCCGCCGCCGTCGTGCTGACCCGCTCGACCGCGCTCGGCCTGCTGCTGGAGTCCGTCGGCGGCAACCCGGTGGCGAGCCGGCTGGTCGGCATCCGGGCGATGCGCCTGGTCGCCCTGGTCTACGTGTTCAGCGCGCTGTGCGCGGCGCTGGCCGGCCTGATGGTGTCCTCCAACGTCTCGGCCGCGGACGGCAACAACGCCGGCCTGTGGATCGAACTGGACGCCATCCTCGCGGTGGTGCTCGGCGGGACCTCGCTGAACGGCGGCCGGTTCTCGATCGGCGGCACCGTGCTGGGCGCGCTGATCATCCAGACCCTGTCCACCACCGTCTACACCGTCGGCATCCCGCCGGAGACCACCCTGGTGTTCAAGGCGTTCGTGGTGATCGCGGTCTGCCTGATCCAGTCGCCCGCCTTCCGCGCCAAGCTCGCCGGGCGCCGCGCCCGCACCCGGCGCCCCACCCGGTCGCACGCCGCGGCCCCCACCCACCGGGAGGTCGGCGCATGAACGCCCACGCCCTGACGACCCGCCTGCGCGGGCAGATCCCGCTGCTGGTCACCGCCGTCCTGCTGGTGTCGATGTTCGGCGTCGGCTCGGTGCAGTACGACGGCTTCTTCTCCGGCCAGGTCGTGCTCAACCTGCTGATCGACAACGCCTTCCTGCTGGTCGTCACGGTCGGCATGACCTTCGTCGTGCTGACCGGCGGCATCGACCTGTCGGTCGGCGCGGTGGTGGCGCTGTCCACCATGGTCTCCGCCTGGCTGGTCGAGAAGCACGGCTGGCCGCCGCTGCTGGTGATCCCGCTGGTCCTGCTGATGGGCACGGCCGGCGGCTGGGTGATGGGCTGGGTGATCCACGTCTTCGAGATCCAGCCGTTCATCGTCACCCTGGCCGGCATGTTCCTGGCCCGCGGCCTGTGCTACACCATCAGCATCGAGTCGATCTCGATCACCGACCCGCAGTACACCGCGATGGCGCAGACCCGCATCCCGCTCGGCGACCTGTTCGTCTCGCCGAGCGCGCTGATCGCCCTGCTGGTGGTCGCCGCCGGCTTCGTGGTCCTGCACCACACCCGGCTCGGCCGCAACGTGTACGCGCTCGGCGGCAGCGAGCAGTCCGCGCTGCTGATGGGCCTGCCGGTGCAGCGCACCAGGACCACCGTCTACGCGATCAGCGGCTTCTGTTCCGCGCTCGGCGGCGTCCTGCTCACCTTCTACATGCTGTCCGGCTACGGCCTGCACGCGGTCGGCCTGGAACTCGACGCGATCGCCGCCGTCGTCATCGGCGGCACCTTGCTGACCGGCGGCTCCGGCTACCTGCTCGGCACCCTGCTCGGCGTGCTGGTGCTCGGCCTGATCCAGACCGTGATCAGTTTCCAGGGCACCCTCAGCTCCTGGTGGACCCGGATCGTGATCGGCGCCCTGCTGTTCGTCTTCATCGTCCTGCAGCGCCTGATCACCGCCCGCCGCCGCTGACCCGCCGCCCCCACCGAACCCCGAACTCCCGCCACCTACGCGCGAAGGACACCACCGTGACCGACCTGCCCCCCGCCCCGGACGGGGACACCGAGAGCTACGTCGTGGGCGTCGACTTCGGCACCCTCTCCGGCCGCGCCGTGGTCGTCCGGGTCCGGGACGGCGCGGAACTCGGCACCGCCGTGCACCCCTACCCGCACGCCGTCATCGAGGACCGGCTGCCCGGCACCGGCCGCCGCCTGCCCCCGGACTGGGCGCTCCAGCACCCCGAGGACTGGCGCGAGGCGCTGCACACCGCCGTCCCCGCCGCGCTGGCCGCCGCCGGCGTCGACCCGGCCCGGGTGATCGGCATCGCCACCGACTTCACCGCCTGCACCGTGCTGCCCGTCCGGGCCGACGGCACCCCGCTGGCCGAACTGCCCGAATGGGCCGAACGCCCGCACGCCTGGCCGAAGCTGTGGAAGCACCACGCCGCCCAGGGACAGGCCGACCGGATCAACGCGCTGGCCCGCGAGCGCGGCGAGAAGTGGCTGCCCCGCTACGGCGGGAAGATCTCCGCCGAGTGGCAGTACGCCAAGGCCCTCCAGGTGCTGGAGGAGGACCCGCAGGTCTACGCGGCCTGCGAGCGCTGGATCGAGGCCGCCGACTGGATCGTCTGGCAGCTCACCGGCGCCGAGTCCCGCAACACCTGCACCGCCGGGTACAAGGGGATCTTCCAGGACGGGAGCTATCCGTCCGAGGAGTACCTGGCCGCGCTGCACCCGCAGTTCGGGGACTTCGCCCGCACCCGGCTGGCGCACCCGCTGGCGCCGCTGGGCTCGCGGGCGGGCTCGCTGAGCGCCGCGGCGGCGGCCCGGACCGGCCTGCCGGAGGGCATCGCGGTCGCCGCCGGCAACGTCGACGCGCACGTCGCCGCGCCCGCCGCGCAGGCCGTCGAGAACGGGAGGCTGCTGGCGATCATGGGCACCTCCACCTGCCACGTCGTCAACGGCCCGGCCCTCGCGGACGTCCCCGGGATCTGCGGCGTCGTCGACGGCGGCATCGCCGAGGGCGCCTGGGGCTACGAGGCCGGGCAGAGCGCCGTCGGCGACGTCTTCGCCTGGTGGCTGCGCCAGGGCCTGCCCGCCCCCTACCTCGCCGAGGCCGAGGCCAACGGCGAGGACCCGCACCAGCTGCTCACCCGCAAGGCCGCCGCCCAACCCGTCGGCGCGCACGGCCTGGTGGCGCTCGACTGGCTGAACGGCAACCGCTCCACCCTGGTCGACCACCACCTGTCCGGCGTCATCGCCGGCCTCACCCTCGCCACCACCCCCGAGGACGTCTACCGCGCCCTGCTGGAGGCCACCGCCTTCGGCGCCCGCACCATCGTCGAGGCCCTGGAGCGCGGCGGCGTCCCCGTCACCGAGTTCGTCGTCACCGGCGGCCTCAAGAAGAACGCCCTGCTGATGCAGATCCACGCCGACGTGCTGCGCCGCCCCGTCTCGCTGGCCGGCTCCGACCAGGGCCCCGCCCTCGGCTCCGCGATCCACGCCGCCGTCGCCGCCGGCGCCCACCCCGACATCCGGGCCGCCGCCGCCGCGATGGGCCGGGTCGAGCGCCACGCCTACCTGCCCGACCCGGCCCGCGCCGACGCCTACGACGCGCTGTACGCCGAATACCGGCTGCTGCACGAGCAGTTCGGCACCGGGGACGACCTGCTGCTGCACCGCCTGCGGGCGATCCGCAACGCCGCCCTGACCAGTGAGGTATGACCCGCCATGAGTGACACCCTCGACCTGATCCGCCGTCAGATCTGCGACCTGCACCAGGAGTTGGTCCGCTACCGGCTGGTCGTGTGGACCGCCGGCAACGTCTCCGCCCGGGTCCCCGGCGCCGACCTGCTGGTCATCAAGCCCAGCGGCGTCGCCTACGAGGAGCTGACGCCGCAGAACATGATCGTCTGCGACCTGGACGGCAACGTCGTCGAGGGCGAGCACGCCCCGTCCTCCGACACCGCCGCGCACGCCTACGTCTACCGCCACCGCCCCGAGGTCGGGGGAGTGGTGCACACCCACTCCACCTACGCCAGCGCCTGGGCCGCCCGCGGCGAGCCGGTGCCCTGCGTCCTGACCGCGATGGCCGACGAGTTCGGCGCCGAGATCCCGATCGGCCCGTTCGCGCTGATCGGCGACGACTCGATCGGCCGCGGCATCGTCGAGACCCTGGACGGCCACCGCTCGCCCGCCGTCCTGATGAAGAACCACGGCGTCTTCACCATCGGCAAGGACGCCCGCGCCGCCGTCAAGGCCGCCGTCATGTGCGAGGACGTCGCCCGCACCGTCCACCTCTCCCGCCTGCTCGGCGACCCCCAGCCGCTGGCGATGGACGACATCGACCGCCTCAACTTCCGCTACCAGAACGTCTACGGCCAGCGCCCCGCTGCCCAGTGAAGGAGAACCACCAGTGACCGAGGCATTCACCGGACGCGAGATCTGGTTCCTCACCGGCAGCCAGGGCCTCTACGGCGCCGACACCCTGCGGCAGGTCGCCGAGCAGTCCCGGCAGGTCGCCGACCAGCTCGCCGGCGCCGGACTGCCGGTCCGCCTGGTCTGGAAGCCCGTCCTCACCGACGCCGGCGCGATCCGCCGGACCTGCCTGGAGGCCAACGCCGACGACGCCTGCGTCGGCCTGATCGCCTGGATGCACACCTTCTCCCCGGCCAAGATGTGGATCGCCGGCCTCGACGCGCTGCGCAAACCGCTGCTGCACCTGCACACCCAGGCCAACCGCGACCTGCCCTGGGCCAGCATCGACATGGACTTCATGAACCTGAACCAGGCCGCCCACGGCGACCGCGAGTTCGGCTACGTCCAGTCCCGCCTCGGCGTCGCCCGCAAGACCGTGGCCGGCCACGCCGCCGACCCCGCCGTCGCCGAGCGCACCGCCACCTGGGCCCGGGCCGCCGCCGCCCGCGCCGACCTCGCCACCCTCAAACTCGCCCGGTTCGGCGACAACATGCGCGACGTCGCCGTCACCGAGGGCGACAAGGTCGAGGCCCAACTCCGCCTCGGCGTCTCCGTCAACACCTACGGTGTCAACGACCTGGTCGCCGCCGTCGACGCCGCCGCCGACGCCGACGTCACCACCCTGGTCAAGGAGTACGACCAGAGCTACCGACTCGCCCCCGAACTGCGCCCCGGCGGCGAACGCCACGACGCGCTGCGCTACGCCGCCCGGATCGAACTCGGCCTGCGCGGCTTCCTGAAGGACGGCGGCTTCGGCGCCTTCACCACCAACTTCGAGGACCTCGGCGGCCTGCGCCAGCTCCCCGGCCTGGCCGTCCAGCGGCTGATGGCCGACGGCTACGGCTTCGGCGGCGAGGGCGACTGGAAGACCGCCACCCTGCTGCGCACCCTCAAGACCGCCGCCACCGGCCTGGACGGCGGCACCTCCTTCATGGAGGACTACACCTACCACCTGGAGCCCGGACGGGAGTTGATCCTCGGCGCGCACATGCTGGAGGTCTGCCCGAGCATTGCCGCCGCCACCCCGACCGGCGAGATCCACCCGCTCGGCATCGGCGGCCGCGAGGACCCCGTCCGGCTGGTCTTCGACGCCGCGCCCGGCCCCGCCCTGGTGGTCGGACTCGCCGACCTCGGCGACCGGTTCCGCCTGGTCGCCAACGAGATCGAGGTGGTCGAACCCGCCGAACCGCTCCCCAACCTCCCCGTCGCCCGCGCCGTCTGGCGGCCCCGCCCGAACCTGCGCACCTCCACCGAGGCCTGGCTCACCGCCGGCGGCCCGCACCACACCGTGCTGACCCGCGCGCTCGGCGCCGACCACCTCGACGACCTCGCCGAGATGCTCCGGGTCGAACTCGTCCTGATCGACGCCGACACCACCGTCCGCCGCTTCACCCGCGAACTGCGCTGGAACCAGGCGTACTTCCGCCTCGCCCAGGGGCTCTGACCGCCCGGGCCCCGCCGACCCGCCCGGGCTCCGCCGACCCGCCCGGGCCCCGCCGACCGCCCGTCACCGGGGAGGGGCGCCGACCTCTCCCCGCCCCTCGCCCCACGGAGCCGCCCGTGCCCGCCCGCCCCGCCCAGCTGCGGATCGTCCAGTCCGAGGTGGCGCCGCTGCCCGACGGCCGGTGGATCACCCGCTGGACCTTCGGCGCCCCCGGCGGCGTCACCGCCGAGGTGCTCAGCCTCGGCGCCCGCCTCGAAGCCCTGCACGCCCCCGACCGGGACGGGCGGCGCGCCAACCTCGTCCTCGGCGCCGGACGCGTCGCCGAACTCCTCGGCCCCGCCGCCTACTTCGGCGCCACCGTGGGCCGCTGTGCCAACCGGATCGCCGGCGGCCGGCTGCCCCTCGACGGCACCGTCCACCGCCTCGCCACCCAGGACACCGGCCACACCCTGCACGGCGGCCCCGACGGCTTCGCCACCCGCCTGTGGGACGGCGAACCCGTCCGCGCGGACGACCGGGTCGGCGTCCGGCTGCGCCTGCACAGCCCCGACGGCGACCAGGGCTTCCCCGGCGCGCTCGACGCCGAGGTCGGCTACCTGCTCGACGCCGAGGGCGAGTTGACCATCGACTACCGGGCCACCGCCGATGCGCCCACCGTCGTCAACCTCACCAACCACGCCTACTTCAACCTCGCCGGGGAGGGCAGCGGCAGCGTCCTGGACCACCTGCTGCGGGTCGACGCCGCCGGCTACCTCCCGGTCGACCCGGAACTGATCCCGCTCGGCCCCGTCGCACCCGTCACCGGCACCCCCTTCGACCTCCGCACGCCCCGGCTGCTCGGCCCGGCGATCGCCGACCCGCACCCCCAACTCGCCCTGGCCGGAGGCGGATACGACCACGCCTGGGTCCTGGACGGCACCGGCGGGGAGCTGCGGACCGCCGCCGTCCTCGAACACCCCGCCAGCGGCCGCCGCCTGGAGTGCCGCACCACCGAACCCGGCCTCCAGGTCTACACCGGCAACCTGTTCGACGGCTCGGTCACCGGCCGCTCCGGCCGCCCCTACCGCGCGCACGCGGGCATCGCCCTGGAGACCCAGCACCACCCCGACTCCCCGAACCGGCCCGACCACCCCTGCTACCCCTCCACCGTCCTGCGCCCGGGGGAGGAGTACCGCTCCACCACCGTCCACCGCTTCGGCCGTTCGATGTCTTGACGGTGGACCGGCGAGTGCGGATAGTGGTCACCGGTCGTCCGTCGATCGCCCCAACTCCCTTGTTCTACAAGTCAGTTGGCGATTCTCCGGGTTGAATTGTTAGCGCTAACAGAAAGTTCGGCCCGGCCGACCGCAGGCTCCCCACCCACCCCCACCCGGCAAAGGAGACCCCTCCCTTGGCTGCTCCCACCTGGCTGCGCCGCCCCCGGCGCGCCCTGCTCGCCGCCGGCAGCACGCTGGCCCTCGCCGCCGCCCTGCTGGCCGGCACCGAGACCGCCGCGCAGGCCGTCGCCCAGGCCCCCTGCGACCTCTACGCCGCCGGCGGCACCCCCTGCGTCGCCGCCCACTCCACCACCCGTGCCCTGTACGGCGGTTACCAGGGATCGCTGTACCAGGTCCGCCGCGCCTCCGACGCCGCCACCAGGAACATCGGCGTGCTCGGCACCGGCGGGTACGCCGACGCCGCCGCCCAGGACGCCTTCTGCGCCGGCACCACCTGCGTCATCACCGTCATCTACGACCAGTCCGGCCGGGGCAACCACCTCACCCAGGCCCCCGCGGGCGGCGCCGCCGGCGGCCCCGACGACCTCGCTCCCGCCACCGCCGCCCCCGTCACCGTCGCGGGCCACAAGGCGTACGGCGTCTACGTGGCCGCGGGCACCGGCTACCGCAACAACAGGACCAACGGCATCGCCACCGGCGACCAGCCCGAAGGCATGTACGCCGTTCTCGACGGCACCCACTTCGGCGGCGGCTGCTGCTTCGACTACGGCAACGCCGAGACCAACAACCTCGACACCGGCAACGGCCACATGGAGGCCATCTACTTCGGCGACAGCACCATCTGGGGCTCCGGCACCGGCAACGGCCCCTGGGTGATGGCCGACCTGGAGAACGGCCTGTTCTCCGGCGTCAACGCGGGTTACAACGCCAACGACCCGAGCGTCAGCCACCGCTTCCTGACCGCGATCGTCAAGGGCGCCCCCAACCTGTGGGCGATCAAGGCCGGCAACGCCCAGTCCGGCGGCCTGTCCACGTACTACAACGGCGTCCGCCCGAACGTCGCCGGCTACCACCCGATGCACAAGGAAGGGGCGATCATCCTCGGCATCGGCGGCGACAACAGCAAGTCCTCCAGCGGCACCTTCTACGAGGGGGTGCTGACCGCCGGCTACCCCTCCGACGCCACCGAGAACGCCGTCCAGGCCAACATCACCACCGCGAACTACCAGCCCGGCAAGGTCACGTCGAGCGCCCTCACGCCCGGCGCCCGGGTCTCGTTGAAGGCCACCACCGCCTGCTGCACCGCCGACTACCTGCGCCGCAGCGCCGACGCCACGGTGGCCATCTCCCCGCTCACCTCCGGCAGTTCCGCCGCCGACCGGGCCGATGCCACCTGGATCGTCCGGGCCGGGCTCGCCGACAGCTCCTGCCTGTCCCTGGAGTCCGCCGCCGCCCCCGGCCAGTACCTGCGCCACTACGGCTTCCAACTGCACACCGCCGCCAGTGACGGCACCGCCCTGTTCAAGCAGGACGCCACCTTCTGCCTGCAGGCCGGGCACAGCGGGCAGGGCTACTCCTTCCAGGCCGCCAACTACCCCAACCGCTTCCTGCGCCACTACACCTACACCGGCTACGTCGCCGGCGACGGCGTCGGCGGCAACGCCTGGGACAGCGCCGGGAGTTGGAGCGCCGACACCTCCTGGCTGACGGCCGCGCCGCTCTCCTGACCCGTCGGGGTCCGTCCCTCGGGTCCCGCCCGTCCGCCCGTCCGCCCGTCCGCCCGTCCGTCCGTCGTGTCCCGGGAGGGCCCCGGCGGGCGGGCGCCGGGGTGCCGGGATACTGCTGCCATGTCAGATCATCGGACCGCCGCGCCCGCCGGGACCGGCCAGGTCGAGCACCCCGTCCCGCCGCCGGACCGGCCCTCGCTGCGGCGGGACGTCTCACTGCCCGCCCTGCTGGCCGGCCTGGTGTGCATCGCCGTCTCGTTCTCCGGCCCGCTGGTCGTGGTGCTCGCCGCGGCCGCCGCCGGACACCTCGACGCGGCGCACACCGCGTCCTGGATCTGGGCGGTGTCGATCGGCAGCGGACTGACCTGCCTGCTGCTCAGCTGGTGGACCCGCACCCCCGTGATCACCGCCTGGTCGACCCCCGGCGCGGCCCTGCTGATCGGCAGCCTCGGCGCGTACCCCTACCCGGAGGCGGTCGGCGCGTTCCTGCTCAGTTCGGTCGCCGTCGCGCTGTTCGGCGCCACCGGCCTGTTCGGACGGCTGATTCGGGCGATCCCGACCGGCATCGTCAACGCCATGCTGGCCGGCATCCTGTTCACCTTCGGCGCGGGCATCTTCGCCGAGCTGCGCGCCACCCCCGCCCTGGTGCTGGGCAGCTTCACCGTCTTCCTGCTGGCCAAGCGCCTGCTGCCGCGCTACGCCGTCCCGCTGGCCCTGCTCGCGGGCGCGCTGCTGGCCGCGGCCACCGTCGGACTCCCGCTGCACCTCGGCTCCGGCGGACCCACCCACCCCGTCTGGACCACCCCCGCGTTCTCCTGGCCCGCCGCCGTCGGCCTGGCACTGCCGCTCACCATCGTCGCGCTGGCCTCGCAGAACGCCCCCGGCCTCGGCATCATGCGGGCCTCCGGCTACGACCCCGACGACCGGCTGCTGGTCGGCGCGACCGGCGGCCTGTCGGTGCTGCTCGCCCCGTTCGGCTCGCCCGGCGTCAACCTGGCGGCGATCACCGCCGCCATCTGCACCAGCCCCGAGAGCCACCCCGACCCGCGCCGCCGGTACGTGGCCGGGATGTCCGCGGGCCTGCTCTACCTGCTGGTCGGCAGCTTCGGCGGAGTCCTGGTCAGCCTGTTCACCGGCCTGCCGCACGCCCTGATCGCGGTGATCGCCGGCGTCGCCCTGCTGGCCTCCTTCCAGGGCAGCCTGGCCGCCGCGGTCGCCGAGGAGCGGGGCCGTGACGGTGCCGTGGTCACCTTCCTGGCCACCGCCTCCGGCATGACCCTGTTCGGCATCGGCGCCCCGTTCTGGGGCCTGCTGCTCGGCCTGGCCACCCACATCGTTCTGACGTACCGTCACCGCCCCTGATCCGCCCGCCCGCTGATACCTCCTCACCCTGGTGAGGGTCTCTTGCTCTGCTGACGGCCTCTCGCTTTGGTGAGAGGCTCTAACGCCTGCATCACCCTCAAGCTTCAGTGAGGGCTGATAGCCCCAGCGGCAGCGGTTGGATCCGGCGAAACGCCCTAACTCTGGTGAGAGCTTCTAACTCTTTCTGGGCCCTCTCGCACAACTGGCGCCCTCTCTGCTCCGGTCCCGCCCGTCGTGTTCCGGGGGCAGAAACGTCCTGGTAACGGCTCCGTCCCGACCGCCCCCGGGGTGCCCGGCGGTGGTACGGGGCGGCGTCCGCGCAGGTCGGCGGTGGTTCCGGCCCCGGGCCGGCGGGTGGCTCCGGGGTTTGTGTCACAGCACTGTCCGGGTGGCGGCCGGGACGGAACGGTCCGGCGGGGGCCGGTGTCCTGCTGATCGGAAACCCGCTCGCAGCGGCGAGCGCCCGGCAGCCCCGCCCCACCCGGAGGAACCCCATGCGCGTCCGCAAGCTCACCTTCGCCATCCTGGCCGCCACCGCCGCCCTCACCCTGACAGCCTGTCAGGACGACGGGATTAGCACCTCCACCCAGGGCACCCCGGCCGCCGGGCAGCACTCCGCGACCCCGGCGGCCTCCGCGAAGGGCAGCACGCCGCCCGCGACCGGCGGCCCTGCTCCCGCCGTTACCGGCCGCGCCAAGGGCGCCAAGTGCCGCACCGCGGACCTGACCGTCACCGCCGCCGACCGCAGCATCAGCGGCGACGCGGACCGCACCGTGGTGGTCGAGTTCAAGAACCGCAGCGGCGACGACTGCATGATCTCCGGCTACGCGGGCGTCGACCTGAAGACCTCGGCGGGCACCGTCTCCGCGAAGCGCTCCGGTGAGCCGGTCGTCGCCGGGGTACTGAAGAGCGGCAAGTCCACCTACTTCGGCATCAGCTACCCGGCGGGCGGCACCGGTGGCGGCAGCGGCGTCCGGATCACCGGCCTGGTGGTGACCCCGCCCGACGAGACCCAGCCCGTCACCCTGGCCTGGCCCGGCGCCGCCGCCCTCCCGGTCACCGAGGGCACCGACTCCCCGGTCAAGATCGGCCCGGTCGGCAGCGCGGGCCAGGGCGAGTAGCCGTACCACCGGCCCGGGTCAGTCGCGGTGGCGGTCGGCGGTCTCCCGGGTCGCGGCGGCCATCGCGGTCAGGAAGCGTCCGGCGACGGCGAGTTCGTCCGGAGTGAAGGCGTCCATCGCGGTGAGCAGCGCCGCGATGGACGGGCCGAAGAACGACCAGCCGAGCTCGACCGCCCGCGGCTCGACGGTGAGCAGTACCCGCCGCCGGTCGGCGGTGTCGCGCTCACGGCGGACCAGGCCGAGCCGTTCCAGCCGGTCGATCAGCGTGGTGGTGCCCGCCGAGTTGAGGCGCAGCTCCCCGCCGAGCCGCCCCGGGGTCATCGGATGCTCGGCCCGGGCGGCGTCCAGCAGGGCGATCAGGGCCCGCAGATCGGTGGGGTGCAGCCCGTTCCGGGCGGCGAACTCCGCGGCGAGCAGGTCGAACTCCACGGTCGTCGCCCGTAGTTGGTGGATCAGTAGCAGCCGGGGGTCCGTCCGCTCCTCCGTACCCGCCATTGGCGCACCGTCCTCTCGCTCGCCTATTATCTCGTTCAGCGAGAGAATACCCGAAGCGCCCCCCGAGGAGCCGGTGTGCCCGAGACCGCCCCCACCTTCCGCTCCACCCTCCACTCCACCCCCGAGACCTTCGCCACCGCCTACGACGCGCTGCTGGCCCGCTGGCCGGCCGGCACCGCCGCACGCACCGTGCCCACCCCGTACGGGCCCACCCGGGTGCACAGTTACGGTCCGCCGGATGGTCCGCCGCTGCTCCTGCTGCCCGGCGGCGGCAGCACCGGCACCGCCTGGTACGCCAACGCCCCGGCGCTCGGCGCCCGCCACCGGGTGCACGCCGTCGACGTCCTCGGCGACGTCGGCCGCAGCGAACGCGCGGGCCGCCCGCTGCGCACCCCGCAGGACCTGACGGCCTGGCTGGACGCCGTCCTGGACGGGCTCGACCTGCCGGAGACCGCCCTGTGCGGGCACTCCTACGGCGCCTGGATCGCCACCGGGTACGCGCTGCACGCACCCCGGCGGGTCCGCCGCCTCGCCCTGCTCGACCCCACCCAGGTGTTCGGCGGCCACCGCCCCGGCTACCTGCTGCGGGTGCTGCCGATGCTGCTGCGCCCCACCGCCCGCCGGGTCGGCGACTACCTCCGCTGGGAGAGCCCGGCCGCCGACCCGGACTTCGCCCGCCTGTACGTCCTCGGCGCGACCCTGCCCGGCCGGGCCCGCCCCGTGGTCGGACGCACCCTCGACCCGTCCCCGCTCGACCTGCCGGTGCTGGCCCTGTTCGCCGCCCGCAGCCGGGTGCACGACGCCGCCCGGACGGCCGACCGGGCCCGCCGCCTGCTCCCGCACGCCCGGATCGACATCCTGCCCGGCCTCGGCCACCACGAACTGCCCACCGCCGGAGCCCCGTTGGTGGACCCGCTGCTGCTCGACTTCCTCGACGCCCGGACGATCGACGCCTAGACGATCGACGCCGAGGGGGCGCTGCCGAGGGGTCGCTGCCGGCCGTGGAGCGTTCCGCTCGGCGGACCGGCCTGCGAGAGTGTGGTCATGAGTGACGTGGTTGTCCGCCGGGCCGAGCCCGACGACGCGCCCGCGCTGGCGGCCCTGCGCCGGCGGTTCAAGGTGGAGGACGGCGGGGACGCGGTCCCGCAGGAAGAAGAGGAGTTCACCGCCGCGTGCGAGCAGTGGCTGCGTTCCCGGATGGCCGGGCCGTGGCGCGTCTGGGTCGCGGAAGTGGGCGGCCGACCCTGTGGGCACGTCTTCCTGTGTCTCGTGGAGAAGGTCCCGAGTCCCTACCCGGGCTCCGACACCCTCGGCTACGTGACCAACTTCTACGTCGTCCCCGAACAGCGCAATCGCGGTCTGGGCAGGGCCCTGCTCGACGAGGTGACCGGCTATGCGCGCGCTCACGGCCTGGACACGTTGATCGTGTGGCCGTCCGAGCGCAGCGCGCCGCTGTACCGGCGCTGCGGATTCGACGGACCGGAGGAGCTTCTCGAACAGCCCGTGGCGCCCAGCTGATTGCCACTTGGGTCCGTACCCTTCCCGGCCTGCCGGCCAAGCGCGCTCACCGCCTACGACCGTTGAACCCCTTGGAATCGGTCGACCGGGCCGTTTCCCGGCGCACGGCTGCGTCGGCCGCGTGCGCCGCCTCCCGCAGGGCTCCGGCCGCCTCCCGCAGCGCGGCGGACGCGCTGCCAGCGACCGGCTCGCCGTGCCCGAACACCGCCGTGTCGACGTCCAGTTCGGCCAGCCGGTGCAGCGAGGCGACGGCCCGGGCCCGGTCGGTGTTGAACACGCCCAGCATGGTCCGGCCCACGTTGGCGACGGCGTCCCCGGTGAACAGCAGTCGCGGGCCGGGGAGATGGAGCGCGATCGACCCGTCCGTGTGCCCGGGCACGGCGAGGACCTCGGCCCCGCCGCCGAACTCCACCACGTCGCCGTCCCGCACCTCCCGGTCCACCCGGCAGGGCGGGGCCGCAGGCAGCGGCGGGAGCGCCGCCCTGATCGCCACCTCGAACTCCTCCAGCACCGGCGGCGCCCCCGCCGCCCGCCCCCGGATCACCGGCGCCTCCAGCGCGTGCGCCACCACCTCCGCCCCGTGCCGCTCGGCGAGTTCGGCGGCGGAGCCGGTGTGGTCCTCGTGCCAGTGCGTCAGCACGATCCGCCGCAACGCGCCGTCCAGCACCGCCTCGATCTCCGCCGCGCGGTCCGCCGTCCCGGTGTCGACCAGGGTCAGTTCGGAGCCGTCCCGCCACAGGTAGGCCGCCCCCACCGGGAAGCGGAGCATGCGCAGGCCCGGCCGCACCTCGATGATGTCCATGCCCCAGCCTGCGCGGCCGGACCCGCCGCCACCCCGCCATTCGCCGACAGCAGATCGGACGTCCAGCAGCCGTCCAGCAGCCCGCACGCCCCCTGCCGGAACAGCGCAGCCGCTCAGAGCACTGGCGGGCGCCCCAGGCGGGCCATCCGGTACACGGTGCTCCACCGCATCGGCCGGCGCGGCGGGCACGGCGTCCGGACGCCCTCGAAGAAGCCGCCCCACCACGCCTTCAGCCCCGCCAGCGGCGGGCGGCGCAGCAGGGTGAACCCGATCCAGACGCCCAGGTGGACCGGCACCAGCACGGCCGGGAGGCGGCGCTTGACCAGCCAGACCCGGTTGCGGGCGGTCATCCGGTAGTACGAGGCGTGCCGGGCCGGGTCGGTGCGCGGGTGCTGCAGCAGCAGGTCCGGCCGGTAGTCGATGCGCCAGCCCGCGTCCAGGGCCCGCCAGGCGAAGTCGGTCTCCTCGTGCGAGTAGAAGAACTCGGCCGGGAACAGTCCGACCTGGTCGACCACGGCCATCCGGATCGCGTGCCCGCCACCGAGGAACGCCGTCACCGGGCCGCCCCGCAGCGGGTCCGCACTGCCGATCCGCGGCACGTGCCGGCGCTGGGTGAACCCGGTCTCGTCCGCGATCCGGAACGAGGCGATCCCCAGCCCCGGGTCCTGCTCGAACGCCTCCCGGACCAGCCGGAAGGTGTCCGTGCGCGGCAGCAGCCCGTCGTCGTCCAGCACCACCAGCACGTCCGCGCCGCCGAGTTCGCGCAACCGCTCCACCCCGACGTTCCGGCCGCCCGGGATGCCCAGGTTCTCCGGCAGCTCCACGACGTCCACCCACCCCGGCAGTTCCGGCAGCCCCGCCCCCTGCCCGACCACCACCGTCCGCACACCCGCCCCGGACCCCTCCTGCGCGCGCACCGAATCCAGCAGCGCCGTCAACTCGACCGGCCTGGTGCCCATCGTCAGCACCACCACGCCCAGCGTGACACCCATGTCGACCGACCCGCCTCTCCAACGACCTGACGCACCGTCCACCCCCACCGCGGGGGCCGGACCGGGCCCCACCCTGCCACACCCGGACCACCTGCTCCGAAGGCCGTGATCGCCACGGTGGCGCACGCGTGCAGTCTGCGCGTCCCCGCACACCTGAGCGGCCGCCCGGATGAAGCCCGGAATCATACGCACAGCAACCCGCGTCCTGCGCCGACGCCCCGGGCTGCTCTGCTTCCCGCTGCTCGGCCTCTCCATCGTGCGCGGCGTCCTGCACCGCCTCGGGATCGCCGACACCGACCTGACGACCGAGCTGTACACCGACGCCGTCACCGCCGCCAGGTCGCGGCCCGACAGCTGAAATCCCGCGCCGTATCAACTGTTTGACGGGCCGTCAGGAATCCTTCCGGTCCTCCTCGGCCCGCTCGCGGGCAGCCCGGATCGCCAACACGTTGTCGACCAGGCGGGCGGCCTCGGTGGCGGGGTCCATCGGGAAGGCGAGCAGGGCGCGGACGTACGCCGGGGCGAGGATCAGTTCGAAGACGTCGCTCCAGGTGAGGACGGTGGTGCCGCTGGCCTCCAGGGTGGCCCGAATCTGCCCGATGCGGGGTTCGGCGAAGTCGAGGCCGTTCCCGGCCTGGCCGCCGGCCCGCAGCATGGCGCGGAAGAAGGCCAGGTGGCCGGGGTCGTGCAGGTCGGTGAGGAGCCGGCCGGTCCAGTCGAGCAGGTCGGCCCGCAGGTCGCCGGTGGCGGGGAGCGGGGAGCGTTCGCCCAGTTCCGCCACGACGGTGTCGATGATCAGGCCGTCGGCGGTCCGCCAGCGGCGGTAGATGGTGGCCACGTGCACGCCGGAGCGCGCCGCGACCTCCGCGATCTCCACCGTGCCGTCGGCGGATTCGGCCAGCAGCTCGCGGGTGGCCGCGTGCACGGCCTCTCTGGTGCGGGCGGTCCGGCCGCCGGGCCGGGACGTCCCCGTGGTCTGCGTCACCGTGCCAGCCTATCGCCCCGCCCGCTCCCCGCCGACCACTACTGCGAATCTGTTGCGTTAGTGACGGTCGGCGTGCCAGTCTTCATGCGAAAGATTCGCATTATGCGGGTCGAAGCGAACGGGAGGGCGTCATGGCACGGGTACTGGTGGTGGGCGGCGGGATCGCGGGGGACAGCCTCGCGCTGATGCTGGGGCGGGCCGGCTGGACGGTCACCGTCGCCGAGATCGCCCCGGCCCCGCGGACCGGCGGGCAGACCGTCGACCTGCGCGGCGACTGCCGCGACGTACTGGACGAACTCGGCCTGCTCCCGGCCGCGTTGGCCTGCCTGGTGCCGCAGGCCGGCGCCGCCTGGATCGACGCGGACGAGCGGCGGCTCGCCGAGATGCCGGTCACCGCCTTCGACGGGGGCGGCCTGGTCTCCCGGGAGGAACTGCTCCGCACCGACCTGGCCCGGATCCTCCACGAGGCGGCCGGCCCGAATGTCACGCACCGCTTCGGCGAGACCGTCGACGCCCTGGAGGACACCCCCGACGGCGTGCTCGCCCGGTTCCGCAGCGGCACCGCGGAGGAGTTCGACCTGGTGGTCGGCGCCGACGGCGCGCACTCCCGGGTCCGCGCCCTGCGCTTCGGCCCCGAGGAGCACCACCGCAAGCCGCTCGGCCTGGCACACGCCTGGTTCACCCTCCCCGAGCGGCCCGGGACGCCCCCGCTGGACGGCTGGTTCCTGATCCACAACGCACCCGGCCGCCGCAGTGTGGCAGCCCGCCCCGGCCGGCCGGGCGAACAGGAGATCGGCCTCACCTTCGCCACCGACACCCTGCCGCCCCGCCAGGACCGTGAAGCCCGATTCGCCCTGCTGGACCGCACCTTCGCCGACGTCGGCTGGCGCACCGCCGAATTCCTGGCCGCCGCCCGGCAGGCCGAGGACTTCGCCCTCGACACCTTCGACCAGATCCGGATGCCGAGCTGGCACGACGGCCGGGTGGTCCTGCTCGGCGACAGCGCCTGGTGCGCCAGCCCGCTCAGCGGCCTCGGCACCGCCCTCGCCCTCCGCGGCGCCGCCACCCTCGCCACCGCCCTCACCGCCACCGCCCTCACCGCCCCCGGCCACCTGCCCGCCGCCTTCGCCGTCTTCGAACGCGCCATGCGCCCCCGCGTCACCTCCGCCCAACAACTGCCCCCCGGTCGACTCGCCTCCGTGGCCCCCGAGACCGCCCTCGGCATCCGCCTCAACGCCTTCGCCATGCGCGCCCTCCAGGCCCGCCCCCTGCGCCCCCTCGTCCGCCGCGCCATGGCCACCACCGAACACGGCCGCACCCCGTCCGGGACGCCTTCGGCGGCCTGACGGAGCGTCAGCACCGCGCAGGCGGTGACCCGGCAGCGAGAACGTGGAACTTCCTTGGGGGGAAGAGCAGTTCGGCCACCGTCGGGCGGATGGCGAGCAATACTCAGGACGTGTGGGGCAGCCCCGAGCGGGACGAGCGCGGGCATTGGCCGGTGGTCCGCCCCGCCACCACGGACACGGACCGTGGTCACCGCCGCCGGCCCCGCCGAGGCCACCGCGCCGTGGGTGAACGACCGCCGGGTGGACGATGCCATCGGCGAGCGCCAGCGGTTCTCCTCGAAGATCCCGGCGTCGTGGTGCCGAAGGTCCCCGAGGTGCGGCCGCTGCTCCACCTGCCCGGTCTGTCCTCCGGTGGCCTGGTGCCCGCGCTGGAGCAGTTCCTCGGCTCTGCGGTCAGGCTGCGGACCAAGGTCACCCGCGTGGGGCGGCACCTCGTCCGCGTCGGGCCCGCTTCGAACGCGGCCACCTCGTTGAACGGCCACGGACGGCAGCGACAGGAGGAACGGCATGAACAGGGTGGCGGACCTGCCGCGAAGTTGGAGACCATCCGGTCATGGCGGACGACACACCAGGACAGGGCTTTCCGATCGGCTTCGGGCTCCGGCCGTATCGCGGCGGCGAAGACCACGACGCCATGGCCGCGGTGCGGCTGGGGTGCGCTGAACAGGACGGGGTGGATGCCCATTCGGTCGTGGAAGGGCTCCCGACAGCAGCCGAGATCGCCGAAGCCTCGGCCAAGTTGGAGGAGCCGGCCGAGAATCAGATCCTGGTGGTGCACGACGGGAGCGTCGTCGGCTACTCGACGATCAGGTGGTGGCAAGAGCGGGACGATACGTGGCTCTACCTGCACCGCGGCTACCTCTTGCCCCAGCACCGCCGCCAAGGCATCGGCTCGGCCATGCTGAGCTGGGCCGAAGAGCGGATCCGCCGGCTCGTCGAACAGCATGGAACGACTCGGGCGGCAGTGATCGGCGCGAACGCTCAGAGGGCGTTCGATACCGTTTTAGGCTGCCGCGCATGGTTTCGGGCGGAGGTATTGCCCGGTTCTGTCCGGGGCGGCGGTCAGCCGGGTGGT